>JANNTN010000003.1:0-7439 GCA_031394445.1 Anatilimnocola sp.
ATTGGTGCTGACTCGCACACCTGGTGGCGACAAAAGTCCGGGAGAGGTTTGGGCTTTGGCCGTCGATGTTGTAAGCAACAGCGCAGCAGTCACCGCCGCTGAGTGGACCAGTCCCAAAGCATTCCAACGAAAGATAGCAGCCACCACGGACCTCCCTGCCCCCCGGCTGCGGCGAAAATCAAACCAGTGGGGCGGGAGTATAGATAGCTGTGCGGTTGAACGGAAGGGAGAATGCGACGAGTGCTAGCGGTCAATTGCCGAAATCATGAATAAGTGTACATTGGTACAAAATTTGCGGTTGGCTTCCGATTGCCTTGCGCCACTGCCAATCTGGCGCGACGCTCTTTGACAACTCATCGCATTCTCTGCAATTTGCCAAACGCTGGGGCTCACAAACTGCTCACCTGCCCTCGCTAAGCGCTCACTAGCTGCTCACTGTGAGCGTTTTCGCTGGCGACTGATTTCCGCAAATGCCAACTAACAAATGACTTACGAAAATCGCCCGTGTAAGCGCTCACAAAAAGTGAGCACTTAGCCATCCAGCTTCCCTTCCAGTGCCAGTTGGTGAAAATAGTGCGGCACCTCGTCCTGCGATTTCAGCAGCCAGTCGATCGTCGGTTCGTTGGCCATCGCTTTGTGGATGGCTTTGGTCGTCGCTTCGCGGTTCGTTTGAAAGAGAATTTTGTAGTCCACGTCTTCGGCTTCCAGAATGCTCGGATCGAGCCAAACGGAGATGATGATGCCCAGGTCATCGACTTTGCGCTTGGGAATATCGCCGGCGCGAACCGCGTCGAGCACGCCGTGGGCGATGGCGGCCTGCACCGTGCCCATCAGGATGTTGGTGTATTTGCTGCTGTTGACGGTGACCTTGCTCACCATCAGCGTCGTGGGCCGCACCATCACGTCGCTGTTGAGGATCGCAAAAACCTTCGTGTGCCCTTTGGCCTGGTTGCCGATCAGGCTGGCGATGGCATAGCCCACGGGGCCGTCGAGCTCGCCAATCACCACCTCCGGCTCAGCCGCGGACCACGCTGGCTCGGCCTCGACGAGAGCCTCCCCAGCCCGGAGAATGATTCGCTTGTTCTTTTTGGAGTCGTTGTTTTTGGAGCCGGCGGATTTCTTTTTCTTGGCCATGAGCGGTTGGTCCTGAATTTCGTGGGAGTATTGGCTTGATTGACGAGCGCGACATCATACAAAAAACCACCGACCATGTGCGGGGGCTGCTTTCGGGCGAGGGTTCGGGGCACGATTGGTTTCACATCGAGCGGGTGCGAAACGTAGCCCTCACGATCGCCCGCGAGGAGCAGGCCGATCTGTTCGTCGTCGAACTGGCGGCACTCCTACACGATGTGGCCGACTGGAAATTTGCCGGCGGCGACCACGACGCGGGGCCGCGGGCGGCGCGGGAGTGGCTGGCGTCGCTGGGCGTACCTGATAACACAATCGATCACGTCGTTGCGATCATTGCGGGGCTGTCGTTCAAGGGAGCCGGAGTCGAAACGCCTATGAGTACGATCGAGGGGCAATGCGTGCAGGATGCGGATCGACTAGACGCCATCGGTGCCATCGGCATCGGCCGGGCATTTGCTTACGGAGGGCACAAAGGGCGGGCGATGTACGATCCGGCCGTTCCGCCAGAGCCGCACGCGTCGTTTGAGGCGTACAAGAAGAACACGGGGCCGACGATTAATCATTTTTATGAGAAACTGTTGCTATTGAAGGAGCGGATGAATACGGGGACGGGTAGAAAACTCGCATCCGCGCGGCACAAAGTGTTGGAGCAGTTTTTGGAGCAGTTTTTGGCAGAATGGGCGGGAAAGAAGTGAGTGGTGAGTTGTGGAGAATCCATGCGAGCGGAAATTATTTCGATTGGCGATGAACTGACGACCGGCCAGCGGCTGGACACCAACAGCCAATGGCTCGCGGAACGACTGCTGGAGATTGGCGTGCCGGTCGCGTTTCATACGACCGTTGGCGATCAGCTCGCGGATAACGTGCTGGCCTTTCGCCAAGCCTGTGAACGGGCAGACATCGTCGTGGTCACAGGCGGCTTGGGGCCGACGGCGGATGATTTGACGCGGCAGGCATTGGCGGATGTTGCCAGCGTGTCGCTGGTGCAGGACGAGGCCTCGTTGGCGCATATCAAGGCATTATTTGCGCGGCGAAAACGCGAAATGCCGCCGTCAAATGTCGTTCAAGCACAGTTTCCGCAGGGGAGCCGGCCGATTCATAACCCAAACGGGTCGGCACCAGGGATCGACATTGCGATTCCTCGTGCTGTGGGCAAGCCGGCGAGAGTTTTCGCTCTGCCCGGCGTGCCCGCAGAGATGAAAGAGATGTGGGCGGCAACGGTGGCACCAGCAATTCAGGAGCACATCGGCGTTAAGAAAGTCATCGCCCACTATCGGATCAAATGTTTTGGCGTGGGCGAGAGCGACTTGGAGGCGATGCTCCCCGACATTATCGCCCGCAATCGCTATCCGCTGGTTGGTATCACCGTGAATCAGGCGACCATCACACTACGCGTCACGGCCGAAGGTGAAACGGCCGAAGCGGCCCGCGCGGCGATGCAACCGACGATCGATACGATTCATAAATGCCTGGGCGATTTGATTTACGGATACGAAGAAGACGAGTTGGCTGATGCTGTCGTGCGACTCTTACGCGAGCAGAAGAAGACGCTCGTGGTGGACGAGTGGGCGACGGCGGGTCTGATCTCAAAATGGCTGGCCGAACGCGATTCAAAAGACGTGTTTCGCTGCGGCCAGGTGCGTACGAACGGCGATGATTGGAGCGACTCGGGGCACTCTCAAAACTCGAACGCGACCATTCATCTCATCGTGGGGCCGGCATCGGGCGATCCGGGGCAGGTGACGGTCAATCTGATTGCGGGCGAACAGAATCTTCACAAGCAAGTTCCCTATGCGGGGCATCCCGAGATTCTAAGGCCGCGGGCTGCGAAGGCAGCCTTGAACCTGCTGCGTCTCCACTTGCTGGGAAAGGGTTGAGATTGGAGCAGGCAGCGACAGAACCGCCGAAGGCAGTCGATCAGCCGGCGATTAAGAAGCTGACGATCACCGCGCCGCGCAAGGAGGATGATCGCGAGCCGGATAAGCGACCGCTCGATTTGAGGCTGATCACACGGCTGATCGGCTATATGCGGCCGTATGCAGTGAAACGCAATTGGCTGTTTTTGATGGTCATTTTGCGGTCGATTCAGTTGCCGCTCGTGGCGTGGAGCATTGGGGCAGTGATTGACGGGCCGATCGCCAACCACGCGCCGCTGTCGTCGATTTTGTGGGGGGCGTTTGGCGTCCTGGCATTAACATTCAGCACGCAAATTGTTTTTCATTTCCGTCAGCGGTTGTCGCTGGAACTGGGCGAGTTAGTGATTCACGATTTGCGGCAGCAGATTTTCGTGCATCTGCTGCGAATGCCGATGAGTTTTTACAACAAGACAAAGATCGGGCGGATCATCAGCCGCGTGACGAGCGATTGCGAATCGCTCCGCGTGGGCGTGCAAGACGTTCTGTTTGTCGGACTTGTGGGCGTTGGCCAAATGCTGGTCGCGGGCCTAATCATGCTCTACTACGATTGGGCTCTGTTCAGTGTTGTCGTGGCGATGAGCCCGATTTTGTGGGGATTGAATCGCTATTTCCGTCGCAAACTGAGTGTCGGTTATCGCGTAGTGCAGGAGAGTTTTAGTCGGCTGACGGCGACACTGGCCGAATCGATCAACGGTGTGCGCGTGACGCAAGCCTATGTGCGGCACGAGACAAATTCGGGCCTCTTCAAAGACCTACTCGATTGGCACGGCGAAAACGTGATGAAGGCGGTACGGCTGGAGGGGCTGCTGATGCCGCTTCTGGAACTGAATAGCCAGATGTTTATCGCGTCGATTTTGCTGGTGGGTGGCTATCGCGTACTATCGCCGGAAATTCAGATGCCGCCGGGTGATTTGATCAGGTTTTTCTTTCTGGCTAATATCTTTTTCAGCCCGATTCAGATTATTGGAAATCTATACAACCAGTCGCTGACGGCGATGGCGGGTGCGGAGCGGGTATTTGGTTTGCTCGATCGACAGCCGGAATGGTCGGATTCTGATGATGCCTACGAACTGCCGCCGATTCAGGGGCGCGTGGAGCTTTCGGGCGTGACATTTGGATACGACCCCGAGCGGCCGGTGCTGCATGAAGTGAATCTGACGGCGGAATCGGGACAAACGATCGCGTTGGTGGGGCGGACGGGGAGCGGGAAGAGCTCGATCATCAATTTGATCGCGCGGTTTTATCTGCCGCAGCAAGGGCAAGTGCTGATCGATGGGCACGACACGCGGGGAGTTACAGGGGATTCTTTGCATCATCAAATGGGTATCGTGTGGCAGCAGAATTTTCTCTTCACCGGAACAATCAAAGACAATATTCGCGTCGGGAAGCCGAATGCGACCGACGTGGAGGTTGTTGCAGCCGCGAAGCAGCTCGATTGTTTGGATTTGCTGGAGGCGCTGCCGCAGGGGCTAGAAACGCAGGTGGGTGAGCGCGGGGCGAGCCTCTCGCTCGGCCAGCGGCAGCTCGTTTGCTTTGCCCGCGCAATGCTGGCCGACCCGCGAATTCTGATTCTCGATGAAGCCACGAGCAGCGTCGATACGCTGACCGAGCTGCGGATTCAGAGCGCTCTGGCCAAGCTGCTTTCCGGGCGCACGAGCTTCGTCGTGGCCCACCGGCTGAGCACGATCCGCAGCGCGGATCAGATTCTTGTCCTACAGAACGGTCACATCATCCAGCGAGGCACTCACGCAGAGCTGCTGGCCACGAGTGGTGAATACGCACACTTGCTAGAACAATTTTCGAAAGGCGTGGCGGCGTAAGCTGACAGCACACCGGCAAATCAGGAAGCGGCACTTGGCACGGATGCGG
The DNA here is from genome assembly GCA_031394445.1 of Anatilimnocola sp. Taxonomy (GTDB): domain Bacteria; phylum Planctomycetota; class Planctomycetia; order Pirellulales; family Pirellulaceae; genus CAYLLN01. The sequence continues at coordinate 4,917 of JANNTN010000003.1, forward strand.
ACAATGATTTTCGTTCGAGTAATGTCAGCAGCGGAGTTGTCGCAAGCGTCGTGGCCAGTGCCATGAGGACCATCATGGCGAAGAGAGTGGGGGAGATGACGCCGAGGTCGAGACCAACGTTGAGAACGATGAGTTCCATGAGGCCGCGGGTGTTCATCAGGATGCCGAGGGAGGAACTGGTGTGCCAATCGAGGCCTGATAGGCGGGCGGCGGCGAGTGTGCCGCCGAATTTCCCGACTGAAGCGACAAGAATAATCAACCCGCAGATGAGCCAGTGTTCCCAACCGTTGACGAGGTCGATTTGCGTGCGCATGCCGGTGAAGGCAAAGAACGCCGGCAGGAGCAGCACGGTGACAACTTGCTCCAAGCCGGCTTGCAGTGACTTAGCGATGTGGCTGTCGTGAGGAATGACAACGCCGAGCAGAAACGCGCCGAAGACAGCGTGAATGCCGATGAATTCGGTCGTCCAGGCTGACAGAAGCAGGGCAGCGAAGACGATGGCCACCGTGGTGGCACTTAAGCCCTTGGTGCTTGACTGTTTGATGAGGCGGGCAGCGATGGGACGGACCAGGATCAGCATTGCGGCGATATAGAGCAGGGAGAAAATGACGACATAGACAGCACCACCCGCCTGGGACTTCACGACGCCGGATACGAAGGCCAGGAGCCACCAGGCGGTGACGTCCGCAGCCGCGGCACACGAGATCGCCAGGACACCGATCTGAGTAGTGGCAATGCCACGGTCGGTCAGAATTCGTGCGAGGACGGGAAATGCGGTGACGGCCATCGCGACACCCATGAAGAGGGCGAAGCTCGTCAGCGTTGTGCCTGCTGGCGCCAGACGGCTAAATAATCCCACCGCCAACATTGCCCCAAGTGCGAACGGCAGGATGATGCTTGCTTGCGAAATGGCGAGGGCGGCCTTGGCGTTCGACTTGAGCTCGGTGGGATTAAATTCCAAGCCGATAAGGAACATGTAGAGGATGACGCCTAGCTGCGCGATGATCGACAAATAGGGTGCGACCTCCGGGGGCAACAGCGGCGAGGCGTCGTAACCTAACCAGGAAAATAGCGAGGGGCCGAGTGCGATGCCGGCCAGTACTTCGCCAATTACGGGTGGCTGGCCGATGCGTTTAAGCAAAATCCCCAGCACACGCCCAAGGAGAATAACGGCCGCGAGTGCTAGGAGAACCTGGGATAAAGCCGTTGTGCTCATAACGGTTGCCTAGACAGTTGCCGCTTCCGGCTTCCGCACTTCTTCCCAGATTGCATCCATCGCGGGCCAGACCTGATCGACTTCGTCCTTGAACAGGTCGCCAATCAGAAGGTCGGTGACGAGGCCCTTGAGATGCGGGAATCGCTTGACAAAGCGGCCGAAGCTGAAGCCATCGTAAAACGCGCAGACGAGCCGCCGCATCCGGTCCATGCCTTGGACAAAACCCGGCTCCCAGACGCCAAGTTGTACGCCGGTCGTGTCCCCTTTTGCCAGGCCGTCGCAAATTGCGTCGGCTGCCAATTGGCCCGATTTCAGAGCCAGCAAGACGCCGGACGAATACAGTGGGTCCAAAAAGCCAAAGGCGTCCCCGATTAGCACCCAGCCGTCGCCGGCAGCTTTTTTGGAGCGATAGGAGTACTCCTTGGCGGCGCGGTAAGGGCCGGCGCGCTTAGCTCCTTCCAGGCGAGGCTTGAGGCCAGGGCAGCGCTCGAGTTCTTCAAAGTAGATTTGCTCGTGCGTTTTTCCGGGACGGTTCTTGAAGAGGTATTCGTAGGATGCGACGACACCGACGCTGATGACGTTGTCGTGCTGCGGGATGTACCAGAACCAGCCGTTTTTGCCGGCGATTTGCAGGACGAGCGTCGCCCCTTCGTCGCGGCCGGTATCGCGATAGGCACCTTCCCAGTAGGTCCACAGCGCGGCCTTTTTCAGCAAGGGATCCCATTCGCGGAGGTTGAGGCGGTCCATGATGACGGTGCCTTGGCCGCTGGCATCGACGACGACCTTGGCCCGGACTTCCTGTTGCGTGCCGTCCTCGCGCTTGATCTTCACTCCGACGGCGCGATCGCCTTCCCAGACGACGCTGGTGACATGCACGCCTTCCTCAACATCAACGCCGTGCTCCTGCGCGTTGCGGAGCATAGTCTCGTCGAACTCGCTGCGGAGCACTTGCCAGGTCTGTGACGATTCGTGCGGCTTATGTTCGACAAAATAGAAGGGCTCGCTGAGGCGGCCTTTGTCGGTGATGAATTGCACGCTGTACTTCTTCACGAAAGGGCTGCCCTTCATTTTTGGCAGCATGTTCAACCGTTCGAGAACGAAATACGTGCAGGGAATAAGCGATTCGCCGATGTGAAACCGCGGAAAGTGATCGCGCTCGAACAGTTCGACCTTCAAACCTTTTTGGGCGAGCAAAGTCGCCGTGGCGCTACCGGACGGGCCGCCGCCGATGACGATCACATCCGGGTCGGTCGGGTTCAGGATCATGGCTAACTCCAGGGGCTATCGTCCGGTTCGTGCGGCTCGCG
>JANNTN010000104.1:0-3035 GCA_031394445.1 Anatilimnocola sp.
GCGAGGAAAACAGGGGAAGCCCGCAGCCCGCGCAGGTGTAAACGCCCGCCTGCTTGTTATCGAGCAGCGTTCCGCAAAACGGCCGCTCCGTCCCGCTGCTCCGCAAAATGCGAAACTGGTCCGGCGTCAGCTGCTTTTTCCATTCCGCGTCGGATAGCGCCAGCTTGGCAACCTCCACCGGCCCCACCAGTTCACCCGCCTTATTGAATACTCGAACCTGCACCATAGCTCCCTCCTCCTGTGCCTCGCGCCCCCTGCCAGCAAAACCCAGCCGACCGCCGTCCACGCGCGAAAGCACGACGACAAAGCCCACCGCCAGCACTGCAATCGTAGCAGCGGCGACAAGGATCGTCTGAGATCGGCTTCGCGGTATCGTCATATGTTGCATTTTGGCTCACTTGCTCTGGCGGGCAAGTAGCCCCTTTGTTATCGTCCCCGGCCATTCGCTGGGGGAAGGAAAGGGCCGGATATGCTGCGCGCTTTGGCATCGATGAGGCAAAACTACTTCGCCGCGGGTCTCGTTCTCTTGGCGGCCAGCGCTCTATCGCAACGCGCCGTCGCCGACCCACCCTGGGCGAAGCTCGTTCCGTTCAAAAAAATCGATGCCGATCCGACCAAATCCTACGAGCTTGAAGAAAAGCACGGCCCGTGGATGATCATGGCCGCGTCGTTTGTCGGCCCCACCGCCGAAGAGCAAGCGCACGACCTGGTGCTGGAGCTCCGTCAGCGATTTCGCGTTGAGGCTTTCACATTCCGACAATCCTATGACTTTTCCCGACCAACCGATGGGCTGGGCTATAGCAAGTACGGAGGCCCTCGCCGCATGCGTTATCTCTCAAACAGCAAGTTCGAGGAAATCGCCGTGCTCGTGGGCAATTATCAGTCGATCGAAGATCCCCAAATCGAAAAACTGCTGAACCAGCTCAAATTCGCCAAGCCCGAAAGCCTCGACCCGGAAAAGAAGGGGGGCACGTCGCAACGACTCGTCGGCTTGCGAACCCTCTACACGATGGTCAGTTCAAACCCCAGCGAAAAAACCAAAGGACCGATGGGCTCGGCCTTTGTCAGCCGCAATCCACTGCTGCCAAAAGAGCTGTTCGTCGCCAAAGGAATCGATCCCTTCGTGGTCGATCTCAACAAAGATCTGCCGCACAGCCTGCTCAAATGCCCCGGAAAATTCACCGTTCGCGTCGCCTCCTTCCGCGGCGTCGATACGATGAAGCCCGCCGAATTCGAACGGCTGACCTCGCAGTCCCGCAAAATCTCGAAGATCGACGAGGCTGCTCTCAAGGCCTCGCGTCTCTGTGCCGCCCTCCGCGAAAAAGGGATCGAAGCCTTCGAATTCCACGATCGCACCGAAAGCATCGTCACAATCGGCTCGTTCGACGATGTCGGCCAGCCGCGAAAGGACGGCAAAATCGAGATCAACCCCGCCGTCCACAAGGTGATGGAGGATTACGGCCCGGTCGAAAAGGCTAAGCCCGGCACGAACCAGGTCGAGATGTACGCCCGCGTCGAAAAGACCAGCGGCATCCGCTTCGATCCCCAGCCCCTCCCCGTCGAGGTGCCTCGCCAGTCCATCGCCGCCGCCTATAATGCGAACAACTCGCTCTTTCGGTAATGTTTAACGGCGAGCGGGGGACGTAAGTCCTCCGGTAATCCCATGCCACGATGGCCGGGACTTGTTGAAAACCGCGGTCATCCGCTGCTAAATCTCTTCCTGTTTTCGTGTAATTCGTGTCTTTCGTGGTTCCTTCTCTTCTTTCGTTGCGGCTCTGGCCGCTATGCCATCCGCGGTTCCTATTCATTTGCTTCTTCATGCGGCTAAGCAGTTACAGATTCTGCTCATGTCTTAATTGATTGTCCTCGGCACCCACAACCGCAAAAAACTCCACGAGCTCGAAGAGCTCCTCTCCCCCCACGGCTTCACGCTTAAAACCCTCGCCGACTTCCCCACCGCCCTCGAGGTCGAAGAAACCGGCACCACCTTCGCTGAAAACGCCCGGCTGAAAGCGGCGCAACAAGCCCAACACCTCGGCCAGTGGGTCTTGGGCGAAGACAGCGGCCTCTCTGTCGAAGCCCTCGGAGGCGCGCCCGGCGTCTATTCCGCACGTTTCTCCGATCCCGGCGCGACCGACGAACGCAACAACGCGTTACTGCTTGAGCGACTAACAGGCATCTCCGCCGACAATCGCTGGGCCTTCTACACCTGCTACGCCGCTCTCTCCGATCCCACCGGCCAAATCCGCACCGAAAGCGTCGGCACATGCCGCGGCCGCATTCTCACCGCACCCGTGGGAGCCAGCGGCTTTGGCTACGACCCCCTCTTCGAAGTCGTCGAGTGCCACCGCACCTTCGGCGAGCTCGCCCCCGCCGTCAAACGCGTCCTCAGCCACCGCTCCCGCGCCATCCGCCAACTCATCCCCCAACTCCTCGCCCTCAATTGGTAAGGGGCGGCTCCGCCCTCAAGCCTCACGCCTTCCTCAGCCGCAGCGAATTCCCAATCACGCTCACCGAGCTCAAGCTCATCGCCGCACTCGCCCACATCGGCGAAATCATCCCCACCGCCGCCAGCGGAATACACAGCCCGTTGTAGAGAAACGCCAAAACCAGATTCTGCCGAATCGTCCTCGCCGTCGCCCGGCTGAGCTTGATCGCTTGCACGATGCGAACCAGATCCCCCTTCACGAGCGTCACGCCGGCGCTTTCGATCGCGATGTCGGCACCCGTCCCCATCGCGATGCCCACATGAGCCTCCGCCAGCGCCGGCGCGTCGTTGACTCCATCGCCGGCCATCGCAACGGTATGCCCTTCTCGCTTCAGTCGCGTCACCACCGCCATTTTTCCAGCCGGCAACACTTGCGCGACAATTTCATCGATGCCCACCTCCCGGGCAACCACCTCTGCCGTCGCCCGATTGTCGCCGGTGAGCATCACCACGCGAATTTTCTCGGCATGTAACTGCTCGATCGCTTGCCGGGAACTCGCCTTGATCGGATCGGCGATGGAAAACAATGCCGCGAGCCGCCCATCGA
>JANNTN010000145.1:0-3973 GCA_031394445.1 Anatilimnocola sp.
GTCGCGCTGGCCGGTCGTCTGGTAGCAGCCGGCCAGCAGGTTCATCGAAATCAGCGTGTCGGGATGATCAGGGCCCAGGAGCGTGAGCCGTTCTTCCGCGGCTTTTTCAACCAGAGCTAAAGCCTTGGTGAATTCACCCAGCCCAAAGTGAGTCCAGGCGAGCGTTTGCCTGAGGCGGGCCCGAACCAGCGGCTCGCCGGCGTAGTCCTTGTCGAGTTTCGATTCAACTTCCTCCAGATGTCGCCGCAAGACACCCTTGAGATCGTCGGAAGTCTCGCGCGGATCGACCCCACGAAACATCGATTCCAGCACGTTGGCAACGGCCTCGGCCTGTTTTCGCTGAGCCGCTTCAGCGTCTTTGGCCTTTTTTTCCTCTTCGGCGGCTGCGCGGGCCTGGTCGCGCTGGTGGCGGGCATCGGCTTCGGCGCTGATCGCACGTACCAAGCCAATCGAGGTTCCGATGATTCCGCTCACAAGCAAGAAGAGAATTGCTGCTGCCGCCAGGACGGAACCTTTATTTCGTTGCAGGAATTTTTGAAGCCGGTATCGGGCACTCGGCGGACCCGCAACGACCGGCTCGTCGTCGAGATAGCGCTGAATGTCTAGTGCGAAGGCGTTGGCCGTTTCGTAGCGGCGGTTCCGCTCTTTTTCGAGGCATTTCATGACGATCCAGTCGAGGTCGCCCTGCACCAGGCGGGTCAAACGCTTGGGATCGAGCTTGCGATTGGCGGCGATGCTGGGCAACTCTGCTGACGCAGAAAGTTTGGTGCTGGGCTTTTGCGGCTCGACTTCCTTGATCATCCGCAACATCTCGTTGAAGCCGGCGCTGCGAAGCTGTTGGCCGCTGAAGGGGGTTGCGCCGGTGAGCAGCTCGTAGAGGAGGACGCCGAGGGAGTAAATATCGGCCCGGGTGTCGATGTCGAGGTTGTTCAGCTCGGCTTGCTCGGGGGCCATGTATTCCAGAGTGCCGACGATGCTGCCGACCTCGGTGAACAGCGTCCGCTCGGTCAGCTTCTGACTGGTGGCCTTGGCCACGCCGAAGTCGATCACTTTGGGCACCGGCTGGCCGTCGTAGAGGGCGATCAGCACGTTGGAGGGCTTGAGGTCGCGGTGGATGATGCCCTTCTGATGCGCATGCTGCACCGCCTGGCACACAGGGATGAACAGCTCCAGGCGCTCTTTCGGTGAGAGATGTTCCTGATCGCAATAGCGGGTGATGGGGATGCCTTTAACCAGTTCCATCACGAAATAAGGCCGGCCGCTGTCGGTCGTTCCTGCGTCGAGCACTTTGGCGATGTGGGGATGATCCATGATCGCCAGGGCCTGCCGCTCTTGCTCGAAGCGGGCGATGACCTGGGCCGAGTCCATACCCGCCTTGACGATCTTGAGCGCTACGTGGCGTTTGACCGGCTGCTGCTGTTCGGCCAGATAAACGGTTCCCATGCCCCCTTCGCCAAGTTTTTGGAGGAGCTTGTAGGGGCCGATTTGCATGCCCAACCGTTCGCTGATTGGCTGATCGATTGTGGCGACCGCCCCGGGGGGAACTTCCAGAATGCTGTCGGGCTTATCGTGGGCCGCCAGGAGGGCTTCGACTTGGGATCGCAGGGTAGGATTGCCCGGACAGACCCGATCGAGAAACGCGGCACGGTCCGCAAGGGGCTTTTGAATGGCCGCGGCAAAGATTTCTTCTTCGGTGAGGTGGTTCATGGCATGCCTACTTCATGGGGACCGAGGATGTGCGCGGCTGGTTGGCGTCTGGCGGAGGGATGGCCGGGCTTTGCTGCGATTCGTCCGTCGTTCGAACGGGCTCGGACCTTCCGCAGCCGACCAATGGAAGCACGAGGAGGCAACCAAGCAGTAGCAATGAAGCGGATCGCATGTTGGTTCACTCTGGGAGAAAGGATGGACGGGCTCCGACTCGTACCACGCAGATTATTGAGCTGAGTCGAAACTGACCTGTCCGCCATCGCGCATGCCGCCGAAACGCATGTAGGCGGCATAGTCGATGTTTGTGGATACTCTGCGGACGGCGCCATCGGCGTACACGAAATGCACAATGCCGGGATGCTCGCTGCTGAAGTGAAACCACTGACGGCCAGGCTGGCCGTTCTGTGTCAATCCATTGTGCATGGCCAGCGGACCGGAGCCGACCCAGGTGAACGCGACGTCCAGCCGTCGATTGAACTTTCCTCCGAGGGCTTCGCCGAACAAGAACGTGTTGCTGGTTCCATCGATAATGCTTGCAAAGCGCGTCTTGGTGCGAGCGCCGAACACGCCTTCGTAGTTCAGTGTTGAAGTTGATACGGGAATGCCGAGTTGCTGGGCAGTTGCGGAGCTAAAAACAAATCCTGGGACGTTGCCCAGGTAGCCGGCAGTGCCCAAGTAGTTCGTCCGGCCGAACGTCAACACGTAACCGGTCCCCCAACTCGTGGGGGGCCAGCCGAAAACAATATTGCCGCCGACGCCCGGCAGACTATCAACATACATGCCAAGTTCGGCAGCGACAAACTCCGGCGACTCATAGACATTCGTCGCGGGACAAGTGAAGGACTTGACCTTGGCTTCCGCCCCGACGTGCGTCGTCCGAGCCGATGTCCAATAGGGGCCGACCACGTTCGGCTCGGGATTCGTATCGATCAGATTGTTCGCGGGAACCTGCTCCAGGTATGCCAGCAGGTGGGTCAGCGTGCCGAGGCATTGGTTGTCCATCCGCTTCGCGCGGTAGTCGGTGTGCGGAATGGGGCCCAAGTGGCCTGGAGGAAGACGCTGATACTGTTCGTGAAAAGCGTGGGCCGCGAGGCCGATCTGCTTGAGGTTATTGGAGCAGTTGGTTCGCCGGCTCGATTCGCGAGCGGACTGAACCGCTGGCAGCAGCAATGCCACGAGCGTGCCGATGATCGCGATGACGACCAGCAGCTCGACCAGCGTAAATCCTGGCCGGGAAAGCGCACTGCGGCGCGCGAGGCACGAGAGCATTGCACACCTCTGGAAAACGGCAGGGTCCGGCTCATCTCCCTCTGTATTACTCAGTGTGCAATTGCAGCCGGTTTTGCCTCACTAATTTTCGAAAAAATCGGCGGTCGCATCAATCAGGACGTTTGGGCGTCGCCGGAGGCCATTTCGCGCTGGAGCCAGGCGCGGGCGTAAGCCCAGTAGCGATCGGCAGTTGCGTCGGAGATGTCCGATGCGGCAGCGGCGTCGGCGATGGATAGCCCCGCGAAGAACCGCAGCTTGACGATGCGCGCCTTTTCAGGATGCAGCTCTTCCAACCGGGTTAGCGCCTCGTCAAGTGCCAGGAGCCGGCTGTCGCGGTCGGCCGCTGGGAACAGGTCGGGATCGAGTTCAATTCGCGCGGCATTGCCACCGCGCCTGTCGGCGTAGCGATGGCGGGCATTCATGATCAGGATTCGCCGCATCGCTTCCGCCGCGGCGCCAAAAAAATGGCCGCGGCTGTTCCAGTGCTGGCCATCCTCGTTTTGAACGAGCAGCAGATACGCTTCATGCACCAGCGCGGTGGCTTGGAGCGTCTGGCCGGGCTGTTCGTGAGCGAGTTTGGCGGCGGCGAGTTTTCTAAGCTCGTCATAGACCAGAGGCAGGAGTTGCTCCGCCGCCGACGGATCGCCGGATTCGATCTGTGATAGGATGAGTGTAACGTCGGACATGGGGCCGCAGAACATCAAATGGCGAACGATGGGCAACCGCCGTTACGCTACCCCCGCGCAGAGCAAATGTCGAGCTTTGTGCGTTCATACGCAGCCTAAGTTGACGTCGCAGAAAACGTTGCTTTGATGCGCCGCCATTCAAGCCATTTGAACTCCAAGCGACCGCCCATCGCCAAATCGAGAGCGATTCCGACAAAACGGTTGGGTTCTCGGGACGAAAATCGTGCGTCAGAAAACGTATTCGAGAGGGTATCTCGGACGATCCTGTCGGTCATTTAACGGTCGTTGGACGATCCTGTCGGTCATTTAAC
>JANNTN010000153.1:0-3323 GCA_031394445.1 Anatilimnocola sp.
AAAACGACCGTATTTTGCCACAAAGCCAAACGATCTCTAGCGCGCGTCGGTCCGAGACACCGAGTTAGGCGGGCATCTATTTGCCGGCGGTACGCGTCTGTGCGATGCTAAAATCCCGTCCGGGGCAAAACGAGCGTCCTCCTTTGGAAAAATCCGTGAACAGAACCCGCTTCACTCTTGTTGCTCAAGTTGCGCTAGCAATTCATTCTCTCAGCGTCGCGTCGTACGGACAAACGCAGAAACCTGCCTTCCAATATGAGTTGGGAGACACCCGCATCAGCATTCCCTCAGCCGATGAATCTCGAGTGCAGGTGTTTGGACCGGAATCCATCAAGCTGGCCGCGAAGTATTTGGAAACCGGAGCCGTAAGCTGGGCACGCGGACGTGCCTGCGTGAATTGTCATACGACCGGCCCCTATTTGACCGAATACACCGCTTGGTCGCGACAGTTCGGTAAGCCGAGCGAAGAGGTACAGGCGAGTTTTATAAGTGCGGTGCCGAAGGAGGTGATCAAGGTCAAGGAAACGGAGAAGGATGGGCACGCATACTTTCCGGGCACGTTCAACAGTGTGTGGCGGAGTGCCGGGCTGGCCGAGTGGGATCGGCACGTTACCGGCAAGCTCTCTGAGGCAACGGAGCGTTCGCTGCGCGACATGTTCGAGCGGCAATCGGAAAGCGGTGCATTCGTCAGTCACGGCGAAGTCGAAATCCCGCATATCACAACTGACTTTGAACTCTCTTTGCAAGCCGCACGGGCCATCACGGCTGCACCGGGTTGGGTCGCGGGGCTAAATGACGAAGCGCTGCTCCGGCGTATCGAGAAACTGAAACACTGGCTCCGAACGGCAGCACCGAAGAATGATTTCGATCGCGTCCTAAAACTGCAGTTGGCCCATTACCTGCCTGAACTCGTTTCGCAAACTGAACGCGACGCAGCGCTAGCGCTGCTCTCCTCGAAACAACATGCCGACGGCGGCTGGAGCACCCGCGATATGTCGCCGGTCAACGACTGGCATTTTGAGATGAGTCCGACGGTTCTTAAGCTCATCCAAAATCTTCCCGATGTGGACAAGCCTGAAAGTGACTCTTACATGACGGCACTGGCCATTGTGCTGATGCGGCAGAACAAAGTCCCCGTCTCCGACCCTCGCATCCAGCAAGGGCTGATATGGTTGAAGCGCGAACAGCGCGCGAGTGGGCGGTGGTGGATGCATTCGCTCTATCGCGGGAATTTCCACTACATCACTTACATCGCGACCATCGAAGCAATAAAGGCCCTGGAGCTGTGTGGAGAGCTGGACGCGATTTCAGCGGGTGAGAAGTAGTCTGAGGCTCTCCTGGCGTTGGGCACCTTAGACAGAGGAAACGTGAGTAACAGTCCCAACAAGCCGTTGAGCATGTTAAATGCCAAATACGACCGTATATTGCCGCGGGCCGTGAGTTCGTCCGAGAGATTCTCAGACGTTGTTGACGCACTCGTTGGGTGTTTTCTCGTGCCCAGACGACGCTGTCGAATGGCTATGATTTACTTATTCTAAGCTTTCTCGTAGGAACTAGCCTTCAAAGCATGATGCAACCATGAGCGAGAACAAGATGAATCGACGGACGCTTTTGGCTTCGGGGAGCGGTGCGGCGATCGGCGGGATGTTGACTCCCTCATCGTGCGTTGCGCAAGCAGCGGCAGCCGATACAAACATCTATGAATTACTGGGGGTTAAGCCAATCATCAATGCGGCTGGGACGATCACCACGCTGGGAGGCTCGCTCATGCCGCCGGAAGTGGTTGCCGCCTGGACGGCTGCATCGAAGCACTTCGTTCCGCTGCTCGAGCTTCAGGACCGAGTCGGAGAGCAGATCGCCAAGTTGCTCGAAGTCGAGGCTGCGCTGGTGACGACCGGTGCGGCAGGCGCCATGTTGGTGGGCACTGCGGCTGCCGTTACATGGCGCGACCACAGCCTCATCGGCCAGCTTCCACTGCCGACAGAACTGGGAATCGAAGTGATTCGTCAAAACTCCCACCGCGACTGCTATGACCAGCAGGTGCGAGCATGCGGTGTGAAGCTGGTTGACGTCGAGACCCTTGAGGATCTCGACCGAGCCGTTAATCCGCGTACTGCAATGATGCTGGCATACAACTTTCACGAGCCGAATGGAAAGATTCCGAACTCGGATTGGGTCGCTGCTGCGCAGCGTCATGGCATTCCAACGTTGCTAGATGCGGCAGCGGATGTACCGCCTCGCGAGCGCCTACGGGAATACAACAAACTGGGGTTCGATCTCGTCGCGTTCAGCGGTGGCAAGGCACTCCGCGGCCCGCAGGACGCGGGCTTATTGTTGGGGCGCAAAGACTTGATCGAAGCGGCGAAACTCAACACAGCGCCGCGATGCAGCATCGGACGAGGACTGAAGGTTAGCAAGGAAGACATGGTGGCGATGTGGGCCGCGGTCGAACGGTTCATGCGGCTCGATCCAGATGATGAACAGCGGGAATGGAACCGGCGGATTGACGTGATCGTTGCAGCACTCAAGGACATTCCGAGCATCAAAGCGGAAACCATTATTCCGCGCATCGAAAACCACGTCCCGCATCTCCTCCTGCATTGGGATGAACAGAAGCTGAATGTGAGCCCGCAGCAGATGAAAACGAAGCTGGCGCAGGGTAGCCCATCCATTGCCACGGCACGCGTTCATGGCACCGGCGAGACGGGGTTCCTGCTCTCGGTGTTTATGCTCCAGCCTGGGCAGGAAACAGTGGTTGGTGAGCGCGTCAGAGCGATTCTGGCGGCAGGATGATCATGACCCCGTCCCGATTCCAGTACTAGGTTAAATGACAGTCAAGATCGTCCGAAATACTCGCTCGATGACGTTTTGTGACGCACGATTTGCGCGCCGAGAACCCAGACGTTTTGTCGGAATCGCTCTCGATTGGCCGATCGCCGCTCCAATGGCCTGAAGGGCAACGTATCTAACGAACGTTTTGTGAAACGTCGATCTTGCCGGCCAGCTCGTGCTCTAGCTCGACATTTGGCCTTCCCATGGATAGCGTAATGGCGGGTTGCCCATCGATTGCCATTTCACGGCCGCGTCCTCATGTCCGACGTCACCCGTATCTTGTCGCAGATCGAAGCGGGCGATCCGGCCGCTGCGGAGCAGCTTTTGCCGCTGGTCTATGACGAGCTGCGCAAACTGGCACGAATTAGATTAGCGCAGGAGAAGCCCGGACAGACGCTCCAGGCCACTGCTCTAGTGCATGAAGCGTACGTGCGGCTGGTGAACGTAGAAAATACCCAGCACTGGAATGGCCGCGGGCATTTCTTTTCCGC
>JANNTN010000157.1:0-7423 GCA_031394445.1 Anatilimnocola sp.
AGCCGTGCCGGCCGGCGCTTCGTCAGCCACGTTGGCGGTTACGGTGCTGATGGTCGCCATCATCGCGGCTGTCTGGTATGGGAGCGTGGCGCTCGTTCTCTCTAGCGAGCGTGCGGCCAGCGTCTTTCGCCGAAAGAAAGCCGTCGTCGAGCGCGGTTGTGGCGCCTTCCTAATCCTGTTTGGGCTCCGCCAAGCCTTGTCTCGACAGTAATTACGCGCCCAGGCCCTAACCTCTCGGTCAACCGGACACCCGGCAAGCCGCGCTTGCCGGTACCCTGCGCACTACGCGCTCCAGTCGCCGCCCCCTCAATTGTTACCCTGACAACAATTTCTCCGCATGCGGGGACTTGTTCTCCGAAATTCTCTACCGTTTCCTCGGAACGGGTGAAAAACAACCCAATTGTGACGCACGTCGTCGGTGCATCTAAGGTGACCCGGCAAGCATTGGCGACCTCGTCCAGAAACCGTGGCTCTCCGATGCTGGATGTCGCGAGCGGAGATTGACGCGTGTAGGATCGCTGACGTGGCAAGTGCGGCATAGCACGGCCTCCGGCGCGGTCTAGCAAGGGATTTTACCCGGCGATCCGTCGCAACTTATTTCGTAGCATGACACTTCAGAGTTGACTGTTCCATACTCGGCCGCAAAAGTGCGGTAATATTTTACCGCACTTCGGCGGTCGAATACCTGTTAGGCCGCTCGACCACCACACCATCAAACCAACCAATGCACACACGAACCTGTCTCATCCTCTTCGCTCTCCTTCACCTTATGACCACACCCAAATCCTTCGCCGTGGAGACGCCGAAAACGAACGAACAGCGCGTTCGCGATTACGTGTCGGCCTTCAATAAACACGACATCGACACCATGCTGGGCATGGTCTCCGACGACATCCAGTGGCTCAGTGTGGCGGGCGACAAGATCACCGTCGAGACCCAGGGCAAGGCCAAGCTGCGCGAGAGTTTGGCGGCCTACTTCAAGTCCACACCGAGCGTCAAATCGGAGCTGGAGTGGGCTCGGGTCACTGCGTCCCGGGTGGCAGCGCTGGAGCGCGCCGCTTGGCAGGGCAAGTCTGGCCCGAAGTCCCAAGCGAGTCTTTCCGTCTATGAGTTCAGCGGCAGCCTCATTTCCCGAGTGTATTATTACCCTGCCGAGAAATGAGGACGTGTCTAACCATGCGCTGCAGCGAACCCGGCCATCGCGCTCTGGTTGCAATCCGACGCCCTCGTGGGCCGGGTCGCTGAGCTTGGGTCGTTGGGCTGCACGATGGCATGGTCGCTAGGATCATCCATGGGAAACGATAGAGGTATCGAAATGGCGAAGCAATTGAGAGATGGAGTGCATTGCACGGTTGTAGCAGGCACGCACAAAGGCAAGTCGGGGACCGTAGGCGACATCAAGACCAGCAAGACTGGCCATGTGACCATTACGGTTAGAGAAGAGAACGGCGAACGGTTTAAGACGCTCGCCAAGAATGTTGTCACCTGAGTCGTGTCGGCCCAACAAGCGGTTGCACTCGACGAACTCGCTTCGCGAGTGCGCGCGTGAATCCCGGCGTTCGGCCCAGAGGCTTCCGGTGCGAGTCGAAGGCTAACTGCGCGGCGACAATTCACTTCCGCGTGTCATCAAGTCGTCAGCCCCGCCTGGTTCTTGCGACGAATCAACAATCGACCCTATTTTGAGACAGTTGTCGTGGATCAGCGTCTCGAACTGTCTGCATTTGTCGGCGGTCGGTTTCGCGCTTGGCCATGTCCGTTAAAAGTGCCATTTCGGGCGACCAGATTGGCCCGTGAATGAGCTCTGAAGCTAAATCTCCGCGAAAAACGCGTCATGATTAGTTGGGAAAAATGCAGCCCGAGTGGCGCAAACCTTCCGACGAGCTGGCGGCAACGGCCTCAAAGCGTTTACCTAGCGGACACCAGCGTTGACTGAAAAACCGCCCTAAATTTCAGCCGAATTTGCGTCATGATCTCTTGATGCGACGAGATAGCTATCGACCATTGAGCTTTTACCTCTTGTTACTGCCGGCACGAATGGCACTTGAACTTTCGTAAGTGATTGCTGGATAAGAAGTTGTCTGGACAAAAACGGCCTGCCTTGCCCTAGTGGTGGTGTTGACTACACCCCAAGGCAAGGAGGCCGAAGATGGATGTCGCGTTTCGTCGCGCCGTGGCGGAGGCACGCCGGCAAGGAGATTTGTATTTTGCCGGCTTGCTTTCAGAAGATCGTATCCACGAAGCCTTTGGCAGGGCAAGATGGTTTTGGCAGGGGTGGATTTATTCGCCTGCGGTCACCCTTTGGGTGTTTTTGGCCCAGTGCCTCAGCGCCGATCATTCCTGCCGCGAAGCCGTAGCGCAGTTGATTTGCTGGCGGCTGGCCCGTGGATTGAAACGCTGTTCAGCCAAGACGGGGGCCTATTGCATGGCTCGCGAGCGCATTCCTGAAGAAGCGTGCTTACAACTGGTGCGCGAGACGGGCCGCTCGGTGGACGAGCAAGCTCCGCCGGAATGGCGTTGGCTCTCGCGCCGCGTTCTGGACGTGGATGGCTCAACGATCACCATGCCCGACACGCCGGAAAACCAAGCCGAGTATCCCCAAGTGCCCGGCCAAAAACGTGGCTGCGGATTTCCCATCGCACGCATCGTCGTGGTCTTCTCTCTGGCGGTGGGCACAGTTCTGAATGCGGCCATCGGCAAGTACCAAGGCAAACAGACCGGCGAAAACAGCCTGTTCCGCACGCTGCATGGCCTGCTCCAGGAAAGAGACGTGGTGCTGGCGGACCGCTATTTCAGCGGCTGGTTCGACTTGGCTCTGCTCCAACAACGGGGCGTGGACAGCGTCGTTCGTAAACATCAAATGCGAGCGACGGATTTTCGCACCGGCACCAGACTGGGCCGCGGCGACCATTTGATCTGGTGGAGCAAGCCCCCGCGTCCCGATTGGATGAGTCCCGAACAATACGCCGCCTTGCCCGCCGGCATGACCCTGCGAGAAGTGCGCATCTTCGTCCGTCAGAAGGGTTTTCGGACCAAGGAGCTGATCATCGCCACCACGTTACTCGATGCCCAGCAGTATCCGGCTGACGAGATCACCAGCTTGTACCGGCGGCGATGGCAAGCGGAACTCCATCTGCGGAGCTTGAAGACCGTGCTCCAGATGGACCACCTGCGCTGCAAAACGCCGCACCGCGTGCGCAACGAGTTCACCATGCACCTTGTGGCCTACAATCTGATCCGGCAACTGCTGGCCGTGGCAGCATTCCAGGCCGGTGTCGAGCCGTGGACGGTGAGTTTCAAAGGCGCGTTGCAAACGATTACCAACCTGCTGCCGCTCTTGAGCACGAAGGTTTCGACGGCGGATTGGTGCGAAACACTGCTCACAGCCATCGCGACCCACGTCGTCGGCAATCGGCCCGACCGCTTGGAGCCGCGCGTCAAGAAACGCCGTCCCAAATCCTACAAGCTCATGCGCGAGCCACGCCAAAATTACAAAAGACGAATGGCCGTATAGGCTTAGAGAGATTTAAGTGCCATTCACTGCCGGCACCTTATCTCATCCGCTGCTCACACCAACCGCCGGGCGGTTTGTCGGAGATTGCGATTTCATTCTTGCAAATGATGCCGCACCGAACTGTCGCCCCGTAATTGTGCGACGAGGTGTTCGACCGTAGGTGTTCTGTGACCAAACGTTGGCGTGAGTGTTTTCATCGCCGATATGGTCTCAACATCAAGAAAGGGAAACCAATGTCAGAGTCAATGCCGATCAGACCTTTGGGCAATTCAGGCCCGGAAATACCCAATGGCACCGAAACGCTCAGTCGCGAGCAGAAGGAATTCGCGGAGGCTTTGGGCCACGCCCTGGCTGAGCAATGGCTCCAGGCTCATTCACGGAGCAAACAAGATGTTGTCGATGCGCCGGCCATCGACTGAGGAGAGCGGCTGCGCGATCCACTCCCGCTGCCAAAGCGTTCGATCAAGCGTCGACCATTTTAGTTTGTAGCGGTTTTGTAGCGGTCTGGCTTGCAAAGCCGGGTAAACAGCGTAAGATCGTGCCCGCGTCCACCGGCAGCTAAGCCGTTGCAATGTCGGTGGTTACGGCAATTGGGCAGTCGCAGCCAACAGTGGTCCAGGGAATCTCGCCCTCTCCGCTCATGATGGTTGGTCTGAAGCGCTAAGTCATTTGTAAAAAATGACTTAGCGTTTTTTCTGCGCTCGCTAAATACCTCCCTGGTGCACGTTTGGTGCACAACGTGTGCATCGGGAGTATTCCCCAAATGGGGCGATCTCGGCAGCGCGAGTGCCGACGTGACCGCGTCGGCCAAGTTTCCAATTACCAGCACCATGGCGGCTGGTGGCTCTATTACCGTGAGCATGGCCGAGTCATACGGTGGCGAGCCGCCGACACCGAAGATGTTGCGGCCTGCCTGGCGGCTCAAATTAACGCTCAGTTGGCGGCCAAGGTGCCGACGTTGTTTTCCTTCGTGTCGTTGCCCGTAAGTGAATTGCGGCGGCGGTTTCTCGACTATCACGAGCACGTGATTCGGTCGTCGTTGGCAACGGTCGGTCGTTATCGCTCAGCCACCCAGCATCTAGATAACTATGCCAGCACGGTGGGGGTGAATTGTCCAGCGCACGAGCTTGATGCTGAGGAATTTGTCCGTTATCTCCGCACGCTGCGGGTTTCGCCCAACGGCCATGCACAGACGTCCCGCCGGCCGCTGCGGGACAAAGGGATCCGCTTCATCCTCGAAACGTGCCGATCCTTGTTCGGCTATGCAGCTAAGAAGCGGCATTTGCCCCCGTACGCAGAAAGAAAACCCTTTCGGCGGCCTGGGCGGAAAAAAGTTTCGGATTGAAGACGCCAAGTCGGTGTTTGTCTTCGATGACGCCAACGAGTTGGCCTTCCTGAGTGCCGCCGATGCCTGGTCCTTTCCCATCCACTTCACGCTCGCGAAGACCGGCATCCGACCCGGCGAATTGATCCACCTGCTGATTGAGGATCTCGACTTGGCAGGCGGCCGGATGTTTATCCGCAACAAAACGGAACTCGGCTGGCGCATCAAGACGGGTCGCGAACGTACGATTCCGCTCATGGACGAGATCGTCGCCGTCTTGAAGCAGCTTATATAGGATCTCGCACCACGGGAGTCGTGTTCAGGCGTGAGAAATTCGATTCTTCTGCTTGCCCCTTGGCGCTAGCGACACGCCGTGGCCTGGCCGCCGCCGTCGAACAACGGGTCGCTTACGAAGCGAGCCGCTCGACAACTCCTTCGCGATCCCAACAAGCGGCAATTGCTCGCAGCTTCTGGAGGGACGCCGGCACCACCAAATCGGACCGCATCCGCGATTCATTCATTCGCATCGCCGGCCAGCTTGACTTGGCAGGTGCGACGTGCCCCAAGAGCTGGCGGCACACGTTTGCAACGCTGCTGCAGGACGCCAACGTCGATCCCTTGATCCGGCAACTGACGCTCGGTCACACCTTCACCGGCAGCGGTGGGGCTCTCGGCATGACATCGATCTACACGCATACGCGACCAGAAACGCAGACGCGCGAAATTGAACGCGCGATGCAGCTTTGGCCTTTATCGCTTCAACACGCGCGGTGCCGGGTCGCTCGGAGTATTTGAGGATTTAGGGGCACAATCAAGGAGGCCGGTCATGTCCAAGAAGGTCAAAGGAGCCGAATGCTACGAACGGAAACGGGCGACGCCGAGTTTTAGCACCACGTGGGTACGTCATCCGATTCGCGCTTTGATCGGTGTCGGCCTTCGCGTGCTGATCTACGCGTGCTATTCCACCGACGAACAGAATCCCCACTCCATTGATGCACAAGTTTCTTATTGCCGCCGGTTTCTGGAGCAGCTGGGAGTAACAGACTACGAACATACTGTGATCAGCGACGAGGGCATTTCTGGCGAAAAAATTTGGCGGCCGGGCTTGAATCAAGTTCGCGATGGAATTGAGCGAAAACTGTGGAACCTAATTCTGGTCGAGGATTCTTCGCGACTCGTTCGTGATCCGGGACCGTGCGGCCAGTTGGTTCGGTCAGCGCTCGACCAAGGCATCCGTACGATTTGCCTCAATGATTATGTCGATACTAGCGAGAGTGAGCGGTGGGAAGAGACGCTCTGGGAAGCGCAGAGGCATCACGCACAAGCTAACAAATACACAATTTTTCGTATCAAGCGTAATCAGGCTGAGCGCTGGGAGACCGGCGCGGCGATGGGACACCTCCATCCGGGGTACAAGCGAATCCCGTCCTATCCGGCAACTGAGCGCGAGCCCGCCAAGGGCCCTTTCTTTGACGAGGTAGATCCAGCGTGGGTCCCAGTGATTTACGAGGCGTTTGAAAGTTTTGCAGCGGGCCAACCGGTATGGATGGTTGGGGATTTTCTTCGCGACAAGAAGTTGCCTGGTATTAATGGCGACGCTACTTGCAGTTGGACCGATCGCGAGGTCCTTGCATTCATCAAGTGCGAACACTATCGCGGCATGGAAGATTACCGCGAAACCATATCGGTCAAGAAAAATAGCACCGGTGATCGAGAGCAGAAGCGTGCGCAACCTAGTGAAATGTGGCTGCGTGAAATGGAGCATCTGCGAATTATTCCCGACTGGCTATGGTTCAAGGCCAACGACACTATTGCAGTGCGAACCCGTAAAAAGGCTCATCGTCGAGGCGAGGACCATCCGCTAGCGGGTATTCCCCGCGACTCGCGGGGACCGTTGTCGGAAGTTTTCATTTGCGGCTGCGAGGATTGTAATCAAAAGATGGGTTCATCCGACTAAAGCGTACTTGGTTTCGTGAAGTTGATAGAGTTTGAGGGTGAAGAAGTCGGCGTCGCGGAGGCCGTAGTGTTGGCGGTTGAGAGTCTTGATCTTGTAATTGGTTCCTTCCAGGGGACCGGTGGAAATAGGATAGTCATACCAGGCCAGGATTCCCTTGGCGTGCTTTAGCAGCGTCCGGGCGAAATCGTGGAGGACGCGGATGCCGGAACTCAGGGCCTGATGATACCAGTCGAGCAGCTTGCTCCGCGCGGCGCGCCGATTGGGTTGCTCCCAGATTTGCCGCAAGTCTTCCTTGAGATAGTAGGCAGTGGCCAGCGACTCGTTCAGCCGCAGGGCTTGGCGTAAACGTCCTGGCTCGCCTTTGACTGGGTCGAGGTTTTCGGGTTTCTTGAGCAACAGCCACCGTGTCCCCTTGAGAACCTGCTTCTTCAGGTCGCTGGTGGCTTGGTGGTACAGTTCACGGCGGAGTTGGGTCAGCTTCTGGTTCAGTAGCTTGACGACGTGAAACCGGTCGAACACGACGATGGCCTTGGGCAAGTGTTTGCTCACGGCCTGTTGGTAGGCGGGGGACAGGTCCATGGCGACCGCTTTGATCTGGGCGTGGCTGGAGCGCAAGCGCCGCCAGAAGGGC
>JANNTN010000199.1:0-8563 GCA_031394445.1 Anatilimnocola sp.
ATTGGTCATTGGTCATTGGTCATTTGCCATTCAACGAACCGAGATGTTCCTGCAGGAATTTCTCCAAATCCCCCCGATGCAAATGCTGCTCCTCCACAAACTGCAATCGCACCACATCGTGGCTGGGACGCGTGTCATCCATGTCGCGGTCAGCGCCGAGCTCGACCACACGCCCCAAACCAAATCGCCCCTTGGGTCCAATCAAGTGCAACAACAATGCATGCGGCTTCTTCGTCTGAATCGTCGCCCAAGGCTCACGCTGTTGCGGCACCATGAAATGCACGAGCTGCTGGTTGTTCCAGAGAAATTGGCCTTCGGGCGCGGCGTCCTGCAGCAATTCGCACAACTCTTCGAGCAACTCCATGTTCCACGCCACATTCTTTCCCGGCGGAAAGCCCTTGCGGAGGAAATGCCACTTCTGTCCGAGCGCCTTCCACGGCGTGATATTCTCCGGGCTGACGGCGGCCTTTTCCGTGAACTTTGCGAAGCCGGCGATCGCGTCGTCCAAAAACGACCAAAATTCCGGCGTGTCGATCTCCTCCAGAGAATGCACGCGGACTTCCACCTCTTGCCACGGCCCGCGGAGCGTCTTCACTTTCACCCGCGGCTCATTGCCATAGATGGGCAAATCCGCCAACTCGTTCAGCGTCTTCAGCTCAATCCGCCCTTGCAGTTCATCGCGCTTGAACGTGCCCCGATAGACGCGGAATTTCAACTTGAGGAGCCACGTCTCACCCGTGATCGCATGAAAGAACCAGCCGTCCGATTTTTTCTCCGCCGAGATTTCGACCACACTCCGCTGGCTCCAATCGGTCTCGGAAAAATCGCCCAGCTCCTGAATCCGATCGACGATTCGCTCCAAAATCCGCCCGTCCCAACGGCACGGCTCTCCGGTCCGCCCCACGCGATCGTGCGTGTGCCACTTCCGGCCATCCGCCTCCCACGGCATCTTGGCCGTCTTGCCCACCTCGGCAATGTCGAGGTCCCCTTCCTTCTTCTTCTCTACCACCGCCGGATTGTACGGCTTCCGCTCCGCATGCGGACCCGCGGCCAAAACCGGAGCCAACGCTTCGCCCGTATGCGAACGAAGCGACTTGGGACTTTGGGATTTAGACTTTGGACTTCCTGCCGCGGCCACCGCTTCCGGCACACCCGCGACGACTACCTGCCCTCCCGCTTCGCCTGCCTCGGGCCCCAGATCAATCACCCAGTCGCAGCATTTGATGATGTCGAGGTTGTGCTCGATCACGACGACGGTGTTGCCCAGATCGACCAGCCGCTGCAACACTTCAAGCAGTTTGGCCAGATCGTCGAAGTGCAGGCCCGTCGTCGGCTCGTCGAGCAAATACAGCGTCCGTCCCGTATCCGGCCGCGAAAGCTCCGCCGCGAGCTTGACGCGCTGGGCCTCGCCACCAGAGAGCGTCGGTGCCGCCTGGCCGATCGTCAAATAATCGAGCCCCACGTCGCACAACGTCTGCAAGATGCGGCGAATCTTGGGAATGTTGTCGAACAGCTTGACCGCATCACCGCAAGTCATGTCGAGCACGTCGCTGATCGAGTGGCCGTGGAACGTGACGCCCAGCGTCTCGGGGTTGTACCGCTTGCCGCGGCACGTTTCGCATTCCACCCACACATCGGGCAAAAAGTGCATCTCAATCCGCCGCTGGCCGTTGCCTTCGCACGCCTCGCAACGGCCGCCCGGCACGTTGAAGCTGAACCGCCGCGCCGTATAGCCTCGCAACTTCGCCTCGGGCAATTGGGCAAAAAGCTGCCGAATCAGTTCGAACGCCCCGGTGTACGTCGCCGGGTTGCTCGTCGGCGAATTTCCGAGCGGCTGCTGATCGACCTGGATCACTTTGTTGATGTGCTCCAAGCCCTTGATCTCATCGTGTTTGCCCGGCACCAGCGACGCGCGATGCAGCTTGCGAGCCACTCCCGCATACAGAATCTCATCGATCAGCGTGCTCTTGCCGCTTCCGCTTGGTCCCGTAACCGCCGTCAGCGTCCCCAGCGGAATCTTGACGTCGATGTTCTTCAGGTTGTTATGCCGCGCGCCGGTGATTTCGATGCAGAGGTCAGAGGTCAGAGGTCGGAGGTCAGTAGCCGGCGGCGAAGCCTTTTTCCCTTTCTGAATTCTGACTTCTGACTTCTGATCTCTTGATTGCTGAACCCTTCTGTTCGTCGGAACCGCAATCGCCTTCTTACCGCTCAAGTACGGTCCGGTGACCGAGCCGTTCGCCTTGCCAAGCTTGTCCGGGGTCGCATCCGCGACGATCTGACCGCCCAATCGCCCGGCACCGGGGCCGAAGTCGAGCACATGGTCGGCGTTTTGGATCACTTCGCGGTCGTGCTCGACGACAATCAGCGTGTTGCCCAGATCACGGAGCTTTTGCAGCGCTCGAAGCAATCGCGTGTTGTCGCGCGGGTGCAGACCAATCGTCGGCTCATCCAAAACATAGAGCACGCCACACAATCCACTGCCCAACTGGCTTGCCAGCCGAATTCGCTGGGCCTCGCCGTTGGAAAGGCTCGCAGCCGGGCGCGAGAGCGACAAATAATCGAGCCCGACATCCAGCAAAAACTGCACGCGGCCGTTGATCTCGCGAAGCAACTCGCCCGCGATTTTTTGTTCCGACTTGCTCAGCTTCCACGCCTCAATTTCGCTTGCGAGTTCACCCAGCGAAATTTTGCCCAGTTCGCCGATCGTATGCCCGCGAAACCGCACCGCTGCCGCATCGTCACGCAAGCGGCTGCCGTCGCACGTCGAACAATCGACCTCTCCCACCAAATGCTCCAGCTTCAATCGCATGCTTGGTGCGAGTCGCGACGCCTCATCGATCGCCGGATAAAGCCCCTTGAATTGAAAGCGAAATGCCAGGGCGTTCTTAACTTTGGACTTTGGACCTTGGA
Organism: Anatilimnocola sp.; assembly: GCA_031394445.1. Taxonomy (GTDB): domain Bacteria; phylum Planctomycetota; class Planctomycetia; order Pirellulales; family Pirellulaceae; genus CAYLLN01. The sequence goes on from JANNTN010000199.1 coordinate 2,911, forward strand.
CTTTAGACTGCACCTCAAACCACTGCTCCCCAGTCCCGTGCAAGATGTGCCGTCTATGGCGGGCACTCAGCCGTTCAAATTGCACATCAAGGGGAATTCCCGCGCCGCGGCCGAGCGATTCGAGCATCGCCTTGGCGATTGGCAACTGCAAATTGGGCCACAAATCGAGCACGCCTTCGGCCAGCGTCAATTTCGAATCGCGCAACAGCGCCGCTGGATTGGCTCCTACCTGCACGCCCAGGCCTTCACACGTTTTGCACCAACCGAGCGGGCTGTTAAACGAAAAACTATGCGGCGTCAGTGGTTCAAAGCTACGGCCACATTTTCGACACGCTAAGTGCTGGCTATGAACGATCGTTTCCCACCGTTGCTCGGGCACGTCTTCTTGCACGCGCGTGATGTGCATCACGCCCTTGCCGAGCGCCAACGCGTTTTCGATCGTGCCAGCGATCCGCGAGCGATTCTCCGGCTTCACGACGATACGGTCGATAACGACTTCGACCTTGTGCTTGCGACGACGGTCGATCGTCGGCACTTCTTCGAGCGAGTGCGTTATGCCGTCGATTCGGACACGGTTGTAGCCAGTCGCGCGAAGCTGATCCCACAACAGCGTGTACTGCTGGCCCACGTCGATCTCGACCGGCGCCATCAAATACAGCCGCGAACCGGCCGGCTCGGCCAGCACGCTATCGACCACTTGATCGGCCGTTTGCGTGCCGATGGGAATTTCGCATTCCGGACAATGCAGTTGCCCTAGCCGGGCCATCAGGATGCGGAGATAGTCATAGATTTCCGTCACCGTGCCGACGGTTGAGCGCGGTGTGTGACCCAGGTTTTTTTGCTCGATGGCAATTGCGGGAGACAAACCATCGATATGATCGACCGCCGGCTTTTGCATCTGGGCGACAAACTGCCGGGCGTAGGCACTGAGCGACTCGACGTACCGCCGCTGACCTTCGGCGTAAATCGTGTCCATCGCCAGCGAGCTTTTGCCGCTGCCGCTCTTGCCGCAGAAGATCGTCATCTTATCCCGCTCGATGCGGGCATCGACACCCTTCAAGTTATGCTGCTTCGCCCCACGAACCACGATATGAGTCGCCAGCTCGACCTGACCGCTCTTCTTTCCGTTTCCATTTTCATTCAGCGCCAGTGCCGCCTCGCGCATCTTCGCGGCAAACGAGCCATCGAGAACGGGAGCAAGAGACTCGCCGGTGTGGCTGCGCAACACAGGAACAGGAGACAATCCGTTGCTTTCATCTCCGTGTCTCCTTGTCGCCTTGTCTTTTTGTCCTTGAGCCGCCGCATGCGCCGCCACTTCCTCCGGCGTGCCGCAGCAAGCAATTTGCCCGCCTCCTTCGCCCCCTTCCGGGCCAAGGTCGATGATCCAATCGGCCGTCTTGATCACATCCAGATTGTGTTCGACAACCAGCACCGTGTTGCCGGCAGCCACAAAGTCGTGCAACACCTTGAGCAGCAATTGCACGTCGGCGAAATGCAGCCCCGTTGTTGGCTCGTCGAGCAGATACAGCGTCTTGCCCGTGCTTTTCTTCACCAGCTCGCGAGCCAGCTTAATCCGCTGCGCCTCGCCGCCCGAGAGCGTCGGCGATGCCTGTCCGAGCTTGATGTAGTCCAAGCCAACATCGTGCAGCGTTTGCAGCTTATGCCGCACGTGCGGCACGTTCTCGAACAGCACCAAAAGCTGCTGAATGTCCATATCCAGCACATCGGCAATCGACTTGTCCTTGAACTTCACCTCCAACGTCTCGCGGCTGAACCGCTTCCCTTCGCACACCGGGCAAGTCACCCACACATCGGCCAGAAAATCCATTTCCAGCCGCGTGCTGCCGTTTCCCTCGCACGCCTCGCACCGCCCACCTTCGACATTGAAGCTAAACCGCCCCGGCTTATATCCTCGCCGCTTGGCATCGGGCAACTGGCAAAACAAATCGCGAATTTCGTCGAAAACCTTGATATAAGTGCCCGGATTGCTGCGCGGCGTGCGGCCAATCGGCGTCTGATCGATGGCGATGAGCTTGTCGAGATGCTCCAGCCCCTCAATTGCCCGATGCGCTCCCGGCGTGCCTTCGCCTTTGTTCAAATCGCGATGCAGCGTCTCCACAATGATGTCGCTGACGAGCGAACTTTTGCCGCTGCCGCTTACACCCGTGATGCACACAAAACTGCCAAGCGGAATCTCGACATCGACGTCTTTCAAGTTATTGTGCGTCGCGCCCAGGATCTTCAGAAAATTGCCGTTGCCTTTGCCGCGTTCAGCGGGAATCGCAATCTGCATCTCGCCCGACAAAAACTTGCCCGTCAGGCTTCGCTTGTCCTTAATCACCTCGCCCGGCGGGCCCTGCACGACCAGCTCACCACCGCGCACGCCCGGGCCCGGCCCAAAGTCGATGATCTGATCGGCGGCCCACATCGTCTCTTCGTCGTGCTCGACAACGATGACCGTGTTCCCCATGTCTCTCAACCGCCGCAGCGTTTTCAGCAGCCGGTCGTTGTCGCGCGGATGCAGTCCAATCGACGGCTCATCAAGGATGTACAGCACGCCCACCAGCCCGCTGCCGATTTGGCTCGCCAGACGAATTCGCTGCGATTCGCCACCCGAAAGCGTCGGTGCTGTCCGGTCGAGCGTGAGATATTCCAGCCCCACATCAATCAAAAAGCCCAGCCGCGTGCGAATCTCCTTCAGCACTTCCGTCGCAATCATCTGCTGCGTCGGCGTCAGTGCCAGCTCTTGGAAAAACTCCGCCGCATCCCCCACCGCCAACCCACACACCTGCGGCAGCGTCAAGGCCCTGCTTTCTGAGCCCAGCCCCCTGACTCCTGACTCCTGAATTCTCACCGCGCGCGCCTGCGGCAGCAGCCTCTGCCCCTTGCATTCCGGGCACCGCACCATCCGCATGTATTTTTCGAGTTGCTTCAGGTGCGTGTTGCTTTTGGTCCCCTTATAGCGCGTCGTCAGATCGGGCACGAGTCCCTCGAACCGCCCGCCATACATCATCGGCTTGCTGCCCGCCCGCCAGGTGAACGTGATGTGCTCCTTCCCCGTTCCGTAGAGCCAAATCTTGCGGTGTTCGTCCGGCATCTTCTCCCACGGCGTATCCATCAGCGTGCCGGTCTTCAGTTCCAGCTTCCGCTCCATCGTGTCGGCCACACCCTGATAAATGTGCCGCCGCCATCGCCCCAGGTCCTGCCACGGGCCGATTACCTCAAAGCAGCCTTCTTTGAACGACGCCTTCGGAAACGCGGCCAGCAAATCCGGATCGAACGAATACTTCACCCCTAACCCATCGCACTCCGGGCACATCCCCTGCGGGCTATTGAAGCTGAAAAGCTGCGGGCTCGGCGGCTCAAACGACAGCCCGCAATGCGTGCAGGCATACGCCGACGAAAACAGAACATCCCCTTCCCGAGCCGCCCCGCGCTTCTTCTTCCGCGTTTCTCCCACTCCCCCACTCTCCCTCTCTCCCACTCCCTCCGAATCATCAGAGGGGGCGAGGGGGCGAGGGGGCGAGGGGGCGGCCGATTCCAGCGCAACGACCAAATTCCCCTTCCCCAACTTCAACGCCAACTCGACCGCCTCGGCCAGTCTCGCCCGCACGTCCCCCTTCATTACCAGTCGATCGACGACGACCTCGATGTCATGCCGCATCTGTCGGTCGAGCGACAAATCATCGGAAAGCTGCACCACCTCGCCATCGACCCTCGCCCGTACGAACCCTTGCTTCAACAAGTCCTCGAACAGGTCTTTGTATTCCCCCTTCTGCTGCCGAATGAGCGGGGCGAGCACGTTGAACTTCGTCCCCGCCTCAAGCTGCTCGATCCGCGCCAAAATTTCCTCGCGAGACTGGGCCGTGATCGGCCGCTCGCACTGCGGGCAATGCCCCTGGCCCACGCGGGCATACAGCACTCGCAGAAAGTCATAAATCTCCGTGATCGTGCCGACCGTCGAACGCGGGTTGCTCCCCGCCGTCTTCTGACTAATCGAAATCGACGGCGACAGCCCGCCGATATAATCCACATCCGGCTTAGGCATCTGCCCCAAGAAATGCCGGGCATAGCTCGACAGGCTCTCCACATACCGCCGCTGCCCCTCGGCATACAACGTATCGAACGCCAGCGAGCTTTTCCCGCTGCCGCTAACTCCTGTCAGGCAAATGAGTTGGTTCCGCGGCAGAACCAGCGACACATCGCGCAGATTGTGCTCGCGGGCACCCTTAATAACGATATCCGAAGCAGGCATATTTCCATAAGCCGGCACGCACGACGCTTAGAGAGATCGCATCGCACCCACCCAGCGGCAAGAGGACTTCCGTGAGGGAACCCCATAGCTTATCCGCTTAATGGCAGTTGCGGGGAGGGGTGGGAATCGACTCGTTTATTCCCGTCTCATGCCAACAATGTCCAAGTGATTTCGGCTCAGACTGGGCATTGAATGTTGTGGCTACCAAAACTTCCACCAAGGTTTCGTGGACTGTTCAGTCCAACTGCCAGAGTCGGTACGCACCCACTTCTTTGGAACGCCGTTCAGCGTAATTTCGGTACCTGCAGCGTGATCAATGAACTCAAGCAATTCGGCGGAAAACCAAAAAGATTTCTTCTGACTTTCAAAAAAGACGTTAATTGCATAATCCGTCTTGGGAGTTCCGATAGCATCGACACCGGTGAGCGAAGGAGTAGTCTCGCCACAGACTTGGCCGCACATTCCAGCAAGTCCACGCTCCTCGGTAACCTTAGTGACACGGACGCGGACATTGTCTCCAAACGAGATACTAGAATCGGCCTGCATCGTTCAGTGTGAACTCTCAGCTTGTTACAGCATGGCCAAGATTCGTGTCAGAAACTAAGCAGCCGATTCAACTGGAATCCGATTCGTCACCACCTCCGACAAATCCAACTTCCGACTGGCATTGTCGATGTCAATTCCCACAAGATTGCCAGCGTCGTCGTAATCGAGGACGACTCCCTCGGAAACTTCTCTGCTCTCCACGCTCGGCTTAGTGGACAGATCAATGTAAAGAGAATCCGTGTCCGGATAATAATTTAGCTTCACGGTACGAACTCCCGGTCTAGAAATGCATTGTGAATCGTTAACTTGTCCGCCAGCGTGACAACTCTTATATACCGGCCATCAAGCTCAGGAATAGCAGCCCAAAATCGAATCGATCATCATCCTGCTGCTCAACGCGAATCGGCAACTCGACTACGCGAATGCACATTTCCTTTGTCAGGTAGGGTCGTTTTCGTAAAACTTCGTTCTCGAAATAGGACGTGAACGAATATGAATTCATAGGTCACATGGCTGACAGATCAGCCATCGCGAAGTTCGATCCATCCGCTTCCTCGCTAAGGACTCTACGATCAACTGAGGCAGTGGAATTTCTCAGCAACGGTCATGGCCAACTCATTGCCTCAGTCAATTATAGGTAGTCTCGTTCTGAACGCCAGCGCGCTGTCCCGCGTTAGTAAATTCACTGGGTCGATGACACAGGCTGCTTGCGTACTAGTGCCACGATTCCTAAATGGCGACGGATGGGAGGGCGGACTTGGTCAGTTTGAACTTGGAGACGAAATGCGGTCGGCGGTGGGGCGGGCAGAACGGAGGTGGCCGGGACTTGTCCAAGGGTTTGCCGGTGTACGT
>JANNTN010000215.1:0-6703 GCA_031394445.1 Anatilimnocola sp.
GCGGTTGCAACAAGTGCTGCAAGCCTGCTTGCAACACCTGTAACACCTGCAAGCCGGCCTGCAATTCGTGCAACAAGTGCCAACGCACTTGCTTGCTCGACCGGTTGTTCTCTTGCCATAGCTGCTGCAACACTGGCTGCAACAAGGGTTGCGGTTGTGCGGCTGCTGCCCCGAGCTGTGCGGCTCCTAGCTGTGCAGCTCCTAGCTGTGCGGCTCCGGCCCCAGCTTGCGGTTGTGATGCCCCGTCGAAGGGTGCCTCGATCGGTGGCCACGACGCGGTTCCGATGCCGCCGGCTCCGGTGGTTGATCCTTCGGCTTACATTCCGACTCAACGTCGGGTCGTTCATGCCAGCACGAGCCTGGTCCGCTAGGACCGTGTTGGCCTAGAGGCTGCGACAAGCATGCGGCCTGGCCGAGCGAAATGCTCGACCAGGCCGCTGTTATTTCTTGGAGGAGAATTGTGTTGCGATAAACGGGAGGGCGAGGCTCCCGCCGAGCCACAAGGCTCAGCAGGAGCTTCGCCCTCCCGATTAATATCACACCGGCGTTACTCGCTGGCGGCTTTTTTCTTCTTCGCCGCCTTCTTGGCGGGTGCGGCTTTGGCAGCCTTGGGGGCGGCGGGTTTGCCGCGGCGACCGCGAGGAGTGGCGGGGCCGCGAGCCGCGCGTTCCGCTAAGAGATCGAGTGCTTGCTGAAACGTGAGCGACTCGGGCGTGTAGTCCTTGGGCAACGTCGCGTTTGTCGTGCCGTCGGTCACGTAGTTGCCGAAACGGCCTTCAAGCAATTTTACCGGATTATTGGTAACGGGAGAATTTTCAAACGACTTCAGCGGCTCGCGCGGGGCTGCCCGGCCGCGACCGCGCTGCTTCGGCTGAGCCAACAGCTCGACGGCTTGCTCGAAACTCACATCGATCGGCGAAACATCCTTGGGCAGCGAGCGGGTCTCGGAGCCGCACTTGATATACGGCCCGAACTTGCCATTGAAAGCGACAATTGTCTCTTTGTTTTCGGGATGGTCGCCCAGCGTGCGGGGCAGCAACAGCAGCTTCAAGGCAATTTCAAAAGTTACGTCGCTCGGCAGCATGTTCGGCAGCAGCGACGCATTTTTCGGCTTTTCATCCTCGTCGCCGGCACCCATCTGCACATAAGGACCGAAGCGACCCTGCTTCAGATAGACCGGCTTGTGCGTATCCGGGTGAATGCCCAGTGGCTCTTCGCCCACGCTGGCCTGGTCGAGCATCGCGAGCGCTTTTTCAAGCGTCAGCTCGTCGGGCGGCATATCCTGCGTAATGCTGGCCTTTCGTTCGCCTTGTTCGATGAACGGTCCGAACTTGCCGACGCGAACGAACACCTCGTCGCCGGTGGGTGGATGGCCCAGCGTAAAACGGCTCAGGTCGCGCGGATCGACGGACAGAATCTTCGCTTCGAGCTGCGCCTTGAGGCCCGGCAATTTCTGATTGTCGCCGAAGTAAAACGTCTGGAGATACGTGTTCGCTTCGGATTCGCCGCGGCTGATGGCATCGAGCAAGTCTTCCATCTGAGCCGTGAATTCGTAATCGACCAGATTCGGTAGATGCTGCTCAAGCAGCTTGGAAACGGAGAATGCCGTCCAGGTTGGAACCAGAGCGTTGCCTTTTTTGAAGACGTAGCGTCGCTCGAGAATCGTATCGATGATCGAGGCGTAAGTACTGGGACGGCCAATGCCGCGCTCTTCGAGGGCCGCGGTGAGCGAGGCTTCGCTGAATCGAGCCGGTGGCTGCGTGGTGTGGTCCTTGGCGATCAGCTCCTGGAAGTTGAGCCCGTCGCCGACCTTAACGGCGGGCAAAATGCGTTCTTGATCGGCCAACTCGGCTTCGGGATCGTCCGAGCCTTCGACATAGGCTCGCAGAAAGCCGGGAAAATCGATCGTCTTGCCGCTGACCTGAAAAACAGCGTCGTCCGCTTCGATGGTGATCGTCATCGTGCGGCCGCGGGCATCGACCATTTGGCTGGCGATTGTGCGCTTCCAGATCAGCTCGAACAGACGGAACTGATCGGGCGGCAATTGGTCGCGCAGGACATTGGGCAGTTCGAAAGGGTGGCCGGCGGGGCGGATAGCTTCGTGAGCTTCCTGAGCATTCTTAACCTTGGAACGATAGACTCGCGGCGAATCGGGCAAGTATTCGCCGCCATATTCGGTGCGAACAAGGTCGCGAGAAGCGTCGATGGCGACCTGGGCCAGATTCGTCGAATCGGTACGCATGTAGGTGATGTGGCCGTTTTCATACAGCCTTTGAGCCACATCCATCGTGCGCCGCGCGCCAAAGCCGAGCTTGCGATTCGCCTCTTGTTGCAGAGTGCTCGTGGTAAACGGCTCGGGCGGCTTGCGCGTGTAGGGCCGTTCTTCCAGGTTCGTGACACGAAACTGCGAACGCATCAGGCGGTTTGCCAGTTCGCTGGCTTGCTGCTCGTTGAGCAAAGCCAGTTGCGAATCCTTGATGTTGCCGGTGGCGGGATCAAAGTCTTTGCCAGAGGGAATGCGGCGGCCGCCGACACTAACCAACTCGGCCTCGAACTGCTTACCCTCCCCCGCAGCGAGTCGAGCGAGCAAATCCCACCATGTAGCCGAGCGGAAGGCAATGCGCAGCCGCTCGCGCTCGACAATCAGCCGCACAGCGACGCTTTGCACGCGGCCAGCCGACAGCTTGGGACCAATCTTGCGCCACAAAAGCTGCGAGACTTCGTAACCATACAGGCGGTCGAGGATGCGTCGAGTTTCTTGGGCGCGTACAAGTCCGCCGTCGATGCTGCGCGGGTTTTCGAGCGCTTCGTGAATGGCTTGCGAAGTGATTTCGTGAAAGACCAGGCGGTGGACGGGCACCTTGGGCTTCAAAACTTCGCACAAATGCCAACTGATGGCTTCCCCTTCGCGGTCTTCGTCCGTCGCCAGATAGAGTTCGCTGCAATCCTTGAGCAGTAGCTTGAGCTTGGCAACCTGGGTCTTTTTCTCGGGCGGAACTATATAAACAGGCGTGAAGTTGTCATCCACATTGACGCCCAAATAGGCCCACTTCTCTCCTTTATATTCTTGCGGCAGTTCCTTGGCCCCCTGCGGCAGGTCGCGAATATGGCCGATGCTGGCCTCGACAGTGTAATCATCACCCAAGAACTTGGATATAGTTCGGGCCTTGGCCGGCGATTCAACAATCACAAGGGATTTTCCGCCCGAAATCTTTGATGCAGCACGCTTTGCCATAATTCGTCTGGTCGGCTCTGTTCCGGTTCCTGATAGGGCAACGACCGGGTTGGGTGAATCCGCTTCCAGCGCGAATCATCGCCACCGGTTACAGCAATACGCGGGCCGGTCGGACGGTACAAAGTCCGCCAGACACCCGCCGATTGCAAAATAGCTCACTTTTTTTGCCTCTGGCCACCCGTCGGTGGCCGGCATTGTTGCGTTTTGGCTGCCAGTAGGCAACCGTACCTCTCTGCGATGCGATTGCCGCACGTCCTGATTGGGATTGAATTTACGTCGCCTGCCCCTACAATCTGCGCAAGTTTCTTAAGGCCCCTGGCCGGCGAATTTGCTAAGGAAAATGAATCAGCGGCTGCCAGGAATTCCGCCAATCTCTGCGAAATAACCACCTGAAGGAAGGGTGATATGTCTAGTCGGTACATGAACTATCTGCGGAAGAACACCAAGTACATCATGGTGGCGATGACGATCGTGTGCATGATCACGTTCGTCGTTGGCTCCGCCTTGCTGGATATGGCTAATAGCGCCCGTCGAGGTGCGGCTGAGGACAATAACCCGATTGCGGTCACTTGGGCCAAGGGCAAGGTTCACGACGAAGAATTGCGAAAGCTGCGATATCGGCACGAACTGGCCTATCGGTTTCTGTACACGGTTATTCAAACGGCCCTAGATCGGGGCGGACGGCCGATTATCAACGGTCGGCCGTTGACCCCTCAAATGGCCCAGCAGGGTTTTGACGTCGGGATTCCCCAAGACAACTCCGAAGAAACCGCCATCCAAACGATGGTGCTGGCCGAAGAAGGCAAGCGGATGGGTCTGGTGGTCGATCAGCAGGCGGTGCAGGACTATCTCCGTCAGCTCAGTTCGCCCGAGTTAAAGGCAGGCGATTGGCTGGACATTGCCCGTGAAGTGGTGAGCGGCACGAACTCCGGCCTTTCGGTCAGCCAGTTGTTTGAGCATCTGGCCTATGAGCTACGCGCCCAGCATGTCCGCATGCTGACGATGTCGGGACTGTACGCCCAAGGCGTCGGACCGATCGTTCCGCCCGGCGAAGCTTTTGAAATGTTCAATCGGCTGAATCGCAAGCTCGCGATTGAGGCCTATCCGGTCGAGGTCGCCGCTTTCATTGACAAAGTCAAGGGAGAGCCGTCAGCCGCGGAATTGCAAAAGCTATTTGACGAAGGCAAGTTTCGTGATCCCAACCCGAACTTGGATGAGCCCGGGTTTCACAAGCCGCACAAGCTGGCATTCAAGTACCTGAAGACGAGCTTTACTCCGTTTTTGGATGAAGCCAAGAAACAAATTACAGAAGAGCAAATCGCAGAGGCCTACCAGAAGGACATCGAGCAAGGGCTCCACAAGGTTCAAGAATTGCCGCCGGAAACGGCAACGCCTGAAAAGAAGGAAGAAGGCGAACCGAAGGCCGAAAAACCAGCCGAAGCTCCGGCAAGTGATGCGCCTAAAGACGCCAAGGAGGCACCTGAGGCTGACAAGCCAACAACCGAAAAGCCCGCGGACGAGGCAGCCAAACCAACCGATAAGGGCGGCTGTGAAGCTGGCGAGCAAGAACCAGCAAATAAGCCGGCTGAAGCCAAAACTGCCGAAGCTAAAGCTGATGAGCAACCTGCTGCACCAGCGGCCACAGACAAGCCGGCCACTCCAGCAGCTTCGCCTGATTTGGCAGCACCGGCAACAACGCCGCCAGCCGCCACGGAGCCGAAGGAGCAGAAGTTCAAGCCACTGGCCGAAGTGCGCGACACGATTTTGAATCGCTTGGCACAACCGATTGCCGAAGAAGCACGCAAGAAGGCCGTGGGCGAGGTCACTGCCGCGATTGAAAAATATGGTAAGGAGCTTCGTCGCTACGAAGCAGTAAAGAGCGTTAAAAAGAACGCCGACGTCCAGAAGCCGGCAGACCTCGATCTGGCTCCGCTCGCCGCGAAATACAACTTCCCCGTTGGCGAGACTCCGCTCGTCGATCGGTTCGAAGTGGGCAAGTACGAGATTGGCCAGAAAGTGCAGCAAATCGACATGCAGGCTCTGCAAATGTACCGGCAGATCCGAATGCTGACGTTTGCGGACCTGGCATTCGGTCCAGATGAGCCGCTGTACTCGCCCAGCGATGCCCGCTCGAGCGAGTCTGACGTGAACTTCATCTATTTCCGAACGGCAGAAGAGAAGCCGGCCGATGTTACGCTGAAGGACGCGCGGGCCCAGGTGATTGAGTTTTGGAAGACGCGCCAGGCTTTTGAACTGGCATTGGCAGATGCGAAGCAGTTGGCGGAAAAAGCGAAAAATGCCCCGTCGCTGGCTGATGTGGCTTCCGACCGGACGAAGGTAGTGACACCGCCAGCGTTTTCGTGGATGACCCAAGGCGGTTTTGGCATGGGACAGCCCGAATTCAGCACGGTGGAGAATATTGAGCTGGCCGGCCGCGAGTTCATGCAGGGCGTGTTTGCCCTCAAGCCGGGCGAGACGGGCGTAGCACCGAATCAACCGCACAGCAAAGTGTATGTTGTCCGGGTAATCAGCCAGGAACCGGACGATGCCCGTTTGCAGGCTCTCTTTGCCGAGTCGGGGGCGAATCAGCAAATTCTGATGCTCGCCGGTGGAGAACGCCAATACACCTTCATGAAGTCGCTCCGCGGTATTGAAGACCAATACCAGGTGAAATGGCAGCGCCCGCCCAACGACGGACGGCGGATGTAATGCCGCGCCGCGCGACTTCGCAAGTCGTTCGTGGCTAATTTGGCTTGGACTTGCTCGCCGATTGATCGGCGAGCGTCTTGCGGTACGCCTTCTCTTTGAGATCCACGTACGCGAGGTAGCCGTCGGGATCGATAAACGCGGCTGGGTCTTTGGCCAGACGCTCGTGCTTGGCCAGCATGCCGTAGTAGTCGCCGTGGGCACCGAGGAAGATGTCGCAAGGCAGCGACTTGAGCGTGGCGAAGGTTTTGGCAAAGTCGTCAGCGATCTCGGGATAGTCAGCGTTGTTGACGAGCTGATAGCCGGCGTTCACGTTCGGGCTGCCGATGACGACGACGTTGTGGGTTTTGCCCCCTTCGGTAATAGGCCACGTCCAAGTGGTGCAGCCGCGAGTGTGGCCAGGAGTGCGGTGGGCGGTGAGCGTGACGCCGCCGAGCTTGACCTCATCGCCGTCATCTAAAACGCGATCGACCTTGCAAGGCTTCCAGCGGCTGTCTTTATAGAAGTATTGGCCTTCGCCGCCGGTTCGAATCGGCCCTTCATCGCCGCGCATGACATAGACCTTGGCCCCCGTTAGCTCTTGCAGCAACGCGTGGCCGGCAACATGGTCGGAATGAGCATGGCTGGCGAGTAGGATTTTTACATCGCGGAGCTTGAATCCCAGTGATTCGACCGCAACGCGAATGAGCGGCACGGTCTCCTCAAAGCTGCTGTTGATGAGGATGTGTCCTTCGGGCGTCGCAATCAAATACGTCGAGAGGG
>JANNTN010000218.1:0-3044 GCA_031394445.1 Anatilimnocola sp.
TGCACGACTTCCAGCGGCAGATCGCGATCCTGGGCTATTTCCTCTGCCGTCAGGTCTTGCGCCATGTGGTCGCAATAGATCAACCAGGCGCGGATGCGGCACCCCTTGATGAAGAGTTGGTGATAGGCCGACTTTGGATTCGGCGATAGGTGTTGCCACTGGGTGTTGACGGTACTCATGCTGGTATTTTATTCGGCGAGCGGCGAGGCGGCCAATCAAAAGGCGACGCTAGCGAGGCGCGTATGGGGGCGTGGGGCGGCGGATTCGCGGCGGGCGGAGAGGATTTCGGCGAGGCCGTCGATTTCGGCTTTGGTCCGTTTTTCGGTGACGGTGACGAGGAAGCAATCGTCGAGATGGGGATACCACTGGCCGAGCGGGATGCCGGCCATGTAACCGGCGTCGGAGGCTTGAGCCAGCAGGTCGGCGACGCGGCCTTGTGAATAGCGAACGACGAATTCTTTGAAGGTGGGCACTGCGAAGGCTGTCGATAGACGGGAGCCGGCGGTGAGGCGTTCTTTGGCATAGTGACTCTTGCGAACGCAGAGTTCAGCCGTTTCACGCATGCCTTGGGGGCCCATTTCGGCCAGATAGATGGCGGCGCGGAGGGCGAAGAGGCCTTGGTTGGTGCAGATGTTGCTGGTGGCTTTTTCGCGGCGGATGTGTTGCTCGCGGGTTTGCAACGTGAGCACCCAGCAGCGGCGGTCGCGGCGATCGACGGTTTGACCGGCGATGCGACCGGGCATGCGGCGGACGAACTGCTCTTTGCAAGCCATGATGCCGAGATACGGCCCGCCGTAAAGCAGCGGCGTGCCGAGCGATTGGCCTTCGGCCACGGCGACGTCGGCACCGAGGTCGCCGGGGCGCTTCAAGAGGCCGAGGCTGATGGGATCGAACGATTGGACGAGCAGCGCGCCGGCGTCGTGGGCAATCTTGGCGATGGCCGCGACGTCTTCGAGGCAGCCGAAGAAGTTGGGATGCTGCAATAACACGCAGGCGGTCTCGCCATCGACGGCGGCGGCGACATCGGCGGGTTTGACGGTGCCGCCGGCGGCGGAGACAGTGACGAGCTCCGCGCCGATGCTGGCGAAATAGGTATTGAGAATCTCGCGGTAGTGCGGATGGACGCTTTCGGCGACGACGACCTTCTTTGGCCGGCCGGTGACGCTCATGGCGAGCAGAACGCCTTCAGCCGCGGCGCTGCCGCCGTCGTACAAGCTGGCGTTGGAGACATCCATGCCGGTGAGTTGGCAGATGAGCGTTTGATATTCAAACATCACCTGCAGGTTGCCTTGGGCCACCTCCGGCTGATACGGCGTGTACGACGTATAGAACTCGCCGCGACTCGCCAGGGCATCGACAACAGCCGGGACGAAATGGTCGTAGGCTCCGCCGCCGAGAAAGCAGACTTTCTGGCCGGTGTGGCTATTTTTTGCGGCCAGCGACTGTAGGTGCTGGGCGAGTTCCATCTCTGACAGAGCCGGCGGCAGGTCGAGCGGTCGCTGGAGACGCAGTTCGGCCGGGATGCTGGCGAAGAGTTCTTCGATCGAACCGACGCCGATCGCCTGTAGCATGGCAGCGATGTCGTCGGGGGTGTTGTAGAAGTAGGGCATTTCAGAATGCAAAATTCAGAATGATGAATGCTGAACAAGACAGGCGATCAGCCTTCCGAAGCACATTGTTTTTCGTAGGCGGCTGTGTCCATCAGTTTCTTTAACGAGGATTCGTCGCTGATAGCGACTTTGAGCATCCAGCCGGTGTTGTAGGGATCGCTGGGGAGGGTTTCGAGTTTGTCGGCCAGCTCGCTGTGAACAGCAATGACTTCGCCATCGACGGGGCTGTAAAGGTCGCTGACCGCTTTCACCGATTCGACTTCGCCGAAGGGCTGGCCGGCCTTCAGGTGCGTGCCAACTTTGGGCAGGACCATGTGAACGAGGTCGGTGAGTTGTTGCAGCGCGAAGCCGGTGATGCCGATCGTGCCCACCTTGCGGCCGCCTTCTTCGCTAATGCGGACCCATTCGTGTGTTTCGGCGAAGAGCAGGTCGATGTGGTTCATGGGGAGTAGGGAGTAGCGAATAGGAGTGGGGAATAGTTACGACGGGCGTTTGTAAAACGGCAGAGGTACTACGCGGGCGTGTTCGGTGGTGCCACGGATGTCGATGGTGAGATCGGTGCCGGGCTGGGAATGCTGCGGTGGGACAAAAGCCATCGCGATCGGCTTTTGCAGCGTGGGGGAGAAGGTGCCACTGGTGATTTCGCCGATGGGATTGCCGTTGGCAAAGACGGGATAGTGCTCGCGGGCGGCGCGCTTGCCGGAAAGCTCAAGGCCGATGCGGACTTGAGTTGGCGGATTTTGTTTCGCGGCGGCGAGCGCATTGCAACCGATAAAGTCGCGGCCTTCTAAGTTGACTGCGAACGACAGGCCGGCTTGAATCGGGTTGATTTCTTCGGATAGCTCGTGGCCGTAGAGGGGCATGGCGGCTTCGAGGCGGAGCGTGTCGCGAGCGCCGAGGCCGACAGCCATTGCGCCGGCGCTTTGGCCGTGGGACAACACTTGTTTCCAGACGGTGGTGGCGATTTCGGCGGGAACGATCAGCTCGCAGCCGTCTTCGCCGGTGTAGCCGGTGCGGCTGACGATGGCGGCCGCGCCGCAGACGTTCATTTCGGTGCCAGTGTAATAGGCCAAAGCACCGATTTCAGCACTTGCTAACGGCTGCACAAAGCCAATGGCGGCGGGGCCCTGGACGGCGATCATGGCCGTTTCAATCGTGCTATCGGCGATGTTGACTTCTTCGCCGGTTTGCCGCTGCTTCAGCAGCCACTGATAAATTTTGTCGCGGTTGCTGGCGTTCACGACCAGCAGGTAATAGTCGCCGCGGCCGCGGGTTTGCAGGTGATAGACGAGGACGTCGTCGAGAATGCCGCCGGTTTCGTTGCAGACGAGCGAGTAGCGAATCTTGCCGGGGGCGAGGCCGGCGACTTTGCGCGTGAGCAGGCGGTCGAGAAATGCTTCGGCCCCGCTGCCGGTGAGGCGGAGGCGGCCCATG
>JANNTN010000260.1:0-1237 GCA_031394445.1 Anatilimnocola sp.
GGAGGATCTCGGCCATCATGAGGAACATGACGAAGCCGCGATAGGTGTCGATGGAGGCGAGGCGCGGGGCGGCGAGAGGAGGGGGAGAGTGGGGGAGAGGGAGAGGGGGGGAGGTGGTCATGGAACGCCACAGCCCGGCGAAGCCGGAACCAAAGAATTTGAACAGAAGCTAACGGAGGAAACGGAGAGGGAAATGAGCCACGGATGAAACACTGATTTTCACTGATAAATGCAATGAGTTCAGGTGGACCGAAAATCTTCGCGCCAGGCAAGGAAATGGAATGTTTGTATTACAGTAGAGTTTAGGCGCTGCGTGAAGAGGAATTGATCGCCAGTCGGAGGCGAATATAGCAGGGGGGCGGGAGTAAATCGTGCGCAAATTCGCACGAAGTGACCGCGTTTGATGGCGCAAAGCCTTGGAAGAATGGTGGGCCGGCGCTCGCAAGCTCGCTGGTCCCACCCTACGGGGCTGATGGCGGAATCGTTTGCGAGATCAGGTTCCGCCCGGCGGTCGGAACCTACAGGCGGTCGGAACCTACTTGCTTACCAGTTGGCACCGAAGCCGAGGATGGGGCCGTGGTAGGCGGCTTTGCCTTTGTCGTTGAGCACGCCGGCGGCGTTGGCAAAGAGGGGGGCGACGTTTTGCTCGTGGGCCAGCGAGAGGCCGTTGAAGAACATGGCCTGATAGCCGATGCGGGCGATCCAATAAGGGGTCATTTGCCAGTTGGCGACCAGCGAGATGTCGCCCATCCAAACAGTGCGGTCGCGGGTGTCGGTGATCAACGTCGGCGTGCCGTTGACGTTGGACAAGGTCGTGAGGTCCACGCGATCGCTGAAGAGGCCACCCTTGAGATCGACATCGAGCCACCACCGCGAGGTGACCAGGCAGTCGAATTGAATGCCGATTTGAGCGCCCCACATGTCGTTGACCGTGTTGGTCTGCATATCGACCGTGGTGCCCGGACCGGCCGGCAGATCGGCCTGACTGACAAAGTTGAATTGATCATCGATGCGGATGTACCGCGCACCGACCAGTACCGACACGTCGAACGGACCCGGCGGCATGTCGCCCCAGTAGCGGAGGTTGATTTCGCCGCTTTGAAACTCGTTGCGGACCGCGGCTGAGACGAAATTAGCTCCGTCCAAGCCTTGGGTGATGGGATTGGTGAAGCCGGAGAGATAGGTCGAAAGATTGCCAACGCCGCCCAGGCTGTTGCCGGAGCTGTTGACTACCAAG
>JANNTN010000265.1:0-3468 GCA_031394445.1 Anatilimnocola sp.
CCCCCGCCCGCTCGGCCGCCGCCGCATCCTCACGGCCGCGCCCGTTGGCGCCGCTCGCCGCCGCCTCACCGCCGGTGGCGCCGGAGTCACCGTTGACTACACAACCGCCGACAACAGCGCCAAAGGCCTGGTCGTCAACCGAATCGCGAGCAGCTTGGCTCGGCCGGTTTTTGTCACTACACCGCCGGGCGATATGAACCGGTTGTTTGTCGTAGAACAGCACACAGGCAACATTCGCATTTTGGACCGAACGACCAATCCGCCCACGCTGCCGGCGACACCGTTTTTGACGGTGCCCGGCGTGAGCACGGGGAATGAACAGGGGCTGTTGGGTCTCGCGTTTCACTCGAACTATTCAGCAAACGGATTGTTCTATGTAAATTACACGGATTCTGCCGGCAATACACAAATTCAAAGCTTCAACCGTTCCGCGTCCAACCCCAATCTGGCTGATCCGGGCAGTGGTGTCTCGGTGCTGAGTTTTTTGCAGCCGCAAAGCAACCACAACGGCGGCTGGATCGGGTTCGGGCCAGACGGCTTTCTGTATATCGCGTCGGGCGATGGCGGCGGCTCCAACGACAGTGGCTTCGGCCATACGGATGGCGTTGGCAACGCGCAGGACATCGAAAATCTGCTCGGCAAGATGCTGCGGATAGATGTGAATGGGGACGATTTTTTGAGCGACGCGACGAAGAACTATGCCATTCCGCCGACGAATCCGTTTGCCGGTGCGATTGCCGGCTCTGATGAAATTTGGTCATACGGGCTGCGAAATCCTTGGCGGCCGAGCTTCGATCACCTTACCGGCGACTTGTGGGTTGCCGATGTCGGCCAAAACGCGCGGGAAGAGATTAATTTTCAGCCAGCCACGAGCATTGGTGGTGAAAACTATGGCTGGCGACTGCGCGAAGGGACGATTGCCACACCGACGGGCGGGGTGGGTGGCAATAAACCGGCGGGGGCCATCGACCCGATTTATGATTACTTGCGGGGAAGCAACCCGGCCTTATTCCAAGGCTTTGCTGCGACGGGTGGCTATGTTTATCGTGGCCCCATCCCCGAACTAAATGGCCAATACTTCTTCGGTGACAATGCGTCCGAAGGCATCTGGTCGCTCCGTTTTACTGGTGGCAGCCCCGCCAATTTCAACGGCACACAATTCAGTCAACGTACCGATTGGACCAGCCTCTTCAACCCCGATACGGGCCCGCGCGTCATCAACTCCATCGCGTCCTTCGGTGAAGACCCGGCCGGCAACCTGTTCATCGTTGATCTGACCGGCGAAATCTATCAAGTCACCAACGGCGCGGACTACGACACGCGCAGCGGCCAGATCACCTTCAGTCCCGGCGGGCTGTTAACACAAACCATCACCGTCAAGGTCATCGGCGACACACTGGCCGAGTCCAGCGAAACATTATTCGTCAATCTTAGCAATATCCAAGGCCCGGCTATCATCGACGATGGCCAGGGAACGGGAACGATTCTAGACGACGACCGTGTTCATTCGGCCGATCTCGAGCTCACCCAAATC
Organism: Anatilimnocola sp.; assembly: GCA_031394445.1. Taxonomy (GTDB): domain Bacteria; phylum Planctomycetota; class Planctomycetia; order Pirellulales; family Pirellulaceae; genus CAYLLN01. Next base: position 1,535 of record JANNTN010000265.1, read on the forward strand.
GTCAGCACTTCCACCGCCAATATCGGCCAGCAAGTGACCTTCTCGGTTACTGTGACGAACAATGGCCCCGACGAGATTCCAGCGGCCGAGATATCCGACTTTATTCCGGCGGGATTGTCGAACGTCACGGTCACCCCTTCGTTCGGTACAACCTACACCTCGCAAACCGGCATTTGGCTGATCGGCCCGCTTCCAGCGACCGACGGCCTCAATGTCTTCACGCTAACGATTGTCGGCACTGTCGCCGTCTCTAATACAACAATCACCAATACAGCCGAAGTAACCTCCAACTCATTGCCTGACCCCGACTCCACACCCAACAACCAAGTGGCCACTGAGGACGACCAAGCCACTGCGTCAATCACCGTTCCACCCGCCGCCGATCTCAGTCTTGCCAAGGTCGCCAACACGCTCACGCCCAACATTGGCGAGCAGATCACGTTTACCGTTACGCTGACGAATAGTGGCCCGAATGCGGCTAGCTCTATTAACGTGACGGATGTACTGCCTGTCGGGCTGAACAACGTGAGTGTGCAGACCTCCAGCGGTGCATACACCACTCAAACGGGCGTCTGGAGCATTCCCGATCTGGCCGCCACTGCTGGCTCGAACACGGTCACACTTACGATTACCGCTACCGTTTCATCCAATGCTCCCACCGCCATCGTGAACAGGGCTGAGATCACCGCCAGCGGCACGTTTGATCCCGACTCCAGTCCGAATAATCAAAACCAGCAAGAGGACGATCAACAGACGGTAGCCGTCGCGCCCAAACGCATTGACCTGTCGTTGACCAAGACTGTTGACGACAACTCTCCCGACGTCGATCAAAATGTGACTTTTACTATCGTCGTGACTAATGCCGGACCAAGCTCGGCAAGCGATGTGCAGGTGAAAGACTTGTTGCCAGCAGGCTTGTCATTCCAGTCTTTCAACACTTTGCAGGGTTCATATAACAGCACAACTGGTATTTGGACGATCGGCGCAGTGGGAGCACAAGCTTCGGCCACGCTCCAGATTATTGCTAAGGCGACATCCAGCGGCATGTCGCGGAATACGGCAGAGGTCATCGCGGCTGCGGAATTCGACATCGACTCGACTCCCAACAATCAAATTGCCACGGAGGACGATCAAAGCTCGGTCTCGGTCACTGCGCAAACCACAGTGGGAACTCCCTATTTGGTGCTCGGTGCCGAGGTAGCCAGCAAGGGCAAACCGGCGGTCGCGGTTTATGACGCGGCTGGCAATCGTTTGGCTAAGTTCTATGCCTACGAAACGACGTATCGTGGTGGGGCTCGCGTCGCGCTGGCTGACGTAACGGGGGACGGAGTTCCCGAAATCATCACGGCTCCCGGTCGCGGCCGTGCCCCTCAAATCAAGATATTTGCCCTGGCCGATTTACTGAGTGGCAGCACCGCACCGCAACCGATTTACAGTTTCCTCGCCTACGCCGCCAACTTCATCGGCGGAGTGAATGTGGCGGTGGGCGATGTGCTCGGCGACGACCTCGCCGACATCGTGGTCACCCCCAGCCGTGAAGGCAAAGAAGTCAAAGGGCTGAAGAACGGCGGCACGGAAGTGCGCGTGTTTTCCAACAACATCCGCAACAATTCGGTCGCTCCGTTCGGTGGAACTCCGCTCAGCTTTTTGGCATTCCCGCCGAAGTCGATCGGCAACGTGAAGTTTATTGGTGGTGCATCTGTTGCCGTGGGTGATACCAACGGCGATGCGGCCACTGGTGGAAAACAGGAAATCATCGTGGGCTCTGGCTCCGGAATGCGTGCCACCGTCCGCGCGTTCAATGTGGCCGCAGGTAGTCCCCAACTGGTGAGAAGCTGGCTCCCATTCAGCAAGAATGTTCGAGGCGGAGTGTTCGTTGCAGCTGGCCGAATGGATAACGATTTGGCGGCCGATGTCGTGATGAGCGCTGCGCA
>JANNTN010000312.1:0-20486 GCA_031394445.1 Anatilimnocola sp.
AGAACTGCGAACTACCAGGGGGAAGCGTACCAATTCCCCCAGGCCCCTACACGGTTTTACTCTGGTGGAACTGTTGGTCGTGATCGCCATCATCGGCGTGCTTGTAGCGTTGCTCTTGCCGGCCGTGCAGGCCGCCCGCGAAGCCGCTAACCGCACCTCCTGCACAAACAAGCTCCGTCAGGTCGCCCTCGCCGCGTTGAATTTTGAAAGCACGCGCGGCGCGCTCCCGTTCAATTCCATTACCAAAAACAACAGCCAATTTCCGTTCATCCCTTACGATCCCTCCACCGTACCGACTCCTGGCAACACCGGCGGCACGCAGGGCCGGTGCAGTGGCCTCGTGCAGCTTCTGCCCTACCTGGAGCAAGCCGCGATCGCCCCGCAGTACACTTTTAATGTCGATTGGAGCGATCCCCGAAATGCAAATGTGCTGACGATGCCGCTCGCAATCCTGCGGTGCCCGTCGAACACTGCCAAGAGCCCCGTCGTGACTTACGCGACCAGCTACATCGGCCCAAACAACTCGGCGTTTGCTCCTCCGCCCGGCACTTATCCCTCGATCAACACGACCTCCACGGGATGGGTCGCCGACTATGCACCGATCGCGCAGGGCAAAACTAAGAAGGACTCGGCCGGCACCGAAATCGCGTGGTCGAATCCGCTCGTCGCGGCTGTCTATCCTGGCGTACCCAACAAGGGAGCACTCCGGCAAAACGGCACCACCCGCCTCGCCGAAATCACCGACGGCACCAGTAACACCACGCTGTACTCCGAGGCCTCAGGCCGGCACTTGCATTACTTCGCCGACCGGAGCAGCGCTCCGCTGCCCGCCGGTGCCACTGGTTCTATCTGGGCAGACGCCGATAATCGCATCACCGTCACGGGAACCGACAATACAGGCCGTGGTAGCATCGGCACCGGTCCCTGCGCGATCAACTGCAACAACTTCTCCGGCGATGTTTTTAGCTTCCACCCCGCCGGCGCGAACATCGCTTATGTCGACGGCTCGGTACGCTTGGCTCAGAAGAACATCGCCATCGCCACCCTGATTGCCCTTGTTACCAAGGATGGCGGCGAACAAGTGGACGCCAATTAAGGCCTTCAATTCGGCTCTATAAGCGTTGACTTCACTTCCCGGAACCGTAAAATCAGCCCCAGTAGCTGGCGGCTTCCGCTAGCCGCCTGCCGGTTAGTTTCCCGCCAGAGTAGCCGCGAACTTTTGCTCGCGGCGTCCGTATCAATCTGCGTTTGCGTATCAATCAGGGTTTGACAGGGCCGTTTTGGCCCGCTGTTTTGCTAGCATGCATCCCGTTTCCTTTTCAGGAGTTTGAATATGATTCGCCGCGCGTTCTTGACCCTTGCAATCGTTGCCTTATGTGCCCCTGCTTACCCGGCTGAGCTGGAAATCGGTGCCCATGCGCCGGAGTTCAAGGCTCTGCCTGGCGTGGACGGCAAGGAATACAACCTGAGCGATATGAAGGATACGAAGGTTGTGGTGCTTTGCTTCACCTGCAACAACTGCCCGGTCGCCGTCGCTTATGAAGACCGCTTCGTGGAATTTCAGAAGCAATATGCCAACAAGGGAGTCAAGTTCGTCGCGATCAACGCCAATCGGCGCACGGAAGACGTGGCCGCAATGAAGACCCGCGCCGAAGAGAAGGGGTTCAACTTCCCGTATGTCTTCGACAAGACCGGCAAGTCTGCCAGCGAATATGGGGCCCGCGTGACGCCGCACATCTTTGTGCTCGATCAAGACCGCCACGTCGCCTACGTCGGCGCGTTCGACGACAATCAAAATAAGCCCAGCAAGAATTACGTCGCCGACGCCGTCGATGCTTTACTCGCTGGCAAGAAGGTTGAAACCACGAAGACCCGCGCCGTCGGCTGCGGCATCGCCAACTAGTGCGTGTCGCACGGACGAATAGCGTTCGCGGCGATGTGTTTCCACGCGACTTCAGCGAAATTAACGCTGCACACCCGTGGAATACGCTCTAACGATCGTTCTTTCGCGAACGAACCACTTTCGCCGCCCCACCAAAAACCGGGGCGGCGTTTTTTTAAGGCAAGTTCTAGGTTCAAAGTTCCATGTTTAAAGTTGGACGAGCGAGCGTCGCAGGCCAATGTAGTACTGAGCACTCAGTACTAAGTACCCAGTACTCGATTCTCTGCTCCGCACTGGCCATCGCAGTTGCCATTACGCTTGGTTGCACACCCGCACCAACTTCGGTTCCCACGACCAAAGTCAACCTCGTCCGCGCCGACGCCGCCACCCTCAACGACCTTGTCGCCTCGCACAAAGGCAAAGTCGTCCTCGTCGATTACTGGGCCACGTGGTGCCTGCCGTGCGTCGAGAATTTTCACCACACAGTTGAGCTCTCGAAGAAATACGGCGATAAGGGGCTCGCCGCGATCTCCGTCAGCTTTGATCTTTTCGAGGACGAGGCGAAAGTCCGTGATTTCCTTGCCAAACAGGGAGCCAATTTCGACAATCTGATTAGCTCGCACGACAACACCGGCCAAAAAACCTGGACCGATTTCGGTATTGGCCCCCTGCCGGAGTACCGACTGTACGATCGCGAGGGTACGCTAATAAAGAAGTGGGAATCCGGCGTCGATCAGACCGAGCTGGACGCCAAAATTCAGGAATTGCTGCCTGCAAAGTAGGGTTGGGCTTTGCCCACCATCTGAAATTGTGATTTGTATTGCTTTCTATCAACGATTCGCTCGGTGGGCACAGCACACTCTACTCTGTCTCATCGCGATAGTTGGTTCGTTCGCGGCCGAGCCTTCCCCCGAGCACTCGCAATTCTTCGAGTCAAAAATCCGGCCGATCCTGGTCGAAAATTGCCAGCGCTGCCACGGCGAGAAAAAGCAAAGCGGCAGCTTGCGGCTCGACTCGCTACCCGCCGCGCTCGGCGGCGGCGACGGCGGCCCGGCCATTGTGCCAGGCGAGCCGGAAAAGAGCCCGATGATCGAGGCGATCAATTACGGCGGCCTCGAAATGCCGCCGGATGCTCGACTCAAGCCCGAACAAGTCAAGCTGCTCACCGAATGGGTCAAAATCGGCGCTCCCTGGCCCGGCAGCAGCGACGCACCGCTGCAACCACGCAAAACCAGCCTCGTTGTGACCGACGCCGACCGCCAATGGTGGTCGTTTCAACCTGTCACACGCCCCGCGTTGCCGGAAATTCAGAATTCAGAATTCAGAATTCAGAATCCGATCGATCCATTTGTTGCGTCGAAGTTGCAGGAGAAGGGACTTGCTTCATCCCCTTCCGCCGACAGCCGCACGCTCATCCGTCGCCTCTCCTTCGATCTCATCGGCCTTCCTCCGACGCTCGACGAGGTTACCGCCTTCGAGAACGACAGCCGCTCCGACGCGTGTGAACGATTGGTCGATCGTCTGCTCGCCAGCCCGCAATACGGCGAACGCTGGGTCCGCCATTGGCTCGATGTCGTGCGTTTTGCTCAAACGAATGGCTACGAGCGCGATAGCGAAAAGTCCCTCGCCTGGCGCTATCGCGACTACGTCATTCGCGCGCTCAATCAAGACAAACCCTACGACCAATTCCTGATTGAGCAGCTCGCCGGCGACGAACTCGATCCCGTGACCGACGATTCCCTCTCCGCCACTGGCTATTACCGTCTCGGCGTTTGGGACGATGAGCCCGACGACGGCAAGCAAGCCAAAGCCGATGAGTTCGACGACATCGTCAGCACCACCGCCTCCGCGATGCTCGGCCTCACCCTCGGCTGCGCCCGCTGCCACGACCACAAATTCGATCCGCTCGGCCAGGAAGATTACTACAGCTTCACTGCCTTCTTTCAGAACATTCACTTGTATGGCAAAGTCGCCGACGTCGTTGGCGGCGGCCAACCCGTCGATAAAGAAGGCATTTTCCGCCAGCTTCCCTCCGGCGAAGGCGAAACCCTCTGCGTTCGCGAGCGCGACACTGCACCACCCAAGAGCTTCGTCTTCGCCCGCGGCAACGCCCACACTCCCGCCAAAGAAGTCCAACCGCGGTTTATCGAAGTCCTCTGCCGATCCAGCGTGGCCACAAAATGGGAGGGCGAGGCTCCCACCGAGCCAAGCGCCAGCGGTGACTCAGCGGCTCAGCAGGAGCTTCGTCCTCCCGCATCTTCGCATCTCCGCCGCCTTACCCTCGCCAACTGGATCGCCAATCGCGACAACCCCCTCACCGCCCGCGTCGCCGTCAATCGCCTTTGGCAACATCATTTCGGCCGCGGCCTCGTCGCCACATCCAGCGACTTCGGCCACACCGGCACCCTGCCCTCCCATCCCGAACTCCTCGACTATCTCGCCAGCGAATTCACCGACAGCGGCTGGCAAGTGAAGCGCATGCAACGACGAATCGTAGAGTCGGCGACGTATCGACAGTCATCGAAGATTGCAGATTTGAAATCGCAGATTGCAGATTCAAATACCACCAATCGGCAATCTGCAATCGTTAATTCTCAATCCGTCGATCCCGACAACACCCTCCTCTGGCGGCAAAACCTCCACCGTCTCGAAGCCGAGGCGATACGCGACGCCATCCTGTTCGCCAGCGGTGAGCTGAACCTGCAAATGGGTGGTCGCGGCGTCTTTCCGACGTTGCCGCCTGAGGTGCTGGCGAAACAATCGCGCCCCGGTAACGGCTGGGACAAATCGCCCGCCGATCAGCAAGCCCGTCGCAGCATTTACATCTTCGTCAAACGCACACTCGGCGTTCCACTGCTGGAATCGTTCGATTCAGCCAGCCCGGACACTCCCATCGCCCTCCGCAGCATCACAACCGTAGCGCCGCAGGCGCTCATCATGCTCAACAGCGATTTCATGAACCATCAAGCGGCCGCGCTGGCTCAGCGGACCAAAGGCCTCGCCTGCTGCGATCCGTCGTCGCAGGTCGAAGGCATTTATGAATTTGCTCTTAGCCGAGAACCGAGCCAGCGCGAAATCGACCTATCGCTGAACTTTATGCAGCGCTGGAACGACCACGACGAACGCACCGTCGCCGAGTTGTGCAAGTTGATTTTGAACCTTAACGAGTTTGTTTATATTGACTGAACTCGGAAAGCCCCAGAATGACAGTTAACAAGCGGAAGATGATTCTGGGCGGGCCAGAGGCCTACCCCACGTGCCCCGGCACCCGCCGCCAATTCCTTTGGCAAGCCGGCGCGGGCTTCGCCGGCCTCGCGCTCGCTTCGCTGCTCGATCAAGACGGCTTCTTCACCAAGCACGGCTATGCCGCCGAAGCCACGCCCGCCGCGCCGGTCAATCCGCTCGCCCCCCGCATCGCCCATTTTCCCTCCAAGGCCAAAAGCGTCATCTTCCTATTCATGTACGGCGGCCCTTCGTCGATGGACACGTGGGACTTCAAGCCGGAACTGCAAAAACGCGACGGCGAAGAAATCCAAATCGAGATTCGCCGCAACAGCATCCAAAAGCAAAAACTCCTCGCCAGCCATCGCACATTCAAGCAATATGGCGAAGCCGGCCACTGGGGATCCGACTGCTTCGAGCACATCAACCAGCATCTCGACAAGCTGGCGATCGTCAAAAGCCTGTACGCCGACACTTTCGCTCACGGCTCGGCGATGATCCAGATGAACAGCGGCCGCATCGTTCAGGGCTATCCCTCAATGGGCTCCTGGCTTAACTACGGCTTAGGCAGTGAAAACGCGAACCTCCCCGGTTACGTCGTCATGCTCGATCCCCGCGGCGGCCCAATCAGCGGCCCCGCCAATTGGTCCAGCGGCTTCATGCCCGCTGCCTATCAGGGCACGCATCTGCGGCACCAAGGGGAGCCGATTCTCGATCTCGCGCCGAAAAACGGCGTCAGCCGCGACATGCAGCGCGACCAGATCGATACCCTCTCCGCCCTGAATGCCGAGCACATCGCCACGCGTCCCGGCTATTCCGAGCTTTCCGCCCGCATCGCCACTTATGAACTCGCTTTCCAACTGCAATCGACCGCCCCCGAAGCACTCGACCTCTCCACCGAATCCGCCGAAACGATCGAGATGTACGGGCTGAATGAGCCGAAGCCAACGAACCACAAGCTCGCTCACGGCCCGGCCTGGTTCGGCCGCCAATGCCTCATCGCCCGCCGCCTTGTCGAGCGGGGCGTCCGCTTCGTTCAGATTTATTCCGGCGGCGGCCACCAGCAAGAGAATTGGGACGCCCACCAAGGCCAGGAAGAAAACCTCAAAATTCACGCCCCAGAAATCGACCGCCCCGTCGCCGCGCTCCTCACCGATTTGGAACGCCGCGGCCTGCTCGATGAGACACTCGTGGTCTGGGGGGGCGAATTTGGCCGTCAGCCCGTATCACAGGGAGATAACGGTGGCCGCGATCACAATCCGAAGGGATTTTTGTATTGGCTCGCCGGCGGTGGCGTAAAAGGGGGCATTTCTCATGGAGCGACCGACGAACTCGGCCACGAAGCGGTCGAAAACCGCCACCACATCCGCGATCTGCACGCCACAATTCTTCACCTGATAGGCCTCGACCACCATAAGCTGACCTACTTCTACGGCGGCCTCGATCACAAGCTCACCGGTGTCCAAGAAGCTAACGTCATCCGCGAAATCCTCGCCTAACTGATTTCCCTACCTCCTACTCCCTCCCGCCCCCTTCCCTCGCCCCCATTTGACTCGCCGCGTAGAATTACGCGAACAATTGCCGGCCTGCAATTGCCGCCAATAATTACCGTCGGTGGAACCACGGAATAAAAATGGGCTTTCAAGACCGAGACTACTACCGCGGAGATTCTTCGCAATCGACGTATGTCACGTCGATGGTGATGAAGCTCATCATCATTAACGGTCTCGTTTTCTTGGCGGAAGTGCTGGCGGGCTGGGGACCAAACGGCCAAAACACCGTTTCTGATCTTCTGGGTGTCCACCCCAATACCATCGTGCGGCCGCTCTACTGGTGGCAATTCCTCACCGCTGGCTTTGTCCATGCTGAAGGGCTGAACCACATCCTCTTCAACATGATCGGGCTCTACTGCTTCGGCATGCCGCTCGAAGAACGCTACGGCCGTCTCGAATTCTTGCGGTACTACCTGGTCGCCATTGTCCTGGGCATGATGGTCTGGTCGGCAACTCACTATCTCTATCTCACGCAAAGCCTGTCAGCGGAACAAGCCGCTGACGCGATCAAGCTCATAACCTGCTACGGCGCTTCCGGCGGTGTCACCGCGGTCACGCTCCTGTTCTGCCTGCTCTACCCGCGCGCGACGCTGTTGGCCGCGTTTCTCTTTCCCGTGCCGGCGTGGCTCGTCGGTATTTTCATCATAGTCAGCAATCTGTTCGGCGCTTCGGGCAGCTCGCTGCTAACAGGCGGCATCGCCTACGATGTCCACCTCGTCGGCGCGGGCCTCGCCATTGGCTATTGGTATTTCGGCTGGAATTTTGGACGACTGCCCGGCATGGATGGCATTCGCAAGCTGATGCGGTCTGGCCAGCGGTGGATGGCAACCAAGCCCCCGCTCAAGGTTCACGATCCCGAGCACTACTACGAAGACCTCGACGCTGAAGCTGATCGTCTGCTCGACAAGGTCGCCCACGACGGCCTTGCCAGCCTCACCGCTCAGGAGCGTCGCGTTCTCGAGGACTACAGCCGTCGCACCCGGCAAAAATTGCGGTAAACTTTCAGCGGCTTGCCAGTCCGACCTTGCTTGGTGCTTAGTCGTATGCCCATCCGCCGCCGCGCCTGGCTCACTCGTGAAGGCTGGTACTACCTGGCCCTGCTTACGTTCGTCCTCGGCGGTGCCGTCCTCCGTAGCGGCAATCTGCTGCTCATTCTCGGCGGCTTGATGGTCGGCCCGCTGATCTTCAATTGGCGGCTGGTCATCGCGGGACTGACGGGATTGATCGTCAGCCGGCGTCTGCCGCCGCAAATTGTCGCCGGTGAGCCGCTGACGATCGAGCTGAGCGTCGAAAACACCCGCTGGTGGTTTAGCACCTGGCTCTTGCGCATCGACGACCGCCTGGAGCGCGTCGTGGAAAATCGCGGTTCCGCTCGTGCCAAGTCGATCACGGCGGAGGCCCTCGTGCCGCACGTGCCCGCCAGTGGCTTGGCCATTGGCACCTACCGTCTCACGCTCTATCGCCGTGGAATTTATCGCTTCGGCCCGCTGCGGCTCAGCACGCGGTTTCCCCTCGGCCTGGTCCGCGGCCAGGTCACACTGCCGGCTAAGGCGGAGCTGATTGTCGCGCCGCGCATTGGTCGCCTTCTGCCGGCTTGGGCAAATCTTATCGAGGCCGAGTACCTGGGCGACCAGCGGCGACATCCGCAGCGTGGCATCACCGACGGCGATTATTACGGCCTCCGCCCCTGGCAAACCGGCGACAGCCTGCGCTGGATTCACTGGCGAACTACAGCCAAATTGGGCCGCCCGATCGTACGGCAATTCGAGCGTCGCAAGAGCCGCGACGTGGCGATCGTTCTCGATCCCTGGCTCCCGGCCGCACCGACACCCTCCGACGAAGCCTTGGCCGAGCTCGCGATCAGCATGACCGCCTCAGCGCTACACGATATTTCCCTCCGCGGTCACGCCCGCCTCACCCTCGCATTGGCTGGCCGCCAGGCCGAGTGCTTTACCGGCCCCGCTTCGCCCCCCTTTTGCCAGGAATTGTTGGCACGTTTGGCGACCGTGCCAGCGTGCCACAACAACACGGTAACAGCCGCCATTCAACAAGCGATCGAGGCCGCCCCCCATGGTTCCTGCCTCGTCGTCATCAGCACGCGCACCGCATCCGACCCAACCCTAACCGCCTCTCAGGAAGAAATCGCCTTCGACCCCGACGACCTTGCCTGGATCGACGTCTCAAGCGAACAAATGACCTCGCTCTTCACGCTCGACTAATATATCACCGCCTACGGCACCACAACCCGAAACAGCAGCGCCCGCGCGTCATAACGCCCCTTCCCAAACTCGCCAATAAACGCCTGCGTTGCCGGCTCTCGCAGAAAGGCCGCGAATCGTCTGGCCCCTTCCAGCCGTGCCGTCTGCACCGCATCGCCGCCGCGTTTTGTCGCCGTCACCACTAAAAACGGCCGCCGCAGTCGCTCATCCCCCTGCACCATGATCTCCAAACCGCCCGTTTCCAGTTTTCCGCTCAAGTAAGGAATGCGGCCCACCAGCGTATAAGCCTCTTCGGTCGCGGCCCGCTTCAGCATCTGCCGCTGTCTATCACCAGCCAAATGAATCGTCGCAGTCGCATCGAACTCCAACTCTCCAGCCGCCAGCAAATCACCGACCAGCTCATTCGCCCCGCTGCTGGCGTGTTGCAGGAATTTCGATTTACTGGCGATGATCTTCGCTAGCGCCGCCACTGCGTCCCGCTCTCCTTTAATCTTTGCCGGATCGCTGGCCGGCCCCACGATGACAAAATCGTTCTTCGCCCACGGCTGCGGATGCTCGCCATGGCCATCGGCGACAAGATTGATCATCGTGTCACTGCTGTGCATCAGAATGACATCCGCCTCACCGCTTTTGAATGCCTCAACAATCGCATGCTTCGGCCCCACGGCGACGAGCTCCAGCCGATGCCCCGTCCCCCGTTGAAAGCGATCCGCCAATTGTGGCCAGAAATCGATGTCGTTCAGGCCGCCCACGGCCGCACAGCGCACTGTCTGCGGCCCATTAGGCGTGTCCTGCGAAAAAACCGCACGACACAACCCCAGCGCCATGACAGACGCCAAACAAAATCGACTAACGACGCCCCACGACATCTTCTACTTCTCCCAAATGCGGCTGAGCACGATAACCGGGCAACTCCGAGAGCAATTTTCGATACTCGCTGGAGCGAATCGTATTTACGAGAGCCACCATGCGTGCATCCGCTGCCTGCTCGCGTCGAAAGCAAAGGTCGTAATTTTCCTCTCCCACGGGCAAAAACGAGAGTTGCCCCTCCTCGCTTGCCAGTCGCACACACACCCCCACGTCTGCCCACCCGCTCCGAATCGCCTCCACCACGCCGCGATGATCGCGGGCCACATGCTTTGGCAACCGCCGAGAACCCAACAGCTCATCCTGGCAACGCCGTGCTCCGGCACCGGCCGATCGCCCGATCCATCGCAGCGTTCCCCGCGCGGCAGCCGCGGCTGAACGAATCTTCGCCCCCGGCTGACACGCTAATCCCTCTTCCCACTGCGCGACTCGCAATAATGCCAGATCGTGCCTCGGCCCGCGGCCACCGATGGCCTTCGCATTTCCGCGGCTATCATCGGCCGCCGCCAAATGCACGCCAGCGACATGAGCCAAGCCTTGTTCCACAAGCGACAATGCCTCGCCGCTCGACCGGGAAAACACCAGCATTCGAAAGCCGCCGCTCTGCCGATAAGCCGCCGCGAGATATCCGGCAGCCGGATCGCACGACGCCAGCACCAGCGTCCGTCGGGCCACATCGCTCGGAGCTGGCAAATCCCCCACATGCTGAGCGATGCAGTCGTGCAGCACCGCGCCCCGTGGCCCGCTCTCCAACGGAAAAAGCAGCGTCCGCCCCGCTACCTCCGCCATCCAATAGCGACACGGAAACGCCACCGGCAGCCACGCGAACTCGACCTGTTCGTATTTCGGCTGCGGTCCGAATAAATCCTCGACCTTGCAGCCAAACGCTTGTGCTAAGCCCAAAGCAGCAGCGACCGACGGCACCAACCGTGCCGCTTCGATCGCGCTCACTCCGGTTCGCGACAAGCCCGCCGCCTGCGCCAGATCGTCCTGCGTCCACCCACGTGCTTGACGGAGCGATTTGACGCGGTTATCAAGATACTCGGTTTCAGGCATGATACTGCCATTATACGACAGGATCATGTCACACGCCACAGTAGCAAGCACGTAACGCGTGATCCGCCCCTCACTAAATGAACCAGCGACAAAAAGCACCTTTCGTGGTTAACAATGAGCACCTGCGGCTTCGCCCCGCCTTTGGGCTTATCCGCTCCGCGTTTACGCTCGTCGAGCTTCTCGTTGTCATCGCCATTATCGGCGTCCTCGTTGCGCTCTTGCTCCCCGCCGTGCAAATGGCCCGCGAGTCGGCCCGCCGCATGCAGTGCATCAATCACGAGCGACAACTGGCTCTCGCGGCCCACAATTTTCACGACATCAACAAGAATTTTCCGCCCGGCGTGTATCAAATGCGATTCTCGGGCTCTCCCCAGTATCGCGGCGTCTCGCTCTTCGTGAAGCTGCTGCCGTACTTGGAGCAGGCCAACCTCGCCGCCGGCTGGGACGAAACCGATCCGACGAATAACACGCTGGGTGGGGCGAGCGCGAAGACGGCCCAGAAGATTAAAGGGCTGATGTGCCCCTCCGACTTTGTCCGCGAAAACCCCGTTGCCACTAGCAGCTCGTTCTATGCCCTCACCAGTTACGGCGGGAATGGCGGCACGCGATCCTACGATCCGCTACAGGCCACCAACGACGGCATCTTCTGCGTCATCGGCCCCGGCTCCGAAACGAATCCCGCCGGCCAGCCCGTTCGCATGTCGGAGGTCACCGATGGCCTCTCCAACACGACTCTCTTCGGCGAGCGCAGCCACACCGACCCCGTTCACGACGCCCTGGCAACCCAGGCCGCCGGCGGCGGTGGAGGTGGCGGTGGAGGCGGGGGCGGCAGCAGCACGGCCTTAAACAAAATGCCCAGCGTCGGTTGGTGGGCTCCCTCCGGCGGTCGCTTGGCCGCTGGCGACGTGACGCTCAGTGCCGCTGCACCGCTCAACTATCGCGTTCCTGCCAACGCGTCAGCCGGCCAATTTCAAACAACGCTCTACACGCAGCGCATGTGTGCCTTTGGCAGCCAACACCCTAACGGCGCGAACTTCGCGATGGGTGACGGCTCCACTCGCTTCCTCAGCCAATCGCTATCCCAAGACACTCTCACCCTCCTCTGCGTCCGCCACGACGGTGCCACGGTCATTCCCGATCAATAATTTCTCTGTGTCTTTGCGCCTCCGCGTCTCGGCGTTATCGGCAATCGGTTCAGCAGCACCGACAACGTGATTCGTCACGAACTTTGGAATTGGTATAACGAATCACTTGTTACACCATTCCCCAGCTATCGCGGAGCCCAGGTGGATATGTCAGTTTTAAGCAAGACGATCTTGCTGCTCATCGCCTCCAACGTCTTCATGACCTTCGCTTGGTACGGCCACCTGAAGAGCATGAACCATCAAGCCTGGTACATCGCCGCCCTGGTGAGCTGGGGCATTGCCCTCTTCGAATATCTGTTGCAAGTTCCCGCCAATCGCATCGGCCACACTGCCTTCAATGTGGCACAGCTAAAAATCTTGCAGGAAGTCATCACGCTCGGCGTCTTCGTTCCATTTTCGATCTGGTTTCTCCGCGAACCCATCAAGCTCGACTACCTCTGGGCCGCTCTCTGCATGTGCGGCGCGGTCTTTTTCATCTTTCGCTCCGAACTCGTCCCCATCAAACTGCCCTCGTAGGTTGGGCTGTGCCGACAACCTCCTTCACAACCATCGCTCTCCTCTGCGTCTTTGCGCCTCCGCGTCTCTGCGTTGAAATGAACTAAGTTGGCGAACCGCCACGGCTTAATCCGCCGATAAAACCTCGCAATCCATGCCGATTCGCATCTCCAACCCACTCCTCTTCATCCAACGCCTTATCTCCGTCACTGCGCTCGCGCTCGCCATTTTCGTTGCCATCCGCCTCTCGTTTATCCAAGGCATCGTCCGCCGAGTCACTATCGACGGCCCCTCAATGGCCCCGCACCTTCGTGGAACGCACTTCGACGTGATCTGCGCCGACTGCCGCTTCATTTTCCCCTGTGACGCCGAGCATCTGCCATCCGACAACCTTGCCGCCTGTCCCAACTGCGGCTATACGAACAATTCGCTCGATCAGGCGCAATTGCTCCCTCCCGATCGTGTCCTCATCGACCGCTGGCCGCTTCTCTGGTCCTCCCCTCAGCGCGGCGACGTCGTCGCGATCGCACTTCCCGACAGCCGCGACCTCGCCGTCAAACGTATCGCTGCTCTCCCGGGCGAAAGACTGGCCATTCGAGACGGAGACCTATTTCTCAGCGGCAAACTCAATCGCAAATCACCGACGGAAATCCAGTCAATTCAGTTGCTCGTACACGACAACGCCTTTCGGCCGCAAAAATCAACCGACCTGCCCACGAGGTGGCGACCTCTAACGGAATCATCCTCTTGGCAAGCCACTCTCTCCGGCTTCCACGCCACTCCCGCAAACAGCGGTGACTCCATCGACTGGCTTCAATACGAACATTGGAAATGCACTGCCGATCCCCGCAGTCGCGGCATCGCCAGCTTCATCACCGATAACGACAGCTACAACCAAGGCGAAACCCGCCGCCCTTTGAACGCAGTCACCGACGTCCTCCTCTCCTGCCGCCTCCGCACCTCCGGCCCAGGCCAACTCACCTTTACCGCCACCGCCGGCGAACAACGATTCGATCTAACCATTGAGCCACAAAAGAATGCCACGCTTCGTCAAAGCGATCGTACGTTGACTACGCAGCGCCTCCGTACTAATCTTTCGCGCCGCTTTGTGCGTCTCGAATTCGGCCTCTGCGACCAGCAAATTCTCCTCGTCATCGACGGCCGCACCATCATCCGTCATCCCTACGAGCGACCACGCGAACCTCAAAACGAACCTCTCCATCCGCTCGCTATCGGTACGCGCGGCCTCCACCTCGAAATCGCCGATCTTCGTGTCTGGCGCGACATCTATTATCTCGACCCGCAGGGACTTTCCCGCCCCTGGGAATCGCCCGCCCCCTTAGGCGACCGCGAATACGCCCTTCTCGGCGACAATCAGCCCGTCTCCATCGACAGCCGCCACTGGCAACCCGCCGCCATCCCCCGCTCCGCCATCCTCGGCCATGTCTATCGGCCGTTCTGGGCATTGCCCGCCTCGATTGACAATCGCTCGATTGACAAGCGCTCGATTGAGAAGCGCCGCCTCGATTGACAAGCGGAGTTGTGCTACCACATAACGACGCATGCAACCGCTCGACCCCACCAATGACGCCGACTGGCAATCCCTCAAAGCCGAGTGGAGCCTCCGCCCCGGCACCACCTACCTGAATCACGGCTCATTTGGCCCGCCCCCCCGCCCTGTCCGCGAAACTCGCCAACAGTGGCAAGACGCCATCGACAGCCAGCCGATGGATTTTTTCGTGCGGCAGCTCGAACCGGCTTGGCGAGCTGCCCGCGATCGCCTTGCCGCCTTCGTCGGTGCAAACAGCAGCGATTTGATCTTCGCCGAAAACGCCACCGTCGGCATGAACATCGTCGCCGACTCCTTTCCACTCGCCGCCGGCGACGAAGTACTGCTGACCGACCACGAATACGGTGCTGTCCGCCGCATGTGGGAGCGCGCCTGCGAAAAAGTTGGTGCCATCGTCCGCATCGTCGAGCTGCCACTACCTTTCCGCACCGCTCAGGAAACAACCGAAGCGATTTTAGCCGCTGCCACCAACCGCACCTGCCTCATCGTCATCAGCCACATCACCTCGCCCACAGCCGTAATCCTCCCCGTCGCCGAAATCTGCCACCAAGCGCGAAAACGCAGCATCGCCGTCGCCATCGACGGCCCCCACGCCATTGCTCAGGTTCCGCTCGACATTACCGAGCTCGATTGCGATTTTTACGCCGCCAGTTGCCACAAATGGCTCTGCGGCCCTTTCGGTTCCGGGTTTCTTCACGTCGCGACGCGGCAGCAACAGAACATCCGCCCCCCCGTCCTCAGTTGGGGCCGCCTCCCACCCGCAAAAATCGATTCCTGGTCCGACGAATTCGTCTGGAGCGGCACTCGCAACCCCGTAGCCTACCTCGCCATCCCCGCCGCCATCGAATTCCTCGAAAACATCGGCCTCGACGCGTTTCGTGCCCGCACGCACTGGCTTGCCCAATATTCCCGCCGCAAACTTTCCGACGCCTTTCAACTCGATCCCATCGTCCCCGACGATGCCGCCTGGTTCGGTAGCATGGCTCACGTGCCGCTGTCACTCACCACGACCAACGAAACTTGTGCCGTCGCCAACCCGCTGCAACACACCATCTGGCAAAAACTAGGCATCGAGGTACCCATCGTCGATTTTCGCGGCTACCGCTACATTCGCGTGTCCTGTCACCTGTATAACGATATGGAGCAAATCGACCGGCTCGTCACCGGCCTGAAACACTTGCTCAATCCGTAATTCCTCATCCCAATACGACTTCGCCTCACGAACCGCATGAAAGCCGCCTTCATCGAATCCACCGGTGCTGCCGAAGCCACCATCCAATACGACGACTTGCCCAAGCCCGAGCCCACGGGTTCGCAGATCCTCGTCAAAGTCGGTGCCGTCGCCCTGAACCCCATCGACACTTACCTTCGCAATGGCGCGAACTACTGGGAGCTTCCCAAACCGTTCATCATCGGCTGCGATCTTGCCGGCACCGTCGAGGCCCTCGGCCCGCAAGCCAAACGCTTCAAAGTCGGCGATCGTGTGTGGGGCTCCAACCAGGGCCTGCTGGGTCGTCAGGGAACTTTTGCCGAATACTGTGCCGCCGACGAGCAACTGCTCTATCCCACGCCCACCGCCGTTAAGGACGAAGAGGCCGCCGCTTGTGCTCTCGTCGGTATCACGGCCCATTTGGGGCTGTTTCGCGAAGCCAAGCTCGAAGCCGGTGAGACGGTTTTCGTTAACGGCGGTACCGGCGGCGTCGGTTCGATGGTCGTGCAAATGGCCAAAATCACCGGCGCTCGCGTGATGGCCACCGCCGGTAGCGACGAAAAGGTGAAGGCTCTGCGGGCTCTCGGTGCCGACGCCGCCCTCAATTACAAAACAGACGATATTGCCTCGGCCGTCAAAGCCTTCGCTCCAGATGGCTTGCGGGTTTATTGGGAGACGGTTCGTGAGCCCGACTTCGACAAAATCGTCTCTTATCTTGGCGAGCGCGGCCGAATCATCCTGATGGCTGGCCGCGACGCCCGCCCGCCGTTTCCCGTCGGCCCGTTTTATGTCAAAGGCTGCTCGCTCCACGGCTTCGTGATGTTCAAGGCCACGCCGACGGAGCAACGTGCCTGTGCCGACGATATCAATCAATGGTTGCTGGCTGGCAAACTAAAGGCGAACATTAGCCGCGTGCTACCGCTTGCTCAGGCCGCCGCCGCCCACAAGCTGCAAGAAGAAAACACGCTCCAGAAATCCGGTACTCTCGCCGGCAAGATCGTTCTGAAGCCTTAATGCCAGTTCTGTCCCTTTCCTAGCCGTGGTCCTATCCTCTTCATTGATGTCACCAGGAAAAAAACTCCGCGATCTTGTCGCCGACGCTACCCTCCAAGTGCCGGGTGCGCCGAGTGCGCTCTATGCCCGCCTCATCGAGCGTTGCGGCTACGAAGCGATGTACCTCTCCGGCGCTGCGTTCTCGGCTGGCATTTTGGGGCTTCCCGACGTGGGATTGTTCACGCTGACTGAATTAGCCCAACACACCACTTATCTCACGCGGGCCTGCTCGCTGCCGCTGATCGTCGATGCCGACACCGGCTTTGGCGAAGTGCTGAACGTCGAACGCACCGTGATTGAGCTGGAAGCCGCTGGTGCCGCGGCCATCCAACTCGAAGATCAGCAATTTCCCAAACGCTGCGGCCATCTGGCCGGTAAATCGCTGATTGAACCCGCCGCGATGTGTGAAAAGCTGCGTGCCGCCGCCGCCGCCCGCACCGATCAAGATTTCATCATCCTTGCCCGCACCGATGCTCGTGGCGTCACCAATATCGACGATGCGATTGAGCGAGCCAAACACTATCTCGACGCCGGCGCGGACTGGATATTTCCCGAAGCTCTGCAATCGAAAGAGGAATTCGAGCAATTTGCCGCCGCGATCGAAGCTCCGCTCGTCGCCAACATGACCGAGTTCGGCAAAAGTCCGCTCCTCACGCTCGATGAACTGGCCGATCTTGGCTATTCCATTGTGCTTTATCCGGTGACGTTGCTTCGCGTGGCGATGTTTGGTGCCGAGGCCGCCCTGCGCGTCATCTCTCAAGAGGGCACCCAGGCCGAAATCCTCGACATGATGCAAACCCGCGAAGACCTCTACGACTTGCTCGACTATCAGGCCTTCGACGAACGCAACCGGGGCTATGCCAACGGCAAAGCACCGAATGACCAATGACAAGTGACAACTAACCAATGACAACAGAAACCTACTCTCCTGGTTTAGAAGGTGTCGTCGCCGGCGAAACGGCCATTAGTACGGTCGAGACGGGCCTCACCTATCGCGGCTATGCCATCGAAGACCTCGCCTCGAATTCGCACTACGAAGAAGTTGCCTATCTGATTCTGCACGGCGAGCTTCCCACGGCTGGCCAGGCAGCCGATTTTCGCCAACGGCTGGGCGCTGCCGCGAATGTTCCTTCCGAAATCATCGACACGCTCCGCCGAATCCCGCCGGGTGCGCCGTCGATGGACGTGCTCCGCTCCGCGGTCAGCCTGCTCGCCCACTGGGAACCCGAAGTGGCGGATGGCTCGCACGACGCCAATGTTCGCAAGACAGAACGATTGCTGGCGAAAGTTCCGGTCATTGTGGCCGCTCGTCAACGGCTGAAAAATGGCTTGGAACCTATCGCGGCCGATCCCAAGCTCTCGTTGCCGGCAAATTTGCTGTGGATGCTGCGTGGCGAGCAGCCCAGCGAGAAGCAAATTCAAGCGATGGATGTCTCGCTCATTCTGTATGCCGAGCACGAGTTCAACGCCAGCACATTTTCGGCCCGCTGCGTCGTCTCGACCCTTTCCGATTTGCATTCCGGCGTCACCGCCGCGATCGGCGCGCTGAAAGGGCCGCTGCATGGCGGGGCCAACGAAGCCGCAATGAGCGTGCTCGAAGCAGTGGGTTCGGCCGACCGCGCCGAAGCCTGGATTCGCCAGGCGCTCGCTAAAAAACAAAAGATCATGGGCTTTGGTCACCGTGTCTATAAAGATGGCGACCCGCGGGCGGTGTATTTGAAAAAGCTCACCGCCACCGTTGCCGCCGAGACCGGTCACGATGACATGGAACGCATGGCCGACATCATTGAGTCGATCGTGTGGGCCGAAAAGCGGATTCCGCCCAACGTCGATTGGCCCTGTGCCCGCCTGTATCATTATTTCGGCCTCCCGGCTGATCTTTACACCCCTCTCTTTGTTGTGGCCCGAATCATCGGCTGGTCGGCCCATATCATCGAACAGCTTGACCACAACCGAATCATGCGTCCGCGTGGAATTTACAAAGGCCCGGACGCACGGAAATGGCGTCCCGTAGCCGAACGCTAATCGCAACTCCGCCCCCACACTCCGCGTCGTTCCTGCCATGCCCAAAACCACGATCGCCGTTGCCCAAATCGATATCCGTATTGAAGACCGCGAGCACAATCTCGCGCGGATGACGGAGATCCTGCGCGAAACCGCCCAGCGCGGTGCCATGTTGACGGTCTTTCCCGAAGCAGCCCTCGCCGGCTATTGCTTTGACAGCATCGAACAGGCCCGTGCCCAGGCGGAGACGATTCCCGGTCCCAGTACCGAGCAGTTCGCGCAGGTCTGCCGTGAGTTGAATGTTTTTGCGATCTACGGAATGATCGAAGTCGATGGCGAACGGGCCTTTAATGCCTGTGCCCTCGTCGGTCCCGGCGGCGTCATCGGCTCCTATCGCAAGGTCCATTTGCCGTTTCTGGGAATGGACCGCTTCATGACACCCGGCGACCGGCCGTTTGCCGTGCATGAGGCCGGCGGCGTTCGCATCGGCATGCACATCTGCTACGACGGCGGCTTTCCCGAGCCGGCCCGCGTGATGGCCCTGCTGGGTGCCGATCTGCTCGTATTGCCCACGAATTGGCCTCCCGGTTCGGAGTGTATGGCCGCCAGCGCCGTGAACACGCGAGCGATGGAAAACAATGTTTATTTCGCCTCCTGCAACCGCGTGGGAGAAGAACGCGGCTTTCGCTTCATCGGTCAATCGAAAATCTGCGATCCGCGTGGCCGCGTGCTGGCCGAGGCCCCGCACGACCGCGAGGAAATTCTCTACGCGGAAATCGATGTCGATTTCGCCCGCCAGAAGAAAATCGTCCGCGTTCCCAAGCTGCACGAAATCGACCGCATTCGCGACCGGCGGCCCGAATTCTATGGCCCAATTGCCGAACCGCGGCAAAAATAGAGCGCATTTCACGTTGGTGCAACGCTCGCTTCGTCGAAAACATTTGGAAATCAGCCGCCACGTCCGCATATGTCCGTGCGACACGCACTAGCCAGAGTCCTCACCCATGTCCGACGTCACCCGCATCTTGTCGCAGATTGAGCAGGGTGATCCCCAGGCGGCGGAGAGGCTGCTGCCGCTTGTTTACGACGAGCTGCGGAAGCTGGCGGCGGTGAAGTTGGCACAGGAGAAGCCGGGCCAGACGCTGCAAGCGACGGCGCTGGTGCATGAGGCGTATCTGAAGCTGGTGGATGGCCAGCTTAGCCAGCACTGGAACAGCCGCGGGCATTTCTTTGGGGCGGCGGCCGAGGCGATGCGGCGAATTCTGGTGGATGCGGCCCGCCGCAAGGGAAGCCAGAAAGAGGGTGGCGGTTGGCAGCGACAGACGCTGGAGGGCCTGGAGATCGCCAACCCAGCGGATGACGAAAAGCTCTTGACTCTCGATGCGGCACTGACCCGCCTGGAGACCAAAGACGCTTCCAAGGCCCGCTTAGTAAAGCTGCGGTTCTTTGCCGGCCTGACGATCGATCAGGCCGCCGCCGCTCTCGGCATCTCCACCGCAACTGCCGAGAGGCATTGGACTTATGCACGGGCGTGGCTGCAAAGAGAGATGAGCTAGGCGCGCTTGCGATCGGCGCGACGAAAAGCCAAAGCGAGTTTTCTTTGCAGATTCGTGAGGGAAACAGCCTCATGATTCCGCACTGTCTATTGGAGCGGCTCCGCTCCGCATTCTGATGTCGAGATTAAAAGAGGTCTCAGCATGACCGAGAAGACCATGATCGAGGAGAGCATTTTTCACGAGGCGCTGGCCCATCCCTCGCGCCAGGAGCGCGAGGAATTTCTAATACAGGCGTGCGGCGGGGACGAGTCGCTTTTTTCTCGCGTGCAGGGCTTGCTAAGCGCGCACGATTCTCCTGATGCCTATTTAGCGCGTCCGGCAGGCGGCCAGCTCAAAACGCTCGACTATCAACCGATTCAGGAACAGGCGGGTTCAGCCGTCGGCTCCTACAAGCTCCTGGAGCAAATCGGCGAAGGGGGAATGGGCCTGGTCTATATGGCCGAGCAGCAACGGCCCGTGCGGCGGCTGGTGGCGCTCAAGCTCGTGAAGCCGGGCATGGATAGCAAGCAAGTCATCGCCCGCTTCGAGGCTGAGAAGCAGGCTCTGGCGATGATGGAGCATCCGAACATCGCCAAGGTGCTGGATGCTGGGACCACGGAAGCAGGCCGCCCTTACTTCGTCATGGAGCTAGTCCGTGGCATCCCAGTCAACGAA
>JANNTN010000431.1:0-4627 GCA_031394445.1 Anatilimnocola sp.
CGATCAGATTCTGGCCGCTGATGGAGGGGCGGAGACGAAACTAACGGAGATGAGCAATGACGAATTGCTGGGATTCGTGTCCCTCGATTTGCGGCGAGCGCTCGATGACGATTGAGATTGCCACCGGCGCGTTCCACAAGCTACGCTATATTCCTGATGCGAAAAAACAAGCACATTTTCGCAGCGGGTTCGCCACTTTCCAGCGAGACTGCTGACCAGCAAAAGGAGTTGCAACATGGCGCGTGGGCGCGGTTGGGGACGAGGCGATTACGGCGATCGATATGTCGGTTATGGCCGCTGGGCACCCTATGTGCCTGTGGCCCAGCGCCGCGCCAAGGCCCTGGCCTACGCCAAGTCGCTCGAAAAGAAACAGGGACGCAAGCTCGCTCCAGTCAAGGTGGAAGGGCGGGCGATTGCCACATCGTTCTGGGGCCAAGCTTGGTGCACCAACTTGGAAGCTTACAGCGATTTCGCCAATCGCTTGCCCCGCGGCCGCACTTACGTGCGTAATGGTTCGGTCATCGACTTGTCCATTTCCCAAGGCCAGGTCAACGCTCTCGTCAGCGGGTCCGAGGTTTACAACGTGACGATCTCGATCGGCGCGCTGCCGACGGCGGACTGGAAGAAAATTCAACGCGATTGCGCCAGCTCAATCGCTTCGTTAATCAACCTGTTGCAAGGGCGTTTTGACCAGGGCGTGATGCAGCGTCTCACGCGGATTGAAGGTGGGCTTTTTCCGAAGCCCAAAGAAATCAAAATGAACTGCAGTTGCCCGGACTCGGCCGGGCTGTGCAAGCACCTTGCTGCCGTGCTGTACGGCGTGGGAGCCAAGCTCGACCATTCCCCCGAACTACTCTTCACCTTGCGCAAGGTCGATCATCTCGAGTTAATCGGCCAGGCCGTCGCCGCTGAGAACTTAGATCGTGCTTTCGCTGGCGAGTCGGAAGAGGCACTTCCAGCGGACGGCCTGAGTGAGATGTTTGGAATCGAATTGGAATCAACAGGGAATGCTGCCGCGAAAGCGACTAGTCCACCGAAGACAAAAAATCGCGGTTCGAAATCCAAGGAACCGACGCCGAAGGCGCGGCGTGGAAGAGCGCAGAAGCGCGACAATCGAGTTGAAAAGCACACGCCGAGCCCCACCACGGTGATGGCGAAAACTACGGCGGCAACTTTGTCTAAGCCCAAACAGCAGAAGAAAAAGGAAACTCCCGTTGCGGGAAGAACCCGCGCCCCAAAGAAAAAGCTTCGCGTTGGCCGTGTCCTAAGCTCATCGCAGCCGCGTCAAGCCAAGTGAGCGACGGAGGCTGAAGGCTGATTTCGTCGCCCAGGGTTCCTCCTTGATAACCGCTCTGAAGTGGCGGTTCCGCTCATTGAGTTTCTGCTAGAGGGAACTGGCGACTGTGCATTCTGAGGTACTTGCCTTTTTGTCAGGTGGCAGCACGCATTTTGTATCCCGCCAATCGCACGGCTTGCGCTTGATTCAAGAGCCACGCTTTGTCACGATGAGCCTTGTTGCCTCGATTGTTTTCGTTGGACTTTGAGTCGTTCGCCATCATGTCTGTTACCGCTCCGCTCCTGCCAGACCCAATCGCCCGCAGGACGTTTCTTGCTGGTGGGGGAGTGAGCCTGGGCGCGATGGCCTTGTCCGGCTTGTTGGCCCGCGGCCTGCCAGCGGCGGCGAGTGATAGAAAATCGCGCGGAGTCATCCAGCAATTTCATCACGCACCCAAGATCAAACGCGTGATATGGCTGTATATGTCGGGCGGGCCGTCTCACTTGGAGACGTTTGATCACAAGCCCGAACTGGCCCGCCGCAGCGGCCAGCCGATGCCTGAATCGGTGACGAGCGGACAGCCCATCGCACAATTGCAGAACAACAAGCGGCTCAAAATTCAGGGGCCACTCTTCGACTTTTCTAAACACGGCCAATCGGGGCAGGAGATCAGCTCCGCGCTGCCCCACATCGGGGGCATCGCCGACGAGATTTGCATCGTTCGTTCGCTGGTGACCGAAGCGATCAACCACGATCCGGCCCATACGTTCATGAACACGGGAACGCCGATCTCTGGCCGACCGAGCATGGGATCGTGGCTGACGTATGGATTGGGAAGCGAGGCGGAGAACCTGCCAGGCTTTGTGGTGCTGACGAGTTTTGCCGGCCGCAGCCCGCAGCCGATCAGCAATCGCATGTGGTCGAGCGGTTTTTTGCCGGGAAAATTTCAAGGAATCAAATTCAATTCGACGGGCTCGCCGGTGGAATATCTCGATCGGCCTGCCGGCGTGACCATGCGTCAGCAGCGCGAGGTGATCGACGCAGTCCGCGAGTTGAATCGAATTGAGGACAAGGCCGTTGCCGATTCGGAGATTGAAACGCGGCTGGCGCAGTATGAAATGGCCTTTCGGATGCAGACGAGCGTGCCCGACTTGATGGATTTTCGCGACGAATCGCAGTCAACGCTCGATCTGTATGGGGCGCAGCCGGGGGACGGCTCGTTTGCGAGCAACTGTATTTTAGCGCGGCGGATGGCGGAGCGCGGGGTGCGGTTCATTCAGCTTTATCACCGCGACTGGGATCACCACAACGACCTGAAACATTTCGTCAACATTTGCGCCGGTGCGTGTGATCGGGCTTCCGCCGCGCTCGTAACCGATCTCAAGCAGCGGGGCATGCTTGACGAGACGCTCATCATTTGGGGTGGCGAATTCGGTCGCACGCCGATGGCCCAGGAAGGAAAAGGGGACCAGGTTGGCCGCGATCACCACATGCAAGGCTTTTCGATGTGGCTCGCCGGCGGCGGAATCAAACCTGGCCTGACCTATGGCGCGACCGATGACCTCGGCTACCACGCGGTTGAGGACATCGTTCACGTACACGATCTGCACGCCACCATCCTGCATCTGCTCGGCATCGACCACCAGCGTTTCACCTATCGCTATCAAGGACGCGACTTTCGGCTAACGGACATCGCCGGGCGCGTGGTGCGTGAGATTCTTGCCTAGCCGCTCGCTTCGCTGTTAAGGGCGTTTGAAAATGGCGACGCGGTGTTGTTGGAACTTGCTGGCCTAGACACCTGTAAAGCCGCAGAAAGCAGAACAGGCCATCCAGAAATGCCCAATGCCGCTACCTCGCCCCAACTTTGATCGTCTTACACTGTCACGATGTTGCAAGACTTGGTTTCATCATCGAAATGCACCTCGACTCGACCGGCTTCGAGATGCCGCAGCACAGCCTCGACCCGCCGCTCGACCGAAGAATGGTCTGTACCGTCGCGCGTGACGAATTCCTCGACAACGGCTCGCAGCGCAGCGGGCGAAAGTTGCGTATGAGGTATGCGCATGAGGTTAATTGACTGTAAGGATTGACGACCGGACTATTATCATCGACGTGTGCTGCTGCCGCCTAATGCATTCCAGTAAACATTGGATTGATCAGCCGCCGTATGAGCCATTTGGAGGGCGATGGTCCAATGGATAGCATTTCGCACAAAGCGGATGGGGTTCTAGGAACGAAATTCAGGCGTCAACAAACGGATGTGTAGCTCGGACGAAACTGCCGTCGTTTCCGATTCAGATTTGATGGCTAACCGCTAATTGCAGCCTCCGGGCGCTACTGCAAAACGAACTTTATCTGAGCTTCGCCACGCCGACTTATCGAGCGCTGCTACACTGGGCTTCGGTGTGAATGACGCAAAGTTACCGATTTTCGGCAATTCCTGGGGCAACGCTATGCGAGTCTTCTTGGTGCTTATCGCGATGGTGGCGCTCGCGGCTGGGAAGTGGCAGGCACGGGCTGCCGACGACCTGGCAGAGTGGACGAACGACTTCTCGGCAGAAAAAGAGGCGATGGTCTCGACAGGTCGGAATGCATTTTTCATTCTGGAGGCCGGACACCAGCTCGTGCTTGAAAAAAATAAGGAGCGGCTGGTCATCACGGTATTGAATGAGACGAAACAAGTGGACGGTGTCGAGACCCGGATCGTGGAGGAACGCGAAACGGACAACGGTCAGGTGGTCGAGGTGTCGCGCAATTACTTTGCCATCAGCAAGCGGACTGGAAACGTCTATTATTTCGGTGAGGATGTGGATATTTACAAGGATGGTAAGGTGGCTGCACACGATGGCTCGTGGCTGTCGGGCGTCAACGGCGCGCGGTTTGGCCTGATGATGGCGGCGGTGCCGCTCGTGGGGGCCAAGTACCAACAGGAAGTCGCCCCTCAGGTCGCAATGGATCGGGCAGAAATCGTCGGGGTCAAGGAGACGTTCAAGACTCCCGCGGGTGATTTCAACAACTGCGTGAAGACCAAAGAAACGACGCCGCTAGAAGCGGATGTGGGACATAAGCACTATGCCCCTGGGATCGGACTGGTCCAGGATGCCGCGTTGGTGCTTGTGCGGCACGGCATGATTAATGTCAACGAGAAATAGGCACTCCTGCAAAACGGATGGAGTACTCAAAGGAGAATTGGGCGTCGGAATACGGTTGAATATCTCAGAAGAATCCGGCGGCCGTCGCCATCATTCGGTCGTTTGATGAGATTCCGAGAAAACGATTAAACTGTGGCGGCCGCGAGCGACGGGGCGACTTGGACGAAAACCTTCGATCAAAAGCAGCCCGTCTTTCGCG
>JANNTN010000444.1:0-9751 GCA_031394445.1 Anatilimnocola sp.
TTGGGTTTTCGGGGGGGATGGCCGGTGCGCTCAAGATGAATTGCGAAGGGAGTAGGGAGTAGGGGCGCAGTTTGGTCATGTCCGTTGCTTTTGCTTCGGGTTGATGAATGCGAAGACGAATCCGCGGAGGCATTGTCCTCCAATTACTCCATTGCAGTTTGGGCAAAAAACCGGGCGAGAATTTGGAAGATTTTTTCAAGCCGGAAATGACGATTTTTTTGGCTGGGTTTTGTGGGGCAGAGACCGAGGGAGCGGTTGCTTGGGAGAGGCGAAGCTGTGCCGGATGTTGATTGGGGAATGATCCTGCCAGGTTAGCCGCACCTGCTCGATCGATCACGGGCAAGCCCGTGGCACCCAATTCAGACAGTGCTACCCCGCCGCCCGTCAAATCGTTTTGAGTGGGCTTTGACTCGGCTCGATTTTAGGATCTCTGGAAAGGCGAATGGCTAAAGCCAATAGTATAGAAGCCGGCTGAAGCCGGCTAGAAAAAAAACGTGGTGTTGTTGCGTACACCCGGCTAAAGCCGGGTGCAAAAAGCAAAAGCCGGCTGAAGCCGACTGCGGCGACTGATCGTAAAGTTTGCAGTTGGTTACACAGTTGAGCCAGCTTCGTGAGTTGCCCGACGGATGAGGCTGCGTTGGTGGCGAAGCGGAGCTTGTGTCGCCGCTACGCGGCTGCGCGATATTCTTCGTATTGTTTCCGGGGGTTCCGATGCGCTCCACCCCCGGCTATTCACCGGTCGCCGCTACGCGGCTGCGGTCGAGCCATCGCTACACGGCGGAAGATTTGAGGCTGGGCCGGCTATTCATCTGTCGCCGCTACGCGGCTGCGCAATGTTCTTGTACTGTTTCCGGGGGTTCCGCTGCGCTTCACCCCCGGCTACTCATAGGTCGCCGCTCCGCGGCTGCGTTGCCTGTCGGCAAACAAGGGTTAGTGAGTGGTGATTTTGAGGCCGATGATGGAGATGAGGAGGAGAGCGAGGAAGAAGAGGCGGGAAGGGTGGGCGGGTTCGCCGAGGAGGAGGATGCCGAGGGTGGCGGCACCGGCGGCACCGATGCCGACCCAGACGGCGTAAGCCGTGCCGATGGGGAGCGTGCGGGCGGCGATGGAAAGCATGAAGAGGCTGACGACGATGCCGGCGATGGTGAGGATGCTGGGGAGGGGCTTGGTGAAGCCGTCGGTGTATTTCAAGCCGACGGCCCAAGCGGCTTCGAGAATGCCGGCGATGATGAGAATGAGCCAGGCCATGGGGGGTGCGGAGTGAGGAGTAGCGAGTAGGCAGTAGAGAGTAGGGGGGACGTTGGGGACGAAGCGGAGCTTCGGGGATGTGGGTTACCAAGCGGAGCTTGGGAACCAGGGCGGTAAATGCGAGTTACTTCAGCCACTTTTCGAGCCAGGTGAGGATGGTGTCGTGCCAGACGATGCTGTTTTTGGGTTTTTGGACCCAGTGGTTCTCGTCGGGGAAGTAGAGGAATTGCGAGGGGATGCTTTTGCGCTGGAGGGCGGTGAAGGTGGCGATGCCTTCGGAATCGACGAGGCGGAAATCGTTGGCACCGTGGATGACGAGGGTGGGTGTTTGCCAGTTGGCGATGTGGCGGCTGGGGGAGAATTTGTCGTAGAGCTCGGGGCGCTCCCAGGGGAGTCCTTTGAATTCCCATTCGGGGAACCAGAGCTCTTCGGTGGTGAAGTAGTTGGCGAATTCGTCGAAGCCGCCGTCGTGATTGACGAGGCATTTGAAGCGGTTGGTGTGGCCATTGATCCAGTTGATCATCCAGCCGCCGTAGGAGGCACCGAGGGCACCGACGCGGTTGGCGTCGAGCCAGGAGTAGTTGGCGAGGGCGTGGTCGAGGCCTTTCATCAGGTCTTCGTAGGGTTTGCCGCCCCAATCGCCGGAGATGGAATCGGTGAAGGCCTGGCCAAAGCCGGTGGAGCCGTGAAAGTTGACGGCGATGACGGCGTAACCCGCGCCGGCAAAGGCTTGGGGGTTCCAGCGGTAGTGAAAGTGGTCTTCGATCGCGCCTTGAGGGCCGCCGTGAATGATGAAGGCGACGGGATATTTGTTGCCGGCTTCGAAGCCGACGGGTTTGATGATCCAGGCTTGGACTTTTTCGTTGTTCGCACCAGTGAAGAAGAATTCGGCGGGCTCTGAGACGCGGGCGAGCTTCATGCGCTCGTCGTTGAAGTGGGTGAGTCGTTTGAGATCGGTGCCGTCGGCAGCGGCGGTGTAAATTTCGGCGGGGGCAGTGTGTGAATCTTGCGTGAATGCGATTCGGTGAGTGGTATTGCTGCTGGCCGCGGGGACGAAGCTGGCGCCGCCGTTGTAGTGGTCGTTGACGATGGCTTTGGCCTCGCCGGTGGTGGTGTCGATGCGAAAGAGTTTTTCGCGGGCAGCCTCGCCGGCGGCAGCGAGCAACGATTTGCCATCGGGGAACCATTCGAGCGAGCCGGGGGAACGGTCCCAGGCTTCGGTGAGCGTGCGCGACTGGCCGGTGGCGCGGTCGTAGAGCGTGACGCGGAGTCGGTCGGACTCGAATCCGGGTCGGGCCATCGCGCGATAGGCGATGGTCTTGCCATCGGGGGAATAGACCGGGCCGGTGTCGGTGGCTTTGTTGGCGGCGGTGATGGACTTGGCCGGGCCGCCGGTGATGGGGACGGTGTAGATGTTGAGGTCGGTGGACCAGGCGATGCCGGGGAACATTTGGGCGGTGTAGGCGATTTCTTGGCCGTCGGGGGACCAGGCGTATTCCTCCGCGCCGCCGAAGGGTTTCGTGGGGCAATCGGCATCGACGCCATTCATGATGTCGAGGGGATCGCCGGCCAGTTTCCATTCTGCTGCCGTGTCTTGCTTGACCGGGACGACGAAGAGGTGGCTGCGTTTGCCGTCTTCCCACGAATCCCAATGGCGGATGAACAGCCGATCGAATTTGGTCGCTTTGACGGGGTTGTCGGCTTGGGCCTTGTCGCGGCTGGCGGTGGCGGCCAGGTCGGCGTTGGGATAGACATCGGCGCTAAAGGCGAGGTGTGAGCCCGTGGGGCTCCAGCGGAGGTTGTCGGCGTCCACGGGAAAGGTGGTAAGCTGCGTGGCTTCGCCGCCGCCCGTGCCGATGGCCCAAATTTGTTGTGAGCCGGAGCGGTTGGAAAGGAAGGCGACCGTGCGGCTGTCGGTTGACCAGGCGGGGGAGACGTTAGCGCGGCCAGTGGCGGAAGTGAGCTGGCGCGGCTGGCCACCGGTGGTGGAGACGAGCCAAAGGTTCGTAGTGGCTTTATTGGCTTCTGGATCCCAGGAGCGGACGGTGAAGACGAGCGACTTGCCGTCGGGAGAAGGAACAGGGGCACCAACGCGGTCCATGCGGACCATATCGTGGATGCCGAAGGGATGCGGCTGGGCGAGTTGGGCGGCAGTGGGGGAGGAGGGTTGGGGATTCTCTTGGGCGAGGGCAGTGGAGAGGCAGGTGAGAAATATTGCAGTGGCCAAGCGGGCCGAGATAAGAAGCGGATTACGCGACAAGTCGAGCATGGGGCACCTTAAGGAAGTCGAATTCTGCCGCACGATCATAAACGACGGGAAGGAGTCGTAACATGATGCGGGGCGGAGAAACGGTCTGACTTCGATGAGAGCAGTTGGCAGGCTCTTTTCTCTGGCTGATGGCTAAAGCCAGTGATTGGAGGCCGGCTGCGGCAGGGCTCGGAATTCCTACGCGAGCTTTTTTGCGGTGGCGATGTCCTGTTCAAGCTCTTCAACGCCGTAATGCACCGGCACTCGCTGCTTGCCGAGTTCTTGCAGAAATGCGGGCTGTGAGATGCCCGCGATTGAAGCTGCCTGGCCCAGCGTAACCTTGTCGTCCGCAAACAGTCCGATCGCGAGGTGCAGAGCCTCCTGCGGGCTGATCTGGTCTTCTAGTTCGGCAGCCAGCGTGATGGTCATGGTCGGTATGTCCTCTACAACGCTATTGTACCACGCAGCGGTTGGTGCAAGCGCTAGAGGACGACTGCCAACGGCTCACGGAACGAACCGTGCTGTAACGGTTTGCCGTGCTTTTGCACCTACTTATTGCCGAGGTGCCGCGTGGACGGCGGACATGGGAACTTTCTCCAGTGAATGGCTGATGGTGTGACGCAGCGAGGCGATTAGCGGCCGCCGGCGCTCCAGTTGGTGGCGGGGGCGCTCATGGCGGTTTCGAACAGCGAATCGAAACTGGCGGAACGGGTGGGCAATTGTTGGCGGAGCTTTTGCAGGAATTTTCGCTCCGGCTCACGAATCTCGCGGTCGGAGTAGAGCAACTTGAGCAAGTAATATTCTTCGCTCGGCTTGATTTGGCCGTCGGAGAGGAACACTTGCTCGAGCACCGCGAAGAATAAATTGTCGAAATCGGGGCAGCGATTCTGGGCGTCGCAATACAGCTCGACGAGGAGCTTGACATCGTCGATGTCGAGCGCGCCATCCGCGGCGAGTTGCTCGCGAATCGGAAGGATCTCGTCCCCCGTGATGCCGCCGTCGGCCTGAATTCGCGCCAACAACTTATAGAACTGGCTCATGATTGGTTCTCGAACAGAATGGGTCGGCATGGGATGGTGCGTGGTAGTGCGTGCAAGGGGCACTCCATGCAGTCGCCCTTTCAACCGTAGCACGTGTTCGAGAAAGAGCTGGTCGAGTGGTGCTGGGTTCTCGCGGTGGCAAAATCCTCATCGTTGGTATCGCTGGCACGACCGCACCTTGCAGGGGCCTGCTGAGGCTAGTTTTGGGCCTGTTTTAAGTGGGAATTTATCGCAGCGACCGGCTCGAAAGGACGCTGATCTTGGTCGCATTTCGGACAGTCTGTATAGTCGTGGGCTCATTGTTGGCTGATAGGGGAGGTTGGCGGAAAACGGAGTCGGCGATAACGGAGAATGGGACGATGAAATCGCTACGCGCGGCGGTTTTGAATGGTGCCTGGCTGGTGCTGATGCTAATTGTCGGCACTCTCTGCCTGAACCCGCACGGCTGCCGATCGATGTCGAACATCGTCTTCGAACGGCGAAACCCTTACGGCATTGAATACCACGCAAAGGATGAGGAACTGCTCGCGAGCGGCAAGCCGGTGCCTTCCCTGCTGCGGGCTGGCGTGGAGATGAGCCGGCAATATTCGGCAACGCTGAGCCAGCCGATTGCAATTACGAGTTGGCGGGGGGACTCGCCCACTTGGGAGATTTTCTTTGCCACGAACCGCGACATCATTTCTGCTACAGAGGGGAGCAGCCAAGAGCGGTTTGGAAATTCCGAGCTGAATGAAACTCCGCCATACGGCCGGGCTGCGATTTCGTTGCCGTTTCGCCGCCGGGGAGTGGACCCGCAGCGAGAAGCACCCGCGGGGAGCGATAGCGCTCAACAATCCATTGTTACGTTTGAAGAAGTGCGTTCATTGCCGTGGGAAGCGATGGCGGCAGGTGTGAAGAACCAAATCGCTCGGTCGCGACAGCATGACCTGCTCTTGTTCGTGCATGGGTTCAATGTCGATTTTGAATCGGCACTGATCCGCACGGCGCAGCTCGGGCTGGATATTCCGTTTAACGGAGCCGTGGTCGCGTATAGCTGGCCCAGCCAAGGCGGCGCGTGGAACTATCCCATCGATGAGCCGATCAACGCGCGCTCGGTGCGGCCGTTCACCGAGTTATTGCAGCGACTGGTGGTGGCGGTGCCGGAAGATACGCGGATCAACATTGTCGTACACAGCATGGGCAATCGGATTGTCATGCAGGCGATTAGCCAACTGCCACGGTTGAACGGCAAGCCGATTGCGAATCTGGTGCTGTGCGGCCGGACGTGGGGGTATCGAAGTTTAAGCAATTGGCACCGGCGATCGTCGCGCAGTGCGAGAACGTCACGCTGTATGCCAGCCGGAGCGATAGCGCGCTGATTGCTTCGAAGAGAATCAATGACGAACAGCGGGTCGGTGACGTCCATCCTCCAATCTGCCTGCCTGAGATCGATACGATCGACGTCTCGGCCGTGGATTTCGATTTGGTTTTGGGACACAACTACTACGGCAGCAATCGGCACGTGCTCTCGGATTTGTTCTTTGTGGTTAAGGAGCAGCGCCCCGCCGCGAAGCGGAAATACCTCAGCCGCATCCCCGTGGGGGTGGCCGGCGGGCACTACTGGCAATTTTGCGACGAGGCACCTTATATTCGTTGCAGTTGGTTTTTTGGTGAGTCGGTGACGCGGTAGCAGACCGGAAGGTAGTTGGCCCGGTGGCGCTCGCGTGCCGACTGCTGCCGCGAGAAGAAAATGGCTGAACCACAAGCGCCGGTTGAAGTTGTTCTGCGCATCCCGGGAACGTGGGGGCATCCGCGCGAGTTGGTGGAGGCGATGCCGGAGGGGTATCAGTTGACGCCGGAGGCGCTGGTATTGCCGGATGGGACGAAGATCGACTTCGATCCGATGCCGCCCGACGAGCAGTTTGTGGGGATTTTTGCCGCTTCGTGCCGGCGGCAGCCGACGGCGGAGGAGCAGGCACGGATCGAGGGTTATACGGTCAATATTGGGTTGAGAGGGCCGGGCGGTTCGCTGGAAGCGGCGAGAAAAATGCTGGAAGCGGGGGCGGCGATTGTGCGGGCTGGGGGCGCGGGAGTGTTCAACGACAATAGCGGGCTGGCGTTTGGCGGGGAGATGTGGCTGCAGATGACGGAGGATGGGAGCTCCGATGCCGTGAGCTTCGCATTCGTGGGAATCATCCGGGGTCAAACGGAGATTTGCACGATGGGGATGCACGTGCTGGGTCTGCGCGATGTGGTGATGCAGCGGACCGACGTGGAGGAGGGGGGCTTTGATATCGTCGAGGTCATTCGCTATCTGGCGGCGGGCGATAAGCCCGTGGCCGATGGCCACATCATCGCCGACATAGAGGGGCCGCGGTTTCAGGTGTTTGCGGCCGAAGCTCATCCGAAAACAGCAGGCAGCTCGATGGACAACCCCTACGGCCGCTGGAAGCTGGTGAGCGTGAAGGATGTTGCGCAGCAGAATTGAGGAGGAAAGGACGCACTCGCTTCATGCGGCATCGCCGGTGATGAGTTTTCGTGCGTATTCGAGGATGGCTTGGGTGTGCTCGCGCTTGACGCCTGGAAATGCGCCCAAGAATTCATCGAGTCCGACGCCGTCTTCGAGATTTGCAAACAGGGAATCGACCGGCACGCGTGTGTTGACGAAGCTGTCATTTACACACAACTGCCCGCAATTTTACAAGGGAACGGCACGCAATTTGCGCATCGGGTCCTGCAAATTTCAGTCACAAATTTGCAGGAGCGAGAGATGTCTCAACGGATTGCAGATGAATTGGCGGAGGTAGATTTTGGGGATGAGCGGCTGAACAAGCGGAGTCGGAACGTGATTGAGGCGTTGGCTGCCAATCCCGAAGCGAGCGTCAATGCGACGATGGACGGCTGGAGCGACACGCAGGCGGCGTACCGATTTTTCGACAATGCCCGCGTGACGCCCGAGCAAATCTTGCAGCCGCATCGGAGCGTTACGCTCCGACGGATGCGTGAACACGCGGTCGTGCTGATCGTGCAAGATACGACGGAACTCGATTATTCCCGTCACCCCGCACGCGATGCGTTGTGCCTGGACCAGGTGCATCGCTACGGTGTCTATCAGCATGTGCAACTGGCCGTGACGCCGGAGCGCTTGCCGCTGGGAGTGCTGGCGACGAAGACGTTTGACCGCGCTCCGGAAACGTTGGGCAAAGCGCCAGCGGTCGAGAAGCGACAGCCGATTGAGGAGAAGGAAAGTTTTCGTTGGCTGGAAGGTTATCAACAGGCGTGTGCCTGGGCGGCGGAGTGCCCGGACACGCGGATCATCAGCGTGGCGGATCGCGAGGCGGACATTTATGACATCTTCCTCGACGCCCAAAATCAAGCCAATCCACGTGCCGATTACATCATTCGGGCTCACGAAGATCGCAGCACACCGGAACGTAACCGCGAAGTCAGCCGGCGGACGTATGTGAAGGTGCGCGAGGAACTCGAACGTTCACCGGTGTTGGCGTTACACACGGTCGCCCTGAGCGCCACGTCCAAACGGGCGGCTCGTGAAGCCCGCTTGGAAGTGCGTGCGATCCGAACCGCGGTAAAGCCTCCGAATCATCGGCCCGGACTGGAGGTCATCACGCACAACGTCATTCTGGTGCGCGAAATCGACGGCCCAGGAGACGGAACCGATGTCTGCTGGTTGCTCGTGACGACGTTGTCGATTGCGACCGTTGAACAAATCTTGACCATCGTGGATTACTACGCAGCACGTTGGACGATCGAAACCTACAACCGCGTCTTGAAGACAGGTTGCCGCGTCGAGCACATTCAGCTCGAAACCAAGGCACGCCTCCTGAATTGTTTGGCGATGTACCACATCATCGCCTGGCGCGTGCTCTATCTCACCTATCTGAATCGCACCTGCCCGGACTTGCCATGCACCGCGGTCTTCGCGGACCACGAATGGAAACCGGTGTGGTGCGTGGTCCACAAAACCGCGTTCCCACTCACTCCGCCAACCTTGAACGAATTGATGAAACTCATCACGCATCTGGGCGGCTATAATAACCGCCCCAAAGAGTCACCCCCAGGTCCGCAACCCGTGTGGACCGGCCTCCGCCGCATGCTCGACTTCTCGCTGGCTTGGCGGACCTTCGGCAATACCAACACAGATGTGTGTAAATGACAGCGGAGTACCTCAGAGCGTGCCACCCAAGTGAGCAAGCTGGCAGCTTGCACTACGACATGAGTGACTTTTTGCCGAGTGCGTCGTTGGAAATGTTGCGGCGGCGGGCCGGGTTGCTAAAGCAAGTTCGGCGGTTTTTTGAGGGGCGAGATTTTTTAGAAGTTGAGACGCCGGTTTTGTCGCGGGATTCGGTGGTGGATCGGCATTTGGATCCGCTGAGTGTGACGTTGTTTGCGGATGCGCGGCAGCCGGGAGTGGGGGAGAAGTTGTGGCTGCAGACGTCGCCGGAGTTTGGGATGAAGCGGCTGTTGGTGGCGGGGGGGCAGGCGATTTATCAGATTGGACGGGCGTTTCGTGGTGGGGAAGTGGGGGCGCTGCACAATCCGGAATTTACGATGGTGGAGTGGTATCGGGTGGGGGATGACTATGAGGCGGGGATGAAGTTATTGGGGGAGTTGGCGGGGGAGATTTTTGACGATGGTTCTGGTGGAGGGGAGGTGGAGCGGGTGGCGTATCGGGAGGCGTTTTTGCGGTATGCGGGTGTGGATCCGGAGGGGGAGTTGGAGGGTTTGAAATTACCGGCGGAGCTACTGGCCAACGCTAATCGCGACGTGATTTTGGATTATTTGCAGACGACGCTGGTGGAGCCAATGTTGGGGAGAGAGCGGCCGACGATTTTGTATGACTATCCAGCCAGTCAATCGGCTTTGGCGCGGGTGCGGGAGGGGGAGCCGCCGGTGGCGGAGCGGTTTGAGTTGTATTATCGCGGCGTGGAGCTGGCGAATGGGTATCACGAGTTGCTTGATCCGGAGGTGCTGCGGCAGCGGAACCGGGAGAACAACAAGTTGCGCGCGGCGGATGGGAAATACACGCTGCCGGAAGAGAGCCGGTTGCTAGCGGCGATGGAGAAGGGATTGCCGGCGTGTAGTGGGTGCGCGCTGGGGTTCGATCGGTTGGTGATGGTGGCGACGGGGGCGAAGACGGTGCAGGAGGTGATGGCGTTTGGAGTGGAGAGGGCGTGAGGGACCGTCCAGCAATGCACTGCAACGTATTAGCTCGGGG
>JANNTN010000332.1:0-2567 GCA_031394445.1 Anatilimnocola sp.
CTGATCGACCCCGACGGCTTCACCGCTCGCGGCTGGCGCATCGCTCAAATCACAATCACCACCTTCGTCATCGGCCACATCCTCCTCGCTTGGTACAGCGGCGGCCGCCTGCGTCACTTCTTCTGGCCGCTGCTCGCCCCCTTTCAAATCGCGGCCCGCATCCTCTTTGGCAGTGTTATCGGTCCCATTCTCCGCCCCGTGATTCGGGCGATCTCGCCAGCCCTCGCCACCGACCTATACGTCACTCGACCCTATTCCGATTGGTTTCCGCCAGCCATTCTGTTCGCCGGCATTCGCCGTGGCCGAATGTTTGCCGAAGCTCGCGATGCTGTTTGGAATTTCGTCGTCTCTCTGCAATTTTTGCAGCGATTCTGGCTCGGCCTACGCGGCTTCATCGGCGCGCTCGTTTGGCTCCTGGTGCCCAGTCTGATGCTCATGGCCGGCACCTCTGGCCTGGGAGGCATAACCATCGTAATCGGCTACCTCGGCGCTCTCGCCCTCGCCTTCGTGCTCCTGCATTTGCCATTTCTGCAAACGCGCTTCGCCGCCCAAAATCGCCTCGCCGCGATGTTCGAGCTCAAAGCGGTGCGTGTCGAGTTCGCCCGGGCCCCAATCGCCTATTGGTTTGCCCTCGCCATCACGCTCCTCTTCGCCCTGCCGCTCTATTTGCTTAAAATCGAGCCGCCGCCACGCGAACTCTGGTGGACGCTCACCATTTTCTTCATTTTGTTCATTTACCCAGCCCGCCTCCTCACCGGCTGGGCCGTGAGCCGCGGCCTGCACCACCACAATCGCCGATTCTTTCTCGTTCGCTGGCTCTCCCGCGCCGCCGCGATTCCCGTCATCCTGTTCTACATCTTCATCGTCTTCTTCACCCAATACACCTCCTACCTCGGCCCCGCCAGCATCCTCGAACAACACGCCTTCCTCGTCCCCGTGCCGTTTCTGGCGCTGTAATTCAATCCCGTCCTGCTTTGCGGTCTTTGCCCATCTTCGCTTTTGCGTTAATAACGGTTGATGCTGCCCCGCCGCGCTCGCCTCCATCCCTGACGCTCTCACTCAGGCACTTCCCGCACCTCGTCTTGGCTAATCCCACTAAATTGGCTACCTTTACGGGACTCTCCACTGCCTGAACAGCCTCGGCTTCGACGTGAAGCCGGCGGCAGGGGAGATACTATCCACCCGAGGCGCGGGGCAATTTTGTAGTAGGCACCGGGCACCCATACCGTGGGTCGCTGTGCCGTCCTACTACATCCGGCCCGATTCGGCGCTACCAGGTTTGAAGCAACGCACAATGGTTAATCGAGCACTCATCCGCACGCTGGAGAACGACCCCGAGATCGACAAGATCTGGGAAATCGAGGTCGCCAATTTTGAAGAAGCGGGCCTCTTTCAAGACGCGGGAACGATCGGCGCGGATTTTGAAGTCAATAAGATCGTCGAAGGACGAATTCTGCGGGTCGAAGACGGCAACGTGATGGTCGATATCGGCTTCAAGAGTGAAGCCTCCGTGCCGCTGGACGAATGGGGTCCAGAGGATGAGCCGCCCGTCGTTGGCCAGCTCGTCAAAGTGCTCATTCAAGACCTCGAAGATGAAGAGGCCCGCCCCGACGAAGGGGGCATGCTCCGCGTCACGAAGCGTGGGGCTGATAAGCAGATTCAGTGGAACGAGGTCATCAGCAAGCTGAAGGAAGGCGATCCGGTCACCGGCACCGTCGAGCGCAAGATCAAAGGCGGTTTGCTGGTCGATATCGGCGGCGTGAAGGTGTTTCTGCCTGCCAGCCAGGTCGATATTCGCCGCCCGTCCGACATTGGCGACTACATCGGTCGCGTCGTGCAGTGCGAAGTGCTCAAGATCGACGAAGCCCGCCGCAACATCGTTGTCAGCCGGCGGTCGCTCATCGAGCGTCAGCGTGAAGAAGACCGCGAAGCCTTGCTGAAAGAGCTGGAAAACGGCCAGGTTCGCAAGGGCGTCGTGAAGAACATCGCC
The DNA here is from genome assembly GCA_031394445.1 of Anatilimnocola sp. Classification (GTDB taxonomy): domain Bacteria; phylum Planctomycetota; class Planctomycetia; order Pirellulales; family Pirellulaceae; genus CAYLLN01. The sequence continues at coordinate 1,991 of JANNTN010000332.1, forward strand.
GACTTCGGTGCGTTCGTCGATCTCGGCGGCATCGATGGCTTGCTCCACATCACCGACATGAGCTGGGAGCGCATCGGCCATCCCAGCGAGATGGTGGCCATCGATCAAGAAATCGAGGTCATGGTTCTGCACATCGACCGCGAGAAGAAGAAGATCGCTCTCGGCCTGAAGCAGAAGGGCAACAACCCGTGGGATCAGGTTATCGACAAGTATCCCGTGGGCAGCACCCACAAGGGCTCGGTCGTCAACGTGATGAGCTACGGTGCATTTGTAAAGCTGGAGCCGGGCATCGAAGGCCTCGTCCACATCAGCGAAATGTCGTGGACGCGTCGCGTCAATCATCCCAGCGAGCTGGTAAACATTGCCGATGAAATTCAGGTTGTTATTCTCGGCGTCGATAAAGAAGGCCAGCAGCTTTCGCTCGGCATGAAGCAGACGCAGGAAAATCCGTGGACCCGCGTCGCGGAAAAATATCCGGTCGATGCGATCGTCGAAGGCAAGGTTCGCAACCTCACCAATTACGGTGCCTTCGTCGAGCTCGAAGAAGGGATCGACGGCCTGTTGCATGTCAGCGATA
>JANNTN010000509.1:0-21739 GCA_031394445.1 Anatilimnocola sp.
CCACATGGCCGACAACTCCGCTGCCCCCGCGTTCCCGCATGAAAATCATAGCGCCGATTCGTCCGGAGGCTATGGATGCGGGTGCGATTGTGAAAAAAACTTGGTGCGCTCGCCTGAGATCGCGGCGGGGACTATAGCCACTACGCGCCCTTTGGGTCTATTGCGATCTGGGTGAAAAACCGGGTGAGAATTGCCGGGTTTTTTGGTTGGCGCGGGAGGGGGCGGGTTGGCACGGGTCACACGCGTGAACTCAAACGCATTCGACACGCCAGGGCAACTCCTCCGATGGAGCAGAGCTAGGCGAGCAGTATCGGCGGAGGTAGCGAATCGTTCGGCTCGCGGTGTGGTTCGCTGCGCGGGCCATACTACCCTGCCGGTGCGCAGGGAGCAGCGATCGTTGAGCTTGGATCGATTGTGATTAGCCAGCAGTGATGGGTAGTGATGGCGAATCTGCCATGCCATTCCCAGGCCCCTGAAAATAGCCAACGCCGTCCACAGACGTGAATTTCGTTTCTTGGCCCGACTCGCAGCGGGTTTCGAGGACGCTCTCAGGAGGAAGTAGCTCCGTGGGTAAATTATCTTTACGTTGGCTGGCCCTGTGGCGATTCAACTCGGCTGTAACCACGTTCAAGTCGAGCGCGAGGTCTTGCCAGAAATCGCCTTCCCGAAATCGAACGGGGGGAACCGGTTCGCCGAGCGAGAGCGCGCGTAATGATGTACGCAGGCGGAAGATGGGCCCGACCCAACGATGACTCAATTTGACGATGTCGAGCACAATCAGCGGCATGATCGCCAACGATGCCACGATCGAGACCTGGATGTGCCACAACACCCGCGTTCCATTGATGTGGACGCTGTCCGAAGACGACGTGGCCAGAACAAACAAGAATACAACTAATTGCTGCATCAACAGGCACACCGCCCAGTACGCCAGAGTATGAAGCACCAGGGTGCCTTGAACGCGCCGGTCAATAAAGATTTGCCAACGTTGATGCTGGGGTTTCATTTGCGATTCTCTATCTGGGATTATTAGTGGTGAGTTACAAGTGAACGAAGGAGGCTACGTCAGCGATTTGTTCGAAACGCTTACTCGACCAAGCCAAGGACGCGCCGTGGAATGACTCGTTCGGGAACGTAGTCGATGCCCAGGCCGCCGCCGCCGTTGATGTCGAGCAGGTTGCTGATGTATTGCGAACCGATCTGTCCTGCGCCATTACCGGTGACATTCATCAGTGCGCCGGCGGCGTAGAAGGTGCCTGTTACAAAAAAGCTGCCATTACCCGAAATGGACATGTTCTGGATTGCCGAACGCGCTTGGAACAGCGTGAGCCCCTTATAGATGCCGCTGGTCGGCGGGGTCATGGTGACGCTGCCGCCGTTACTACCGCTGATGTTAATGCTATCGCTCGATTGCCCAGGATCGTTGAAGATCATCACACCATTGGCGGTCAGGTTGCCCTGTCCCGTCATCGAGAAACCGCCACCGTCCATGTAGTAAATGCCGGGCGTCATGGTGACGTTGGCCTGGCCGGTAATGGAGATACCGCCGTGATAGACGCCGGGCGAGATCGTGCGATTACCGTTACTAAAATGCTTGGGGCCGCTAGCCTGGCTAGGCAGGCTAGCCGGCGTGGGCTCGGGAATGTGGCGAAGCGGGTCGGGCTGCGGTTCCGTGCCGAGGGTAACCGTACCTATAAAGCCGCTGCCACTGGTTCCGCCGGTGATGGCAAAATCCGTCGCAGAGAGCGTGCTGCCGCCGGTCGTGATAGCCGCGTCGCTGGCATCCGAATTGATGATGACCGACGCGCCGCCCGTCACGTTGCCCGATCCGCCGCCCGTGGCCCGCAAAGCGCCCGAAGCGTGCATATCGAGCACGTGAATGCCGATGAATGCCGGTTCCCACTTGCCGCGGCCCACGGCACGGGCCGTCACGGGAATCGTCCCCGTCCCGATAACTGCGCTAAAGTATCGCGGCTGGTTGTATTGCACGGTTACTTCGGCATACCCCTTGGGTATCACTGTACCGGCGCGCGGTCCGCTGGCGTACGTCTGCGATGCTACGCGCACCGTGACGGTTGAAACGGTTCCGTCATTGGAAAAGCCGTTGGTGGCGGCAATCGCTAAGGCGCGGCTGACCGCAGTGCCGCCTGCATCCAGGCCATTATTCTGCGGATACTTGCGGAACAGGTCTTCAGCCGCGGCCAAGGCAGCAGCGTCAGCCGTGGCCTGGGCCTGGCGTCGTTGCTCGAGGAGGCTGCCGCCATCAATGGAGATGGCCACGAAGGCCAAGATAACGCTGAGGCAGCATGCGACTAGGACGACAATGGCACCCTGTCGGGTTGCGTGACGCTGGCTGCGAATGGTTGGCATGGTAAAAACTCCATAAAAAAGCGGCCAGGATGGCTGGCGCGCCGGAAATTCGTGTTCAGTTAATACAGCATTTGGGCGGTTGAGGTGCTCGTTAATGTGTACGGCCCGGCGAGGTACATTTCGGGTATCCACTGATAAGTCACCGTAACGGTGACTGTGTTGCCAATGGGCTGTTCCGCATCGTTATTCACCCAGAGAGGCCAGTTGTTACGATTCCACGTGACCGCATAGCTCAGCTTTGAGGGGTCGAGAGCGACTGCGCAGGGAGCAATGGCATTGGTATAGATGTCTGCCGGCGTGGCTGCGGGCTGATTTGTCTCTTTCGCGTATTGGCCGCCGTGGACACTGGCCCAGCGGGCACCCTCGCGTGCGAGAGCCGCAACCTCTTGGTAACGGAATACGCCGAGGCCGCCCACGATAATCGCGAAGATCAAAAAAAAGACGATCGGGCAAGTGATCGCGAATTCAATCGTCGTTGTGCCGCAACGTCTTTTTTGGACGGCTCCGGACATTGGGCATTCCTTTAGTTAGTGTTTGGAGTGGCGGCGGATTCAAACATCGTGACTGTCCGTTGCAGTGGTACTTGTGTCGGAATTCCCGGGAATCCCGTGACGGTTTGGAATGTATAGTTAGCCGTGACCGAGACGAATCGCCGCCCCAAAGTGTCTGTACCGCTGGTGCTGGTGATCGTCGGCTGCGGACTGAGATCGGTCACGTCGGCCAACGCTGCCGCCTGAACGCTGGCGAATGGCGACTCGTCGGCGGTGGCTGGGTCGCTGGCGTAAAGCGCGCCGGCTCGAGCACAATTAGTCAAACTCAGTGAAAAATAGAACACCCGCGCGAAATCAATCGAGATCATGAAGAGCAGAATGAGCAACGGCAGTAGTACCGCCAACTCAACCACCGCGACGCCGCGAGCTGGGCGTCTCCTGGCAATCCCTCGCGAGTGGAATACTCGAGTACGCCGCGTAAACACGGTTCATCCTTGCCCTCTGCGGCTGTGCTGGAACCGATCGCCGCGCGATGGGGGCGCGGCGGTTCGGATTTTCAGAATCCATTCATTCCAACGGCAACCTGGCGATCCACTGAACCCAGCGGTGGACCCATGGCTTTGCGTCCCCGCCTTACGACGGGTTTGCCTGTTCGGGAACAAAGTCTGCAGATCCTGAGCGACTCCCGGCATCAAAGGGATGAAGATAGATCCGCCTCCGCGGACATTCTCGAATCGCCAGAACCAATAGTAACCCTATGTCAAATGCGGCGGCTGTCAAACGCGAGGCGCTGATTGCTAAGTTTCTTTTGGCAATCCGGGAAAGGGTTCCGATTTTTTTGCCCAAGACCTATCTATGACCTAGGGTTGCTTTTGACCGCCCCTATTCTGCGGGCGGAATAAATGCCGCAGACACGTGTTGCCGTGCTGTGGGCAGTGACCGGGCGTTCCCGATTTCTGAGACGGCCGCCACCTTCGCTGCTCGCCCGCTACGTGTCGCGGCTCGTTGGCCGCTGGGAGTAATCAGATGAGTGTTCGTCAAGATGCTTTGCGTAGCCGTAAGGGCAAGAATCAAAATCGGCGGAAGGGAAACATTGTAGTTTTCTCCGCTTTTCTGATGGTGTTCATGATGTTCATGATCGCCGTATCGGTCGATGTTGGCTACATCTATACGATGCAGGCCCAGCTCGACCGCGCCGTCGATTCCGCGGCGCTCGCCGGTGCTCAAGAATTGGTGAATGGCACGAGCGCGGCCCAGGCGAAGGCGACGGAGTATCTCGTGCGCAATCCGGTCGGCACCTCGACGACCCATGTGGACGAGACCGCACTTGCCGCCCAGACCACGGCATTCAACTCGGCGCATTCCAGTGACTATCAGTTGCAATATGGCAACTGGAATCCGACAACAAAGTCTTTCTCGGAAACCGGCACCAATCCCGGTGCTCTCCAGGTGACGATGACTTACCCCAACCTGCCGTTTTTCTTCGGCCGGGTGATGGGCAAAGAGACGTTCACGATCAGCTCATCCGCGACTGCCATGTATCAGCCGCGAGATATCGTGGTCGTGCTCGATTATTCGGGGTCGATGAACGACGACACGAGCTTCGAGGCGATCGGCAAGCTGAGCAAGTCCGTTGTGGAAACCAGCCTCCTCAACTGCTGGAACGATTTGGGCCCACCAGTTTACGGCGAGCTAGCCGGAACTCCGAACTGGGTGCTCGCTGAGGGGGTCCCGGCCAACACGGCCTCGCAAATTCCGCACATCACGGTTGAGTATCGCAACACTTCCGCCTATGTGACGACGACCAACACGCTGAACCGCGTGCGGCTGACGTTCGACGGCGGTGCAACTCAGTCGTTCACCGGATTGACAGGCTCCACCGGCACTTTCCAAGGCTCGGGTGGCAATGCCGGCAAGCGAATCACGAGAGTACAGGTGCGGTCGTGGAACAACAGCGCCGTGTTTGGGACTAACGGCGAGTCCTTCAGCTTCAGCAGCGATAGCGACTTTGTGACTCATCTGGGACTCAATTCGGTGACTTATCCCTACGCCGGCGGTAGCTGGACGGGCTATGTCCAATATGTTCGCGCCACCAGTGGTGAGAATAAGGACGCCGGCTACCAATACAAGTTCGGCGGGATGAATTTGGTCGAGTACTGGCTCACCAAGTACCCATCGAATGCCGAATTTGCCGACGGCTGGAAGTGCCGAGCCGAACCGGTTTATGCCCTTAAAGACTCGACCGGAGTCTTCATGAACTTTATTGGATCAGTAAACACGCAGGATCGTGTGGCCCTGGTCATTTACGACGCGGCCAACGGCAACGCCATCTTGGAAAGCGGTTTCACAAGCGATCTGGCCTCCATCACGAACATCGTCAATCAGCGGCAGGCTGGTCATTATCACTCGTACACCAACATTGGTGCCGGGATGCAACTCGGTCGCGAAACATTGAACACGTCGGCTCGGCCGAATTCGTGCAAGCTGATGGTGCTGATGACTGACGGCTTGGCCAACTGGAATAATGGCAGCTACAACCTTGCGGCTGCTGCCAGCCATGTCAGCAGCGAAGCCGCGTCATGTGCCACCAGTAAGTACAAGATCTTTACGCTCTCCCTCGGTGTCGATGCCGATACGTCCACGATGCAGTCTGTGGCCGATGTTACCGACGGGAAACACTTCAATGTTCCTGGGGGGTCCGAGTATCAGTCGATGCACACGCAACTCCAGGCGGCGTTCAAGGAAATCGCCGACGCGCGGCCGATGCTGCTGGTGAAGTAATTCTGTTCAGCAGCGGAGCATTAAATCCGCCGCAGTTTTGGTTCAATCGGCAGGCCGTGAGAACGAAAGTTTTCACGGCCTGCTCGCTTTCTTGAAGTTTAAGCGGCCCTGCACGCAGCCGCGAACTTGCAAACTTGGTGGGGGCGGGTGATAATTGAACGCAAGTTCGTTCCCTGCATGGTTATGGAGCGAACCCCCCCCGATGGATCCCTCCTCCAGGAAGTCGCCATGCTCCCCCGCCTGTTCGCGGCCCCCCGCTTGGCCGCAAAGTTTGTCTTCGCGCTCGCAGCCTGCCTGAATTCAGCCCGGGCGGCTGATAATAAGCCACAGGCCCCCGGTCTGGGCGATCCCGGCCAACTTACCGCTATCCAGCTCGAATCCGGCCGTCTGAAGGGCGGTTTGGTCACGATCGCCGGCCGCGATGCAGTACAGCAACTGGTTGTGACGGGCGTTTATAGCACCGGCCAAACCCGCGATTGGACGCGTAATGCGACTTATGACGTATCCCCCGCCGGCATCGTCCGTGTCGATTCGACCGGCCTGATCGACCCGATCGCCGAGGGGGAGGCGGCCGTCCACGTTCAGGCTGCACCTGGCATTGATGCCAATCTGAAGGTCAAAGTCACCAACCTGGTTCACGACCTGCCAATCAATTTTCCCAACCAGATTGTGCCGCTGTTTACCAAATACAGTTGCAACGGTGGCGGCTGCCATGGGAAATCGGGCGGTCAGAATGGCTTTCGTCTGTCGCTCCTCGGCTTTGAACCCAAGGAAGATTTCGAGTATCTCGTCAAAGAAGCCCGCGGTCGCCGGCTGTTTCCCGCCGCGCCCGATCAGAGCCTGCTGCTGCTGAAGGCAACTGCTAAGTTGCCTCACGGCGGCGGCCAGCGGATCGAAGCCGACTCGCCGGCGTACGGTTTAATGCAGCGCTGGATCGAACAGGGGATGCCGTATGGCAAAGATACCGATCCAACGGTCACGCATATCGAAGTGCTACCCGGCGAACGCCTGATGGAGCGCGAAGGGACTCAGCAAATCATCGTCATTGCTCACTTTAGCAACGGCACGAGCGAGGACGTCACCCGCACGACTCAGTTCGACAGCAACGATACGGAAATGGCCGAGGTCAGCGCTTCGGGACTTGTCACCACAAGCCAACTCACGGGTAGCGTTGCCGTCATGGCTCGCTACCTCGGCCACGTCGATGTGTTTCGCGCGACGATTCCGCTGGGTATTAAGACCGATAAGCTGCCTCCAGCGAAAAACTTCGTTGATGAGCTGGTCTTTCAAAAGCTCAAGGCTCTTGGCCTGCCGGCATCGCAGATCAGCGACAATTCGACGTTCCTGCGCCGCGCCAGCGTCGATATTGCTGGTCGCCTACCCACGATTGCCGAGAGTGAGCAGTTTCTGGCCGACCAATCGACGGACAAGCGGGAAAAACTCATCCATCGCTTGCTCGATAGCACCGATTATGCGGACTACTTCGCCAACAAGTGGGCCGCTGTGCTCCGCAACAAGCGGCGGCTGGATGTCGAGAAACGTTCCACTTTTGCGTTCCACGAATGGATTCGCGAAAGCCTGAACGAAAACAAACCGTACGATCGGTTCGTGCGGGAAATCATCACCGCGACGGGCACACCCGGCCAAAGTCCGGCTGTCGGTTGGTATCGCGAGGTGAAAGACGCCTCAGCGCAGCTCGAAGACACGGCGCAGCTCTTTCTCGGCCTGCGCATTCAATGCGCCAAGTGCCACCACCATCCATTCGAGAAATGGAGCCAGCAAGATTACTACAGCTTCTCGGCTTTCTTCGCTCAGGTCGGTCGCAAGCGCGGTCAAATCCAGAACGAAGACCGCATCTTTCACAAGGTCGGCATGGCATCCGCTCAAAATCCAAAAACCGGTCAAAACGTGAAGCCGAGTGGGTTGGGTGAAGCTCCGGTCGAACTCTCACCCGAGCAAGACCCGCGGCAAGCACTCGCCGATTGGATGTCGCACAAAAACAACCCGTTCTTTAGCCGCTCGCTGGTCAATCGGTATTGGAAGCACTTCTTCGGTCGCGGCCTGGTCGATCCCGAAGATGATATGCGCGTGACGAACCCGGCCAGCAATCCTGAACTGCTCGACGCGTTGGCCCAGGATTTCGCCGACCATAACTTCGATCTCAAACATCTCGTGCGGACGATCACCACTTCCACCGTCTATCAACTGGCCGCCGAGCCGAACGAGTGGAACCAGGACGATAAGCAAAACTTCTCTCGCTACTATCCCAAACGGATGAACGCCGAAGTTTTACTCGACGCCATCGACCTGGTCACGGGAACGCAAACAACCTTCACGGGTGTGCCACTGGGCACGCGCGCCGTGCAACTGCCCGACACGGGCTTCAACTCCTATTTCCTCACTGTCTTTGGCCGGCCAGAAGCTTCGAGCGCCTGCGAGTGCGAGCGCTCCAGCGAAGCGAATCTCGCTCAAAGCCTGCACTTGCTCAACTCCAGTGAGATCCAAGGGAAGCTCACGGCCGCGAGCGGTAATTCGGCCCGTCTTGCCAGCGATGCGTCACGCCCGCACGAGCAAAAAATCCGCGAGCTGTATCTGCTCGCTTTTTCCCGCGAACCCACCACCGAGGAGTCGTCCATCGCCCTCGCTCACATCCACAAGCACGAAAAAGATCCCAAACGAGCGTACGAAGACATCGTTTGGGCCTTGGTCAACACCAAAGAGTTTTTGTTTAACCACTAACGACGCCCAGGGACCAGCGTTGTGAGCGAAATCGACCGATGCGTTAAGTCGTGCGATTTGACTTTTACACAGAGGCACGGAGACACAGAGCCACAGAGGATTTTTAGATATGCGTACCCCTGCCTTACTTCCGCTCCGTGCCGCCGTGCCTCTGTGTGAGATTTTTCTCGCGCTGATTTTGATCTTTTCGTCTGGGTCTGGGTCCTTCGCACAACTTCCCACCTCCCAACTGACCAGCATTTTCCCGCCCGGTGGCAAGCAGGGGGCGGCGGTTGAAGTCAACATCGCTGGCAACGATCTCGACGATTGCACGCGTCTCCTCTTTAGTCACGCGGGAATCTTGGCCAAGCCGAAAATGATTCCCGCCACGGCGGTTGAGTCCGAACGTCTCGCACCGAATCAATTTTCTGTCACGATCGCTGGCGACGTTCCCCCGGGAGCCTACGAAGTCCGTGCTGTTGGCCGCTTCGGCGTTTCCAATCCACGCTCGTTCGTTGTCGGTGCTCTTCCAGAAGTCAGCGACGCGGCCAGCAATATCGCTGCCGCCGCGGCTCTTGACGTGCCGCTTGGCACGACGGTAAATGGCCGCGTCGATGCCAATAATTTTGAGTTCTTCCGACTCAACTTGAAGAAAGGGCAGCGAGCGCTCATCGAAGTCACCGCTCGCCGCATCGACTCACGCCTCGACAGCACGCTCGTGTTGCTCGATCCCGCCGGCCGCGAAATCAAGAAGGTCAAGGAAGGAGCCGGTACCGATCCGGTTCTCGATTTCACCGCGCCGGAAGATGGTAGCTACTTACTCAAGCTCTACGACGAAATCTATGGCGGTGGGAACGATTTCTTTTATCGCCTCACCGTCAGCGCCTCGCCTTTCGTCGATTTTGTCTTTCCGCCGAGCGCCCCGGCTGGCTCCGTCACGCAGTTCACGCTCTACGGTCGCAATCTGCCTGGCGGCAAACCGGTCCCCGGCCTCGTCTGCCGTGGTGCGCAGCTCGAAATGCTGCCCGTCAACATTGCGCTGCCGACTGACGACGCCGCTCAATCCAAGCTGCAGCTCAGCACCTTCGCCCCCCTCACCCGCGCGTGGCAAGACGCCATCGAATACCGCCTGACGACGCCCGCCGGCTCGGCCAACCCCGTCGCCATTGGTTATGCGAAAGCTCCCGTTGTCGTGGCCGAGGTTGAGCCGAACGGCACTTCCGTGCAAGCTCAAAAAGTTGCCGTTCCGTGCGAGGTCGTTGGCCAGTTTTATCCCGAGCGGGACATGGACTGGCTCGAATTCGACGCTACCAAGGGCCAAACCCTGTGGATCGAAGCGATTTCCAATCAGCTTGGCATGCCCAGCGATCCCTTTTTCGCCATTTATCGCGTCACCAAGAACGACAAAGGCCAGGAGCAACAAACGGAAATTGCCCAGGTTGATGACCTCGCCGATCGCAACAGCCGTCGCAATCCGGCCGCCGACGAGTTTGACCCGTCCAGCGACGACCCGGCTTACAAATTCACTGCACCGGAAACCGGCACGTATCGCCTTTTGATCCGCGATCAGTTTGGCGACAGCCGTAAGGATCCTTCATTCGTTTATCGCCTCGCCATCCGCGAGCCGAAGCCCGATTTCCGCCTTGTCGTGTATCCCACCTCGCCCTCCGCAAACGCGCAGCAGCAACTACAAACTCCCCTCGCCACCGCCAGTATTCGCCGCGGCGGCACCATCGCCCTGGCGATGATTGTCCAGCGGCGCGACGAGTTTGATGGCGAAATCACAGTTAGTGTTGAGGAACTGCCCACAGGTGTCACTTCGCCCGGCGCGGTCCTTGGTGGCAGCGTGACGGATGGCTCGCTCGTTCTCATTGCCGCGGACGACGCTCCCGCCTGGGCCGGCACTATCAAGGTCATGGCCAAAGGTAGCATTGCTGGCCGCGAGGTGACCCGCGAAGCTCGCTATGGCGTGGTCGTGTGGGGCACGGCAAATCGGCAGCAGCAACCGTCCGAGTTTCGCCTCGCTCCCGCGCTGTCGCTCGGCGTGATCGATAAAGAAATCGAGCCGGCCCTCGTCCGCATCGGCGAAGACAGAGTTTATGAAACGTCGCTCGGCGCGAATGTCGAAATGCCGATTCACATGACGCGCCGTGGCGACTTCAAAGACACGGTGAAGCTCGTCGCGGTTGGCCTCACTCAGCAGATGCGTCCCAAGGAGGTCACGTTCGACGGTGACAAGGCAGAGGCCAAGTTCGAGTTGGCCCTCAACCAGCAAAACATCCGCCCCGGCAGCTACACCTTCTATATGAAGGGTGAGACGAAACGCAAATACGCCCGCAATCCCGAAGCAGTTACTGCCGCCGAGGCCGAGCAGAAGCGACTCGCCGACATGCTTAAGGCAATCAACGACGAAATAAAAAGCGCGTCCGAAGCGAAGAACGATGCCGCCCTCAAAGCTGCGCAAGACAAGCTCAAGCAAGCCACCGAGTGCAAGGCCCAATGTGATAAGCGTCTCGACGACGCCAAAAAGGCGAATCAGACCAAGGATGTGCCCCTGGCCCTCATCAGCACGCCGGTTCGCCTCCGCATCAATCCCAGCCCGCTCAAGCTTTCCGCCGGTTCGCTCGCCGCGCCGCTTCAGGCAGGGGCCAAACAAGAATTAGCCGTCAACCTTGAGCGGATGCACGGTTTTGCGGACCAGGTTGAGCTCACGCTCGAACCGCCCGCCTCCGCTGCCGGCCTCACGGCGCAAAAAATAACTTTGAAAAAGGAAGAGTCGCAAGGCAAGCTGGAACTAGCCGCCGCCGACAACGCCACCCCCGGCACGTATCCCTGCACCCTGCGAGCGCGCGCTCGGTTTAATAACGTCCAAGTCGAAACCACCGCGACGATTCCCATCACCATCCAAAAAACAAACTGATAAACCTCACACGGAGGCACAGAGGCACAGAGAGAAAGGCGATTTTCCTTTGTGTCTCTGTGCCTCCGTGCCTCTGTGTGAGAATATTCCTCATGAAATTCGGCCGTTACCTGACCATTGTCCTGCCTGTTTTGCTCCCGCTGGCTTGGGCGTGCTGCGCCGTCGCCGCGCCGATCGAAATTGCCGCAATCAAGCGCGACACCGACGTGGATTTCGAGAAAGAAATCCTCCCCATCTTTCGACGCAATTGTCTCGCCTGCCACTCCGCTACCGAGGCCCAGGGGGATCTCGTGCTCGAATCGCCCGCGGCCATCCTCAAGGGGGGCAGCGAAGGCCCGGCTGTCGTCGCCGGCAAGAGCGCGACGAGCCGCCTGCTCATTCTGGCGAGCAACCAAAAAGAACCCTTCATGCCGCCGCCCGACAACGACGTGAAGGCCAAATCGCTGACGCCGCAAGAGCTCGGCCTGCTCAAGCTCTGGATCGACCAAGGGGCTAAGGGGGAGATCAAAGCAGCGAGCAGTGAAATCGCCTGGCAGCCGCTCCCCGCTGGGATCAACCCGATCTATTCCGTCGCTGTCACAGCCGACGGCCAATATGCCGCCGCCTCTCGCGCCAATCAGATTTTCCTCGTCCATGTTCCCAGCAAGCGCGAGCTTGGCCGCCTCACCGATCCGTCGCTGCTCGCTGGCGGAATTTACAAACAACCGGGTGTCGCCGATCTCGATCTCATTCAATCGCTCAAGTTTAGTCCAGATGGAACATGGCTCGCCTCCGGGGGATTCCGCACCGTTAAGCTGTGGCGAAAGACCTTGGGGCAGGCATCTGAGTCTGTCGCAAAGAACGGCAATGCGACGTCAGCCGCCAACGGCGACGAACCCAGCGAAGTGAAGGTCACAACCGGTTCCGAAACCAAGACGATCAACCACGGCTCGCCCGTTGCTTCCTTCGCCGCCAACTCCGATGGCAAGCGCGTCGTCTCGATCGGTGCTGACGGCAGCGCCAAGTTGTGGGATGTCGCTGCAAATAAGTCGATTGCGGACATCAAAGGCGATCTGCGGGCCAGCTTAAATGTCGCCTCCCTCACCCGTTCCGCCGCCCTCGCCAAAAAGCACATTGAGCTGGCAAAAAAAGACCTTGAAGAAGCGAATGGCCGCAAAAAGGCCGAGGACGAGAACAAAACCAAATCGACCGAGGCTCTGACCAAGGCCGAAACCGACCTCAAGCCCAAGACTGAAGCGGCCAAAAAAGCCGACGACGAAAAAGCTGCCGGCGACAAAGTGCTGGCCGATGCGGCCGCCGCCAAGTCCAAAGCCGACGATGCGAAAAAGAACAACGACGAAACGCTCGCCAAGGCCGACGAAGCACTCAAGTCCGCCAAGGCCGGCCAGGAAGCCGCGGCGAAGATCGACACCGACGACGGCCGTATCGCCAAGGCCGCAGCCGAAAAAGCGGCCGCCGAAATCGAATCGCTCCGCAAGCTGCTCGATCCAGCCAAGCAAGCCGCCGCCAAAGCCGCGGAAGAATCAGCCGCCAAGTTCACAGAAGTAGCGAAAAAGGCAAAGGAATTGGCCGCTGCGCAGCAAAAAGCGGCGGATGAAGAAGCCGCCGCCAAACGCAATGTCGATACCGCCAAGCGTGGTGTCGAACGAGCGAATGAAGCGGTGAAAAAGGCGACCGAAGCCATTCCTGGTTTCGAGGCCCTCGTGAAGGCCGCCGAGGAAGTCGCCAAATCACGCGATGAAGCCGTGACGAAAGCGACCTCCTCCGCCAAGGAAGCTGAAAAGCCGATCAAGGCCGCTACGTTCTCGCCGGATGGCACAATCTTCGCCACCACCGGTGACGATGGCCTCCTGCACACTTGGGATTCAGCGACCGGAGCGGCGGTCGAAGTCTATGACGACAAAGCCCTCACTCAGGCTGGAATCAAAGCAGGCACCGGAATTCCGTCAGAGTTCTGGAACCTTACTAGCGAATGGAAACTTGTTCGCACGATCGGCTCCCCCAACGCGGATTCCATTTTGACCGACCGCGTGACCGCACTCGATTTTTCGCCCGACGGGAAAACACTGGCTGTCGGCAGCGGCGAACCTTCCCGCAGTGGTCAAATCAAACTCTTTGACCTCACTACAGGCGAAGAGAAACTGACGATCAAAGAGCCGCACAGCGACACGGTTAATTGCCTTGCGTTCTCGCCCGACGGCAAACAACTCGCGAGCTGTGCCGCTGATCGCTTCGTCAAGCTGTGGAATTTGGCCGACGGCAAGCTCGTTCGCTCCTTCGAGGGGCACACGCACCACGTCCTCGGCATTGCCTGGCGTCCCGATGGCCGCGTTCTGGTTTCCAGCGGGGCCGACATGGTGCTCAAGGTCTGGGACGCCCGCTCCGGCGACCAACTTCGGACGGTCCAGAACCAATTCACCAAGGAAGTGACCAGCGTCAGCTTTGTCGCCGACGATCTGGTTGTGGCTTGCGGCGGAGATGCCAAGGTCCGCTTTATCAACTCCACGAATGGCAACAGCCAACGCGATTTTCCCGGCACGAGTGAGTACATGTACTCCGTCACGGCCAGTGCCGATGGCAAGACGATTCTCGCCGGGGGACTTGATAGCGTCTTGCGAGTCTGGAACGATCAAGGTCAGGAACTCGCTAAATTCTCGCCTCCACCGCGAGCATCTGGCGAAAAAACCGCTGCGAAATAAAGCGGCGAAGAGAAACGGCGAAGAGAAAGAGGAACACTAATCTTCGCTAATCGGAAGTAGCTGTTCCTCATTAGCGCGAATTAGTGAAGATCAGTGTTCCCCCTTTGCCTAGCGTTTAGAGGAAGATTCCATGACCCGCAGCCTCCTCCTCGGCATTCTTTTCTTGATCACCGCCATGCCGCAATTCGCCGTCGCCGACAACGCCGTCGATCGCTTTGAAACCCGCACGTTTCAAGATGGCGACTACAAGCTGCCGTATCGCCTGCTCAAGCCCAAGCCCTTCGACGCAGAGCAAAAATATCCGCTCGTCATTTTTTTGCACGGCGCGGGCGAGCGCGGCGACGACAACGAAAAGCAACTCGTCCACGGCATGAACGATTTCGCCTCGGATGAGATCATGGCCAAGTATCCCGCCTTCGTCATTTCGCCGCAGTGCCCATCTGGCGAAGCCTGGGGCGGCATCCGCCGTCTCGCAAAATCGGCCACTCCCGAAGGCCAACTCACGCCCGCGCTCACCGCCACGCTCAAGGTCGTCGATACCATCCGCAAAGAATTTCCGATCGACGCCTCGCGCGTCTATATCACCGGCCTCTCGATGGGCGGCTACGGCACCTGGGACGTGCTCGCCAAACGGACCGAATTATTCGCGGCTGCCGCGCCCATTTGCGGCGGCGGTGACCCCGCTTCCGCCGTCACCATGAAAAACGTGCCTATCTGGGCCTTTCACGGAGCGGATGACAAAACCGTTCCCGCAGATCGCTCGCGCGAGATGATCGACGCCCTGAAAGCCGCCGGCGCTACCCCCAAATACACCGAATACCCCGGCGTCGGCCACAACAGTTGGTCGCAAACCTATAGCAACCCCGAGTTTTACGTTTGGCTCTTCGCCCAGCGCAAGCCACAGCCGTAGGATAGGCGTCCCGGCCTGTCGCAATTCCGGTTTCCGCTTCACTTCACCGCCGGCTGCGGTACCGGATTCGTCGGCGGTAACGGGGCATCAATTCGAATGGCCTTACACCCCTTAAAGGCACCGGCGCTCGCCTGAAACTTCGAAGAGCCGGCGACCGCGACATCCAGCGGCTGATGCACGTCCTTCTCGGTCGTGATGATGTCACCCACGCGCAGGCCAATCAGATCGCCGGTCGTAATTCTCGACTCGGCCAGCGTGACGACCAATTCCACCTCCGCGCTGTTCAGCCGTTGCGCGAGTGCGTTCCGCGTTTGTGCCGTCGCACTTGCCTTGCCGTAGGTCACCCAGCTATTGCTCGCCAGCCGGCTGCTGACGCGCTCGATGGCGTTAAACGGAATGCACAAGTTCATCATTCCGCGCAGCTCGCCCAGCATCAGCTCAAAGCTGATCAGCACGACCACTTCGTTCGGTGGCACAATCTGAACCAGTTGCGGATTGCTTTCCACTCGCTCGACCGACAGCTTGAGCGGCAACACGCCGTCCCAGGCGTGCTTGAGCTCGTGCAAAAACAGCGAAGTGATCCGGCCCACAAGCCGCAGTTCAATTTCGGTGAGCGGCCGCCGCGAGATGGGGCCGGCGTCTTTCCCGCCGCCAAGCAGCCGATCGATGATCGGATACAGGATGGATGGATTGATGTCAAGAATCAGGTTGCCTTCGAGCGGCTCCGCCCGCAGCAAGTTGAAACAGGTGGGGTTCTCCAGGCTGAACACGAATTCGCCATAAGTGAGCTGATCGACGCTCGTCAGCTTCACTTCGACGATCGAGCGGAGCAGGGCCGAAAGCGCCGCGCCAAAATTGCGTCCAAAACCTTCGTGCAGCGATTGCAGCGCCCGCATCTGCTCTTTGCCGACGCGCTCCGGCCGCTTGAAATCGTAGGGCACGACCTTTTCTCGCGTCCGCGGCGCGCGGCCGCCGGGGGTGCGCGCGCCGCTTTCCGCCTGCGCGGCGCTCGCCCGCGCCGCCTGCGATTCCATCGCAGTGATCAGGTTCTCAACTTCCGCCTGACTAAGTACTTCGTCAGCCATGACGATTGACACTCACTCCCTGATTTGTCCGTCCCCAAAAACTACATACTTGTATGTCGTCAATTCTTTCAGTCCACAGGGCCCGCGAGCGTGGAATTTGTCGGTGCTGATGCCGATTTCCGCCCCCAGGCCGAGTTGAAAGCCGTCGTTGAATCGCGTGCTGGCGTTGACTATTACCGCCGAGCTATCGACCCGTGCCGTAAATTCGCGGGCCGCGGCCAGATCGCTCGTGATGATCGCGTCCGTGTGTTTTGAGCCGTACTGATTGATGTGCTCCACCGCTTCGCTCAGCGTATCGACCACTTTGATCGAGATAATCGGCCCGAGGAACTCGGTCGCGTAATCCTCCTCGGTCACCGCTTTCACGCCCGGCACCAAAAGTCGCGGCAACGAGCGTTCGTCGGCCCGCATTTCAATGCCGCGCTCCGCCAGTGCTGAGCCAATTCGCGGCAAAAAAGCGTCAGCCACCTTCGCGTGTACCAGCAGCGACTCACAGGCGTTGCACACCCCCAGCCGCTGGCACTTGGAATTGATCGTCACACGCTGGGCAATGTCCAAATCAGCCGCGGCATCGACATACACATGGCAATTGCCGGTGAAATGCTTGATCACCGGCATCTTGGCTTCCGCCGCGACGCGCCGGATCAGGCTTTCGCCGCCGCGCGGAATCGCCAGATCGATCAACTCCGGCATCGTCAAGAAATGCCCCACCGCCGCCCGATCAGGCGTGTTCACCAAGTGAATCGCATCGACGGGAACGCCCACGTCCGCCGCCACTTCTTGCATGATCTCGACAATCGCGGAACTGGAATGGGCCGCTTCCTTGCCGCCGCGCAGAATCACCGCGTTTCCGCTCTTCACGCAAATTGCCGCGGCGTCAGCCGTCACGTTCGGCCGCGATTCGTAAATGAAAAAGACGACTCCCAGCGGCACCCGTTTTTTCAGCACTTCCAGGCCATTGGGCCGAATCGAAGACTCGATCGTCTCCCCCACCGGATCGGGCAGGGCCGCGACTTCTTCCAAGCCGACGGCGATCTCCTCGATCCGCTGCGGCGACAGCTTCAGCCGATCGATCTGGGCCGCGCTCAGTCCGAACCCGGGCGCTGCTGCCAAATCGGCCTGATTCGCCTCGAGCAGATGCTCGGTTTCCGCCCGCAGTCGGGCTGCCGATTCTCGCAGCCAGGTGTTTTTGACGTCTCCCGTCAGCAGGGCCAGTTCGCCAGACGCTGCCTTTGCCCGTCGCGCCGCCTCCCGGCAATATTCCGCCAAATCATGCTGAACTTCGATAGCCATTGGCGGACCAAAACCGTTAGGGCGCTGACGTTTATGCTCACTGGGAGTATCCGCAAAGACTACGCCAGCGTCAATGTCGCCGTAGTCGCCCAAGTGCTGGCATTTGCCGTCTTCATGATAGCGGTTTCGCGCAATCCTCGCATTGCTATCACTAATAGTTTGCCTTCCTTGAATCAGCTTCCTATAATCACGTCCGACGCCATCGGATTGCCTGTCTTAGGACAATCCGTCTGTGCAAGGAGGCACCAACGGCAAGAAAAGCCAGGCCAACCAGCCTGCCGGATCGTCCCAAACAGTTCGCTTCCCGCCACAGGGCAGCGGTTGTAAGGGTTAGCCGGCAAATAAGTTGCGCCGCTTTTTTGACCGGGGGCAAATGGTGACCTATATTCGAGTCGGCGGAAGGAATGCGCTGGAATAGCTAAAAACTCGCGACTTTAACGAGCTGGAAGTTCTCGGACTTCCCGCCCGCACACGAGGCCTGCTTGGGCGATCCAGGCTGATCAGTTGCACTTCCCTGCCGTGGCCTTGCACATCCTGAATCGACGCTAGCCCCCATTTGCTGGCAACTCCGCCGCGGCTGTCACGCGACACTGCGGTGCCTGTGAATAAGGGCGGCGCTTTCCCCCCGGCGAGTCCCGCAATGTCGGTACGCAGGCTAAATCCAATCGGTCGGCTGTTTGCCGTTTTCTGTCTCGTTCTCGCGGCTGGTTCAGCCCGGGCACAGACGGTTACGCTTTCGCAGCCCGTCGCAACGCGCGACGATCTGGCCGTCGTTTTGGAAAATGGATCGCGGCTGGAGCGCGAGCGGCGCTGGGCCGAGGCCCTGTCGCATTATGAAGACGCCCTGCGGTTACATCCCCAGCGGCCCGAATTGCAACAGCGGGTCAGTTTGGCCCGCGCCCATTACGAAGTCTGCCGTCGCTACAACGACCAGTCGTACAACACCGCTCTCGCGACCTTGACCGAGCGGGACGCGCTGGCGATCTACGAAGAAGTGCTCCTCAAGGTCCAATCGCATTACGTCCACGAGCCGCAATGGCAGCGGCTCATCGGCAGCGGTCAAACCAGCATGCAAGTGGCGGTGACCGAGCCGCTGTTCGTGGCGAAGCATCTCTCCACCGCCCCGGTTGAAAAACTGACGTTGCTGCAACGCGATGTCGAGCAATTGATCCTGTCGCGTGCCGTGGCCGATCGCCGCGGGGCCAGCCAACTGGTGCAGAGTGTCGCGGCGACGGTTCGCGATCGTTATGGCGTGCCGGCGCAGGCGGTCATTTTGGAGTTCGTTAGCGGTGCGGCGGCGGCGCTCGACGAATATTCGAGCTTCCTCACTGGCGGCCAGATGGACGAGTTGTTTTCGCAAATCGAAGGCAACTTTGTGGGCCTTGGCGTGGAGCTGAAGACCGAGCCGGCTGGCTTGTCGATCGTGAATGTCATCTCTGGCGGACCGGCTCACACCGGCGGTATTCGCCCGGGGGATTTGATCGTCGCCGTCGATGGCAAAACGCCGATGGAAACCTCGCCCGATAACTTGGCCGATATGCTCCGCGGCACCGAAGGCACGCAAGTGGCCGTCTCTGTTCGCAATACCAATGGCGGCTTGCAGCATCTATCGCTGACGCGCCGCCGCGTCGAGATTCCGAGCGTCGAGCAGATCAAGATCATCGATCCGCTGGCGGGGGTGGGCTACATGAAGCTCACGAGCTTTCAAAAAACGACCAGCCGCGATATCGATGCGGCGTTGTGGAAGCTGCACGAACAAGGCATGAAGCAACTCATCCTTGACCTCCGTGGAAATCCGGGCGGTCTGCTCAAAGCGGCCGTCGATGTGGCGGACAAATTCGTCTATGACGGAATGATCGTCGCTACTCGCGGCCGCAGCCCGCGTGAAGATTTCGATCATCGCGGCGAAGTTGCCGGCACCTGGCGCGTGCCGCTGGTCATCCTCATCGATCACGATTCGGCCAGCGCCAGCGAGATTTTGGCCGGCGCGATTCGCGACCATAACCGTGGCACGATCGTCGGCGAAAAGAGCTATGGCAAAGGCTCGGTCCAGGGCATATTCCCGCTTGCCGCCAGCAATGTCGGCATCCGGCTGACTACCGCCAAGTGGTACACGCCGAATGGTTCTGCCATTAGCGGCGCTGGCATCAAGCCGGACATTGCGGTTGCCACGGCGGCCAAGGACGCCAATTCGACGACCACTACGACGTTGAAGCCTGTCGATGGTGCCAAGCCGCTCGTCAGCGATCCCTACATTCAGGCTGCATTGCAAGTCGCTCGCACGCAAACTTCGTCGCGCCGGACGGCTGTGCCGCAGGTAGCGAATCCGCGTCTGACGGCCGTGCCGTAACCCTCATGGTGGGCCGGCGCTCGCAAGCTCTCTGGTCCCACCCTACGCTTCCAGCAGTAGCACGCTGATTACTTCACCCGCGTGGAAGATTCTTTCTTCCGCGGGAAACAGGGCTAGGCAATTCGCATCGGTCAGCGACCGCAAGTCGCCGGAGCCTTTCCACGATAGTGGCGTGACGGTTTCTCCGTTCACGCTCGAAGGCCAGTAGGTTGGCCGCTCGCCGCGTTGTTGATGGTCGCAGGTCAATTTCGCCGCCGCTTGTCGTAATCCCGTCGGAGGCAGGCCGCGCAGCATCTGAATTGCTGGCCGCACGAAGAGTTCAAAGCAGACCAGCGAGCTAACGGGGTTGCCGGGCAGGCCGAAGACGAGCGTTTGGTTATTGGGCGTGTGACGACAAACGCCAAACCACAGTGGTTTGCCCGGCTTGAGGTTCACCTTGTGAAACACCTCGGCCACGCCGAGTTGCGTCAACACTTTGGGAACGAGATCTAAGACACCCGCCGATACACCGCCGGAGAGAATCAGCACGTCGTGGCTCAGGCCGGCGTGGATTGCGCGTTCTAGCTCCGCCGTATTGTCCCGCGCTATCCCCAGATTGCTCACGTCGCCACCGCTGGCCTGCTCGGCCAATCCGCAAAGCAGGCTGCTGTTGCTGTTGCGAATTTGGCCGGGGCCGGGTGTCTCGCTGGGAGCAACCAGTTCATTTCCCGTTACTAACACAGCCACTTTTGGCGTTGCAATGGCCGATACCGTCGTGCGGCCCACCTCGGCCAAGAGCCCCAGCTCAATCGGGCGGATCAATTTCCCTGTTTGCAGCACCGTTTGCCCGCGCGTGAGCGAAGCGCCACGGCGCACGATGTTTTGTCCGGTCTTGGCGGAGCGTCCGACGATGCGGACATGTTCGCCGGCCAGTTCTGTTTGTTCCACCATCACGATCGCGTCTGCGCCGGGGGGCACGGGTGCGCCTGTCATGATTCGCGTGGCCCATCCCGGATCGACCGTGCGTGTCGGCACCGCGCCGGCCGTGATTTCTTCGAGGATGGTTAGTTCGGTGGGCAAATCGGCCGTGTCAGCCGCGATGACCGCGTATCCATCGACGATCGATTTGTCGTGCGGCGGCGAATCGATGTCGCTGACGATGCTTTCGGCCAAAACGCGGCCGCGTGCATCGCCGAGCGGCGTTGGTACCGCCGGCAGTGGCGTGGCATGGTCCAAGACGAGTTTGAGGGCTTCGGCGATGTTGAGCATGGATGAAAGAGTCCAAAGTCTAAAGTCCAATGTCCAAAGTCATGCGATCCATTTGTCTTAACTTTGGACCTTGGACTTCGGACCTTGGACATTGTCGGTACACCTCTCACATCGCCAGAAAGTTCCGCAGCATGTCGTGTCCGTGGTCGGTTAAAAAGCTCTCGGGGTGAAACTGCACGCCGACGACGGGGAGTGATTTGTGCCGGATGGCCATGATTTCTTTTTCGCCGTCGGGGGCGTCGGCCCAGGCGGAGACGACGAAGTCGGGCGAGAGGGTGTCGGGGCGGATGACGAGGCTGTGATAGCGCGTGGCGGTGAGCGGGGCGGGTAAGCCGCGAAAGAGCCCTTCGCCGTCGTGCTGAATTTGGTCGGTCTTGCCGTGCATGAGGCGTTTGGCCCGCACGATGACGCCGCCGGTCGCCTGGCCGATCGATTGATGCCCCAGGCAGACGCCCAGAATCGGCAGCTTGCCCATGAACCGCTGGATGCACTCGACCGAAATCCCCGCCTCGCTCGGCGTACACGGCCCCGGCGACACAATCAGATGGCTCGGCCCCTTCGCCGCGATCTCGTCGCACGAAATTTTATCATTCCGATACACCTCGAGCTCGATCGACGCATCGATCTCGCCCAGGCGCTGGACGAGGTTGTAGGTGAAGGAGTCGTAGTTGTCGATTAGCAGGAGCATGAGGGAGTAGGCAGTAGCGAGTAGGGAGGTCAGAGGGCAGGGGTCGGAGGTCAGGGATTCAATATAGAGGGAGAGGGGTTGAGGGGTTTAGGGGAGAACTTTTTTGGAGGAGGATGAAGCCTGAATTTTTGATGTAAGTGGTTGGTGGGGAGTGGTTTGGGAGTTGAGGGTTGGCGGGAAACGGGG
>JANNTN010000538.1:0-6515 GCA_031394445.1 Anatilimnocola sp.
TTGGTCAGCACGGCGTTCATCCGCGGAGCCATCTCGACGCAGCGGCGGACGGCGTTCAGGCAATGGTGCGAATCCCAAACGTCGCAAACGATGATGGCCGTGTTGTTGGGCTGCCAGGTTTCGGCGGTTTCTTTCAGCGTCCACGCACCGGCGTTTTCGACTTGCGAGCGTTTGTGGACGGTGATGTCGGCGTGGGCGGTAGAAAATGCGACCAGGGAGGCGAGGAGGGTGGTGAGGAGGGATCGCATGGGAGGAGGGGTGGTGGGAGTAGAGAGTAGGGAATAGAGAGTAGGGAATGCTGAAAAGTTACCATGATGGGGGTTGGGATTCCACGCTGGCAGCGGCTTCTGGTCGATTGGCTAGTTTGGCTGATCGGGGCGAGGTTGGGGCGGGAGGAGTTGAGCGAGAGCGGCAGTGGCCCAAGCGGTGGCGGCGGTGGAGAGGAATTGGTGCTCGCCGTGCGGGTCGCCGTTTTCAAAATAGGGTTGGGCTTTGTTTTTCACGTGGGACTCGACCAGCCAGGAACCGTCCGCGAGTTGCGTCCGGAGCAGATAATCGCGAGCTTGTTGCACGACTGGATCAGCGAGCGCGGGATCAGCGAGCGGCAGACCGGTCTGACAAAGCACAAAGAGTGTTTGGCCGGTAGAGAATGCGTCGCTGGCGCGATCATCGGTCTGAGGCCAGCCGCCATCATCGCGCTGAGCGGCGACAATCGCGGCGCGCGTGGCCAACTTCGCTTCGGCATCGCCCTGAAGATGATGGAGACCCCACAAACGCCAGATACGATCCTCCTGCGTCTTGAGGGACGCTTGATTGAGCCATTTTTCGGCTGCAGCCGCGGCGCGGGCCACATCCGGTTGTTGCTCGGCGGTCGCATATTTTCTCATGCCAATCAGCGCCAAGGTGGTGTCCGCGATATCGGACCCCTGCATCGGCAGTCGCCGACAGGAAGTGGTCCAGCGGGCATCTTGCAGTCGTTTTAGCTCGGTGGGTTCGCGTCCTTCCAACCGCGCGGTGCCTTGAATTTTCAGCAGGTAGGTAATGACAGCGGCCGTGGTCTCATCCGCTGGGCGTTGGGCCAGGCTTAAGGCCCACAAGCCATAGCCGGCGGTGGTGGAACCACCTGGTAGATGGTTGCCCGCGTGCATGAGGTCGATGCGAAGGCGGAAATACTTGTGCGTGGTGTCCGCCTGCGAACTCAGCCAGGGCTCGTCGATTGCGATGCCAACCTTGGCAGACTCGAGCGCGGCGAGCATTGGCAGAGTCTGATGATGACACGAGAAGCAGGTCTTGTTCGATTGCCAATTGCTGGCGGCGCGCGTGACCAAGGCCAATCCGCGGCGCGTGGCAGACTCCACGTCGAGGGCTGGCTCTGCCGCCGTTGTCTGGCCGATGTTCAGCGACCACAGCAGCGCGGCGAGAATGATAAAAGGCTGTTTCATGAGCTGCCGCTGGAAGTAGAGTTGTTCGCTAATTCAGATTCGAGCCACAGACGCTCCACCAGTTCACTGGCGTGAGGAATGTCATTAATGCTATCACAGCTCGTGCCGGCATAGAGACACATCGCTTCCAAATTTCCCGTCATCGCGTTTTCTATCATCGCGGCGCGGGGGGGAGTGTCGTCGTAGCGCAGGAATGTTTGCCCGGCCGGATCAACTGAGATCAGGTCGCCTTCGCCTGGTCTTTGGCCAACGGGCGGGCAGCCGGCTGCTTCCCAGTTTTCGAGGGTCGAATTGCGGAGGACACGATGGGGGGCATGCGGCCAATCGCCATCGAAACAAATTGTCAGTGTGGTGTTCTTTGCAACCGCCTGCACCAGTCGCTGTTTGTAGAATTCATGCGCCTGGGATTCTTGGGTCGCGACGAATCGGGTGCCCAGCATTGCGCCCGAAGCGCCTAGTGCGACGGCGCGGGCGATCGCCTGGCCATCGCCAATTCCGCCCGCTGCGATGACGGGAATGGACTGTGCAACCTGCAGAATGCATGGCAACGTGTCCCAGAGGCTCTGCGTGGCTTGAACGTGGCCACCGGCTTCTAAGCCCTGGCAAATCAGAAAGTTCGCGCCGAGATCCAAGGCTCGCCGGGCACCGTCGGGGGTTGTTACCTGAATTCCTAGCTGCGCTTCGAACGAGCGCACCAAGGCGATTTCAGAACTTGGCAGACCCCAGGAAAACGTGACAACGCGGGCACCCGCTTCGAGTGCGGCGGTTAGCGAGCGGGGTTTGAACGCGAGGACAAAATTGACTTGAAAGGGTCGCTCGGTTTTGGCCCGAATAGTTTCGATCAGCCGCGTTGCGTCTTGCGGGCTTGTCCACGTGAGGGCTAGCGCTCCCATTCCGCCAGCCTGGGACACTGCGGCCGCTAACTCTGGCCCCGCCATGCTTCCGACGGGCGCTTGAAAGATGGGATAACGCAACCCGAGGGAAGCGGCAAATTGGGTCGCCTGATTCACGGCAGTTGAGATCCGTTTGGGCTTAAGGTCGTTTTCGATTTGGTCGGCAGATAATCAAGGGTAGTGGCGAAGATCAAGGCAGGAAATTGGCGACAAAGGAATTAGGAACCGCGGATGGCGTGGAATTTCGCAGATGAAATGCAGACAAATTACCTCATGCGAAGCATTCGTCCAATCCGCGCCCATCCGCGAAATCAGCGGTTTTCCCTGGGGTCGCTCCATTCGGCTCAATAGTTACCAAATTGCTTTGTTCCGCAATTTTACGGGGAAATAGATGTTATTGCATTTTCAGGAGGAGGGTTTCGCGTCGTTTTTTAGGAATTCGGGGTTTATACTGGAGTGGAGAGTTTAGGGATTGGTGGGCACGGCCAGGGAGGCGAGTTTGGATGGAGGACGTTGTGGCTGCCGGTCCCCTCGCTTGCGCTTCGGGCTTGTGTAGAACCCCTCGCTTACGCTTCGGATTAGTGTGCTTGAGGTGATGTGATGCGGTTTGTTGGCTCACATTTGCTGATGGTGGTAGTGGCGCTGCTGGGCGAGCCAGTAGTGGTGCGCGGTGAGGTTTTCGTTTTGAAGTCGGGGGGGCAGATTGAAGGGGAGCATCTCAATCCGAATCGGGAGCGGGGACAGCCGTATCAGGTGCGGACGAGCGAGGGAGTGAAGCTGGCGCTGGCGGATGGTGCGGTGCAGCGTGTGATTGTGAAGACGGATCTGGATAAGCAATATGAGGCGCTCTTGCCGAAGCTGGCGAATACGGCGGAGGCGCAGTGGAGCATGGCGGAGTGGTGCAAGGAGGCGGGCCTCTTGCAGCAACGGCGTCGGCATTTGCAGGCGGTGATTGCAATTGATCCGGATCATGTTGAGGCGCGGAAGGCGCTGGGCTATCAGCGGCGTGGCTCGCGGTGGCTGACGGCCGAGGAGTACATGGCGAGCGTGGGGTATGTGCGCTATAAAGGTGGCTGGCGGACACAGCAGGAAGTTGAGATCGAGAGCCGGCAGGCGCAGCAAGTTTTGGCGGTGAAGAAGCTGCGCAAAGATATTTACATGTGGCTGGAGCAGATGGCGAGCGGCGGGCGGAATAAGGATTCGGCGGAGAGGAACCTGGCGGCGATTGATGAGGAGGAGGCGGCCCCGGCGCTGGCGGAGATTGTGGGAGACAGCAAGCAGTCCGTGGCGACGCGGAAGCGGTGCTTGCAGATTCTTGCCAAGTTGCCGCCGGGGATGGCGAGGGGGACGCTGGTGCAGGTGGCGATGAGCGACGCGGATGCTTCGCTGCAGGATGCGTGTCTCGACGAATTGAAGCGGGATGGAAGTCCCGCGGTGATGGCGGAGTTTGTTGGCGAGCTAAAGAGCAAGGACAATGTGCGGGTGAACCGTGCGGCAGATTGCCTGGCGCGGTTGGGTAATAAAGACGCGACGCTGCCGCTGATCGGTGCGCTCGTCACCGAGCACCGGTTCATCATTCAGCAGGGAAACTCGCCGCCGGGGAGCATGACGACGACGTTTAGCCAGAGCGGAAGCCCCGGAGGTGGCGGGATGAGCATGGGAGGGAAGCCGCAGGTGATTAAGAAGCAGTTGCAGAATTCGAGTGTGCGCAGCGCGTTATCGTTGCTGCATCCGACGGCCCCGAACAATCAGTTTGATATTGAGGCGTGGCGGGCGTGGTACACGCAGTCGCAGACGACGGCGGGGGTGGATTTGAGGAGAGAGCCGTAGGTTGGTGCTTCGAGCCTCTCAGCGTGAAATGACCGGGTTGGCGGTGCGGACCTGTCCTCTTTTTAACGCAGAGACGCAAAGGGGATGAGAAGTTTCGCTTTCTCTTTGCGCCTTCGCGACTTTGCGTCTCTGCGTTAAGTGCGAGAGAGTCGGAATGGCCGAGCTGGCTTTTTTTCCGTTCGGCTTGAAGTAGCTGTTCGTGCGCGCAGTATGGCCTGGAGGTGGATCGGTTCTCGGCGGTTCAGGTCACTCGGGGCCCGAGTGACCTCCGTAAATTGGCGACCGGCGAGGGCGCCGGGGCTAAGCGTGGCAGCCGGCGTGGACGCCGGGGTTAAGCGGGATGTTTCCGTCCGGCGGCCGGAACCTACACGGCGACGGCGGCTCGTTGGCGGGAGGCGCGTTGGAAGCCGAATTTTTCGAGGGCTTTATAGACCTCTTCGAGGGTCTTCTCGCCGAAGTTGGCGATGCTCAAAAGCCGCTCGGGCGTGCTGTTGAGAAGGTCGCGAACGGTGAAGATGCCACATTCTTCGAGGCAGTTGGTCGTGCGAACCGAGAGGCCGATCTCGGCGGTGCTCATCTCCAGCCGCTCCTTCATGAGGCGGGCGTGTTCGTCCTGACGGCTGAGCGGAATGCGGGTACGGCTCATTGAATCCCTCCCTGGGTGTGAAGTGTGGCAGGCATCAATTCTGCCAGTTGGTCGAGGTAGGCAAGATGCCTGCCCCACGGGTTTGTTGGGTGGTGAGTATAACCAACGAGAAGTGAAATCCGAGCGGTTTGAGGTGGGATTTTCGAAGAATTTTCCTGAAGATGCTAGCGGTGCTAGCGTCGTGAATTTGCCGCGTTACCTTAATTATTCGTTCGTGCAGATCGTTAACTTTTGACGCGCAGGTTGAGGTGAAAAATGGCCGATGCGGAAAATTCTGCCGCGAGATTCGTACCCACTCTGAAGGATCTAGCCGAAGGACGGCTTGATCGCACGGGCTGGTTGGTTTGGTGGCGCGAACACGCCAAGGAGCTTGAAGCTATGGTGCCAGCAGGATGGTATCTGCGTTTAAAAATGGGAAGCGGTCACGAAGACGAGCCAAACCGGCAGATGGAGACTTCCGTTCGAGCCGCAAGTTATATCTTGAGTGCTCTCAAGATCGATCACACAGCACCGGACAAATACAGAGTTGCCTGGCAGAAGGATGTTGCCGCTTATAGCGCAGCGCAGGATCGGTTACGTAAACAGAAGTTAAAACAACTACAGCCAGCTCTCGAACGTATTAGAGTTCATTTTCCAAAATTCGCGGCACTCGTTAAGAGAAAATTCCATTCCAGCAGTTTGCCAGAGCCTGGGGCGACCGACGACACAATTCGTGAGGTCGAGGATGGACTTGGCATCCAGTTGCCAGACAAGCTGGTTGCACTGCTTCGCGCAAGCCGGCAGATTGAATTAGAAGGGCTCACGATCGGAACTCATATCTTTTTTCACGAGTCTCGATCCGGCTTGTCGTGTCCGTCAGAAGGAATGCTGTGTTTTGCAGACTACTGGCTTGATGCCGATGGAGATCAGATGCTAATTAACCCTAAAGACCTGCCCAACGACGACCCGCCGGTTTATTATTATGCCCACTCTATTCCAGAAGTGCGTCCAACCAAGAAGACGTTTTCAGCTTGGTTGGAGTCGTTATCACGGTCGCCGATGTTTCGCGACTGAGCGCGAATGAGTTCGTAAAAGCCATTGTGCGTTAGAATAAACGTCGTATGGAAACGACCACGATCGAATCGAATTCGTCAAACATCTTTGAATCGCTCACGGAGCCGCAGTTGGCGGCGGTGACGCATGTGGATGGGCCGCTGCTGATTTTGGCGGGGCCGGGGAGCGGGAAGACGCGGGTGGTGACGCATCGCGTGGCGCATCTGCTGCATCAGGGGATTAACGGCAAGCAGATTCTGGCGCTGACGTTCACGAATAAGGCGGCGGATGAGATGAAGTCGCGGCTGGCCCGGCTGGTGGGGTTGCCGACGGTGTGGATGGGGACGTTTCACCGGTTTTGTGCGCGGCTGCTGCGGATTCATGGCTCGCTGGTGGGGCTGAGCGAGAATTATTCGATCTATGACATGGACGACAGCCGGCGAATGATGGCGGAGGCGATTCTGGACGAGGGGGTCGATCTGTCGCATACGACGCCGGAGGCGATTTCGCACGCGATTTCGTGGGCGAAGAATAATTTGATGGGGCCGGACGAATATGTGCCCCGGCAGGGGCATGCGGTGGGTGGGATTGTGCAGCGGGTTTATCCGGCATACCAGCGACGGCTGTTGCAAGCGAACGCAGTGGATTTTGACGATCTGCTGCTGCATGTGG
>JANNTN010000580.1:0-28842 GCA_031394445.1 Anatilimnocola sp.
CTTGCTTCGGCATAGTAGTCGGTGAAGATCATTCCCTGGCGAGCCAACTCGTCCAGATGCGGCGTTCGGCCGGCCATCATGCCCCGGTGGTACGCGCCGATGTTCCAAATGCCGATGTCATCGCCCATGATGACGACGATATTCGGCTTTTTGCCAGCGGCGGCTGGCTGCGCTTGGGCTGACGAACCGACGACGAGCAGCGCGATTGCGCCGGCTATCGTCGTCCAGAGTAGTGTCTTGGCAACTTTCATAAGGTGCATCTTCAGGATTGTGAGGAGTTATTGGGTTGGCTGTTCCATACGAATGAGCGTGACCTGACGCGACTGTCCGTTCCCGGTATGGACGAGGATGGGCGTCGTATCCTTGGTGAGGTTCGCGATGCCAGCTTCGTACACGGGAATTTGATCGCCGCCGATGGTCCAAGCCGCTCGTTGGGTGGTCTTATCGACGGAACCGGTAATGGTCTCGACCTGATCGGAGCGGAGATTGTGGTAGTTGCCGCGGATGATCCCTTGAGGATTGACCGCGAGTTGAAAAATGTCGTCGGAGGTTGTCGCGTCCCCTTCAACCAACGCAAAGACACCGAGCGGCAGCCATTTGCTGTCCGTCGCGGGCTGCGTCGATTCGCCGGTTGCCGCGATTTGGCTCGCTTGATCGGAATATTGTTGCGGCGTGCCGGTGGTGTCACCATTGACGTACACGCTGGTAGGCTGGACCACCACGTTGCCGCCGTAGTCATAGGGCACGGGCTGAGCACTGAGCCCCAAGCCCACCGCGAGCGCGGCGTAACCCGGATGCTGATAGAGCGACGGGGTTACGATGTTCGTGGGATGCCAGGCCGAGGCGAAGTTGGCATAAGCGGCGGCGTTGTAATTCGGATAATTGGCGGATGCAGCTCGAAAGGCAGCGCCTTGGGCGTCGAGCGCGGCCGCCGATGTGTAACGCGTGCCATTAGCCGCGGCAGCGCCGAAAGCGGCTCCCTGAGCCCCGGAAAACTGCGGAGCGTTGTTGTTAGCGATTGCAGCGCCGGCGGCGGCACCTTGGGCTCCGGAAAACTGCGGAGCATTGCGATTCGCGATTGCGGCTCCCGCTGCCGCGCCTTGAGCACCCGTGGCATTGGGAGCGTTGCGATTTGCTACGGCGGCTCCGGCAGCCGCTCCTTGAGCACCGGTTGCATTGGGGGAGTTGCGATTCGAAAAAGCTGCTCCCGCGGCGGCACCTTGCGCGCCTGGGGCATTGGGTTCATTGCGATTGACGACTGCCGCCCCGGCAGCCGCTCCACCTGCGCCCGGTCTAGCACCGGCGTTGCTGTTCGGCCCCCCGGCTGCTCCCGCACCCATACCGGGACGAACGCCGACACCACTCGCCGGTCCTCCTGCGCCGCCAGAGCCCATACCCGGCCGTGCTCCCATGCCGCTGTTTTGGCCGCCGCCTTCTCGGCCATAGGGCCCCATCGCTGCGTTTTGTCGTGAAGCTCCGCCTTCGCCACGCATACCGCCGGGGGAATTGTTGGATGAAAGCCCGCCTCCAAATCCGCCACCACCACCTCCACCGCGCTCCATGCCGCCTCCGCCGCCAAAACTACCTCCTCCACCATCAAAATTGTTACCGCCACCAGGGCCACCGCGGCCGCCGCCGCCTCCACCACCGCGTTCCATACCACCTCCACCAGGAGCGCCGCGGCTTGGCCCACCTCCACCACCTCCGCGAGTGCCACCACCACCTCCGCCTCCACCACCCCGTCCGCCGCGCTGAGCCATCGCCGGATGAGCAGCGAGAATCAAGCCGACAAGAACAAACGACGAAACCAAGTATTTGAGACGCATGATCGGGCGCTCCGAGTTCTGGCAATTCAAAAGATTAGAGGCGGGCGAAGCAAAAACGGACGGACTTACTTGCGGGATTTGACCCTGCTCACCTTCACGGGCGGCAGGTCGGCGATTTCGTTTTCCCCGAGGAAGCGATCAACGGACTGCCACGTGAACGTATCCTCGTTGACGCGCCGCAGAATATTGGTTTCCGTGAGTGTCGTGCCGCTCGTCAACGTGCCCTCCGCTTCGATTACCCAGTGGTCGCCGTCGCGGCTCCAGTTCCCATTACCCACGCCACCATCGGCTTCGAACGTCCACGAGTGAATACTGCCCGTGGCCGGGTCCACGCCAATGACCTGCGTCCCGGTCAAGGCGATCTCCTTCTCTTTGATCGAGAACTGGACGTTGATGAACTTTTTGCTCGTCGCCCACGAGTAGGTCGTACTGATTTCCGCGCCTTGGCCGCTCGCCGATTTCCATTCGCCGATGAGCCACTCGAGATCCTCGATCGATACGCGGTCGTGCGCGGATTCGCTCAGTTGGGCGAGTCGCCAGCGGCCTTCTTCGCGTACCAGCAACGTGCGATAGCGAGCACTCGTCGTGGGCGCGGCCGGACCACGCTGTACACTGACCGAGCCCTCGCCCACAGCCGTGTTCTGGGAGAGGAATCGCAGCGATTCCGGTTGAATTTTGGCCTTCACTTCCGGCGTCTTGGCAAAAAACGCCGCGAAGGCCTGTTCGATGGCAGCCCGGCCTTGAATTGTCGCGTCTTCGTTGTTGTATTCACCCTCGGCCGTCCAGTGCGAAGCCAGCGCCTTCGCATCGCGAGCTTCAAAGGCCTTGGCAAACCCTTCGAGTGACGTCCGAATCGCAACGCGATCTTCATTCCGCGCGTCTGCGGCGGCGAGCGCCGGTTGCGGGGCGGCCTTCGCTTTGGTGCCGGGCTGGGCTCGGGCCTCACCGAGCCAAGGCAATGCCGTGCAACCCAGCAGAAGCAAAAAAACTGTCCACCAAATCAAGCGCCGAGGGGATTGCGAAAACATAGTCATGGAGCCTTTGGTGTCCTCGGTCGGGCGATTGTCGATTTATCGCCAGACGATTGGAATCGCGATAAGACCGTGGATCGACGCCGCGGGCCGCAGCAGAAAAGCGAGGCATTGGCCAACGATCCCGAGCAAGTAATGTAACACGAGTCAACTCAGTTGTTACTGCTCAAGTTGAGCGATTTCAAACCAAATCAATTTCCCTAACCACCTGCCACGCAACAACTTGTAAAATGTAAGGAAACACGCGATCATCCCAGTTGAGCGTTTTCCGCCTGCCAGTCATCCTGACCCCGCGCGACGGAGCAAAAAGGTAGTGACGATGGGGTTCGAATTCCGCTCCAGTTACACTTTCAAATTAAAACAGAGGAAATCGCGAATGAGATTGGCTTATCGCAGTTGCCGGTGCCTGCTGATCGCAGCGATGGCGTTCGCGGCTTTCGGTGTCGTTGATAGCGGCACTCAGGCCGACGAAGCGGTGCCGGCGGAGGCGAAGCCGCGATGGTGGAAGGGAAATTTGCACACACACACGCTGTGGAGCGATGGGGATGAT
The DNA here is from genome assembly GCA_031394445.1 of Anatilimnocola sp. Lineage (GTDB taxonomy): Bacteria > Planctomycetota > Planctomycetia > Pirellulales > Pirellulaceae > CAYLLN01. Next base: position 3,408 of record JANNTN010000580.1, read on the forward strand.
TTTCCCGAGATGGTGGCGGAGTGGTATCGCACGCGGGATTACAATTTTTTGGCCCTCTCGGACCACAACGTCCTCAGCCAGGGCATGCGGTGGATGAAGGCGGCGGATATTGAGAAGCGCGGCGGCGATACCGTGCTGAAGAAATATGCGGATCGGTTTGGGCCGGCGTGGGTGGAGAAAAAGGAGACCGAGGGGAATGTTGAATATCGGCTGAAGCCGCTGGATGAGTTCCGGGCGCTGGTCGAGCAGCGGGGCAAGTTCATCATGATTCCCAGCGAGGAGATCAGCGATAAGGCCGAGGGTGTGCCGGTGCATATCAACGCCAGCAACGTGCGCGAGGTGATCGAACCGCTGGGCGGGAAGACAGTGCGCGAGACGATCGAGAATAATTTGCGGAGCGTGGAAGAGCAGGCCACCAAGGCGGGGCGAGAAATACTGGCCCATCTGAACCATCCGAATTTTGGCTGGGCGGTGACGGCCGAAGACATCGCACATGCCGTGACCGATCGCTATTTCGAAGTGTTCAACGGGCATCCCGGGATCAACACTCAGGGGGACGAGCATCGGCCGAGCATCGACCGAATGTGGGACATCGCGAACACGATTCGCTTAGTGGAGCTGAAGGCCGCGCCGCTGTATGGCATTGGAACGGACGACAGCCACAGCTATCACGGCAAGCCGAACGCCTCGCGTCCCGGCCGCGGTTGGACGATGGTTCGCTCCACGCATCTCACGCCGGAGTACCTCTTGAAGGCAATCAAAGCCGGAGATTGCTATGCGTCGAGCGGTGTGACGCTGGCCGATGTGAAGTACGATCGGCAAAGCCGCACACTGTCGCTGGAGATCGAAGGGGTCGCGGGAGTGACGTACGAGACGAATTTCATCGGCACGCTGCGCGGGGCGGATACCAGCAGCCAGCCGACGCTCGACAAAGCGGGAAAACCGCCGGCGGACAAGAAAACGGGCAAGGCGCTGCGCGTCAGCCGCAAATATTCGAGCGACGTGGGCCAGGTCCTCGCGAAGGCGAGCGGACTGTCACCCAAGTATCAATTGACCGGGAACGAGTTGTACGTGCGGGCGGTAGTGGTTTCGACTGCAGACCCAGTCGATCCCTCATTTGCCGGGCAAAAGCAGCAAGCGTGGACGCAGCCGGTGGGTTGGGAATGGCTGGATAAGGAGACGAAAGCGACGCAGCCGCGGTGAGACGGGTCGTTAGTCGCCGCAGCAGATGGCGAATTGGAATAACAGGTGGGAAGGTGACGATTGTGACGCGCCGGCATGGTGCCACAACCGGCTGGGCGATTGCCAAGTGCGCGAAAATGTTGCGAAAAAAAAGGACTGTTAGTACGCTGAAATGAGGTCTAGTTAAGCCGAGTGAAGTTTGCGGGTAAGGCCCTTCCGTGTGCCCGCGTGAGCTGGCAGAGAACGCTGCCCCAGCACAACAAGGTGCCGTATGAAGCGACGAGACATTAGTGGCAGCATCCATGCTCGCAGGCCGTTGCGTAAGTTGTTCATGGAAGGTTTGGAGAGCCGAACCGTAATGTCAGTCTGCGGCGTCACCTGCGAGCTGACCGACGGCATGTTGAACGTGCAGGGAACAACCGCCGACGATTTGATTGCGGTGCGCTATGACGCCGCGGCCGCGTCGGTTTCCGTCGTGGGGCGAAACGACGAGGTGATTGGGCAATATCTCTTGGCCGATGTGCGGGGGTTGGATATCAACGGCTTGGGCGGCAACGATCAATTGCACGTCGATTCGTCACTGCACGACGCGCTCGGCATGACTGCTGCCGAGGGAGAGAATTCCGCGGCTTCTGGCAGCACCATGCATTCGCATGGCTCGGCTGCTGCATCCACAAACAACACCAGCAATACGACGAGTTCACCTTACTCGGGCTTTGAGCCTGCTTTGGCACCGAGTTTGGCTCCCTCGCTGAACTCGCTGACGGTCAGTAGCACTGCGGCCAGTCCGCTGAATTCGACGTCTTCGGCTAATTTGTCGGTAACTGCCACGGTTGCCGATCATGGCGCTTATCACGTTGCTGCCTCCGTGGATGTTGGAACCGTTTCCCACGTTCACGATTCGCCCGCTGTCGGTGCGGTCGTTTCGCTAGTGTCCGGTGCCGTCAGCATGGCTGGGCACAGCCACGCTCCGACTGCTTATCATTCCGCGTCGGCCAGCGGCAGCGAGGCAATGAGTGAGGCTCATGCGACGTCGCCCGTGGAGGAATTCAGTGGAGAATTGAAACTTGGCGAACACGAAAAGCATGAGGTGGCTGTCACGTCCAATGTCGGATTTAAGAAGCTGGTGGCCAAGCCTTGCACGGTCAGTTACTCAGGCGGCCTGGTGGTGACGTCCGTCGATGGCAAGCGACAATGCAATTGCGATCAAAAGAAGCAGGCAGCCGAGGAAGTGAAGCAGCAACTGGCCGGGAAGAACGGCACAGCGGGCGATGGATTGGCCACGGCGACGGTGGAATGCGTGCCGTGTCAGCAAGCCGGGATTTTCGCCGTCGGCCTGCCGAAAGAATTCCAGACTTGTTCGTCACCCATGTCGTCGGCTAAGCAAACCATAGCGCTGCCGGTGCTCAAGCTGCTCGACGAACATCATGGCGGTGCCGCATGCCCGACGCGATCCGCAGCGGAAGATGCCGTCCTGACGGAAACAGCTTGGCTGGAGAGCCTGCAATATGTGGGCTGGCCGCTGGTGGCCGCCGCCACCGCTGCACTGGTACCGGCAATGTTTGAACGTCGCAAGAAGAACGACGAAGAGGACGAGGCACCGGCCCTGGACTGGCTGTTTGGCCGGCTGCAGGTCGAACCGCTCTTGGCCCGGTAAACATCGCTACCTGAACATCGGCAAACGACAGTGAGGGATCACTTGGTTGCATTATCGGGCCGGCGATTGGGCATGACCCAGCGGCAGGTCATTTTTGGTCTCGCATTCGTTGGCGGTGCGCTCGTGTTGGCGTCGGCTGCTGCTCCGCGGCTGCGGCACTATTGGCGGGAGTCGCGAAATGTCGCGGCCGAAGCCAAGGAATACTTGCGCGAGCGGAATGTGAAGCCGCTGGAAGTGGATTTGGATACGCTGCTGGCCGAATCGCACGACAAGAGCCTCCCCACGCTGCCGCATCCACTCTTGAATCAGCCCGCGCCTGGTTTTGAGCTGAGCAATCACAACGGGCAAAAGCAATCGCTGGCCGAACAATTGAGCCGCGGACCGGTCGTCGTCGTCTTTTACTACGGCTATTACTGCAACCATTGCGTGAGCCAGTTGTTCGCGTTGCAGGACGACATTGCGAAGTTTCGTGAGCTCGGCGCGGAGGTGGTGGCCATCAGTGCCGATACGCCACAGCAAACCACCGAAAAATTCGCGAAGTATGGCCAGTTCACATTTCCCGTGCTGGCCGATCCCGATAACAAGACGGCCGAAGCATTCTCTATTTATGCGCCGGCCAACGAAGGAAAGAAAGAACGGCTGCTACACGGGACGTTTGTGCTCGATAAAGAGGGCGTCGTGCGCTGGTGCCACTATGGCGACGCGCCGTTCACCGCCAATGCGACTCTCTTGGTCGAGCTGGCGAAGCTGCAAGGCAGCTTGCCGGGCGACGCGGAAAAAGCGAAAGAATAAGGGCCGAACGCGAGCTAGGCTTCCAATACCGTCGTTTGCTTCTGCGCGCTAGTGCAGTTCCGTTTAGATCGGTCGTGCCGGTCGAGCGGGCGGTAAGCACCGACGAGATCACATTGAGGAGCCGGCAGCATGACGACGTGGGAAACGCGGATTCGAATTGGCGGATTGATCTTGGCGTTCACGGCCTTCTTCGTGTCACTCGGCTGCAACACACTGCTCTATGGCGAAGACAGCGGCTTCACCGTTGGCTTGGCCTGTTTGCTGCTTGGCATGAGCTATCCGGCCTGGTACGCGAACCTGTTTTTGTTCTTGGCGAGTGTTTCGCTCAGGCAAAAGCAGTTTTGGGGGGCGGTGGGCTGTGCGGCTGTAGCCACGGGCCTGGCGTTATCAGCCCTGCTTATTCAAGAAGTGCCCAAGAACGAAGCCGGGATGCTCGCGCCGGTGATCGGTTATGGAATCGGCTACTACTTATGGGTCGCGTGCGGCTTGGTGTTGTTGGCGGCGGGCGTTGCCTGCACGTTGGTTCGACAAAAAAGTAATTCAATTCCGGTGTTAGGCGAAGTAGGCTAAGAGTTCGAGGCGGTCGCGAAATTCTGTGAGGAGCTGCAACATGAATTATGAAAATCAGACGAGTGGCCAATTTCTGGATAGTTCGCTAGCGGGATCGCCGATCGCCAGCATGCTCAAGCACGAGTTGCAGCACCTGAAACAAGAGTGGTGGTGGTTTCTGGTGCTGGGCATTTTGCTCGTAGTGAGCGGCTTGGTGGCCATCGCCTATCCGTGCATCAGCTCGGTGGCAATCGTGATGGTGCTCGGCATGAGCATGATCGTCAGCGGCATCGCGACGATCGTGGCGACGATTTGGGCCGGCAAGTGGAGTGCTCACATGCTGCAGCTTCTGATCGGCATTTTCTACACCATCGTCGGCTTCTTGGTTATGGACATGCCGGTCGAATCGACAGCCAGCCTGACCCTCGTCATCGCGGCGATGTTCTTGGTGATTGGCGTCATGCGGTCGGTTACCGCGCTGACGATTCGCTATCCCCAATGGGGCTGGTCGCTGTTGAGCGGCGTTTTGACCACGCTGATCGGCCTGGTCATCTACAAAAGCTTCCCGCTCACGGCTTTATGGGTGATCGGAACACTCGTCGGCATCGAGCTCATCTTCGACGGCTGGTTCTGGATCATGCTGGCGATGGCACTGTGGCGGCTGCCGGTGTCGAAGTGAAGAGCAGGGAGTAGCGAGTAGGATGTGGGGAGCCGGGTGATTAGCGGCCGATTTTGAGGGTCACCGGTTTCCCGTCGAACATCAGTTTTGACTTGAGCTCGAAGCCCTTATTGAGAGCTTGATACTCGAAGGGGCCGGACCCGAAGGGATCTTTGATTTCCTTGAGCTTCTCCGGGCCCCCTTCGACGACGGCAATTCCGGCGAGTAACAACTCCAGCTTGGCCTGTCCGCGCTGCTCCTTTGCGCGGATTTGATCGATGGAAGGCAGCAACACGCCCGCGAACGGCTGAGTGGCCTTCAGCTTCTCTTTGAAGGCCGAATATTCCTTGTCGAACTGCTCATTCGGCAGCGATAAGTAGTGGGCCACTTGGTCATAGACCGGCAGCAAGTCTTCGACCATTTTGAGAGCCTCTCCGATAGTAGCAATGTTCTTCACGGAATCGGGAATTTTCGTTTCGCCGTCGCCACTGAGCAGGTTTTGCCAGAGGTTGCGCCAGGAGCCGGGTTGACGGGCCTCCTCGTGCTTGATGTGCGTGATAATCCAGCCGGCCATGTATTTCTTTTCGGTGCTGATGGTGTCCAGCAAAGTCGCGGCCGGCGGCAGCGAATCGAACGCGGCTTTGGACTGTGTGTACGAGGCTTTGATCTCCGGAACGTAAGGAGCAACCGCTTCGATGACGAATCCTTCGATGGCGAGCCGCACCAGCAGGCAGATCATGATCGGGTCGCGGCCCACATAGCGGGCGAGCTTCATCGTGGCCATGGAATCGTCGCGGGCCAAGGCCATGTTGTCTTGCTCAAAGCTTTGGCGGATCCGTAACGCGGCCAGCCGGCCTAAATCGCGCGACTTGGAAAGATGTGGAAGCAGAAGGCCCATGCCATCGTTGTAATCGAGGCCCCAATCGCACTGCTTGAGCTCACTGCCACGCCGCATTAAGAGCAGGCTTTGGTGCGAGCTGGTGAGCAGACGCTCGACGCCTGGGTCTTTGACCGAAATCGTGTACAGCTCATTGTAAATCCGTTCGTGTTCTTTATCGGTTGCGGGAAGCTGCGAAAAAGCAATCCAATATTGCAGGGCGGCGTTTTGAGCCAGCGGCGAAGGCACATCGGGCGGTTGTGCCGCGACAGGCGCGGCGACGAACGCCGACAGGGCGAGCAGCCAGGCGGTCAGGTGAAATTTCATTCGCATTAGAGTTCTCCCAGTGCGGCTTGATTGGCGGAAGTGAAGGAGCGAAAGGCGGTGGTGGGCGACAGCGGCTCGTCGCTTGAGCGGGTGGCGGCGTGTTGATTCAACAAGCTATCGAGCGCAGCGCTGGAGCCGGTTAACGCTCGGTGATACGACCACACGCTGGGCAATGCAGGATCGAAGGCTTGAGCGGGCGGCGTGGCGAATTCTTGGGCCGGCGCAACAAACGTCGTCGAATTTTGCGGCAACAGCATCACCAGCAAACTGGCGGCAAGTGCAACGGCGGCGGTAATCGCCAGCGGCAGACGCCAGGTGTGCTTTCGATCGACTGGTGCAATCGCGGCTAATTGCTCGGCGATGCGGCCGCGAAGTTGCGATGAAGGAGCGGCAGGCGTCAGACTGGCTAACTCCGATTCGAGGGCGTCAAAGTCGTCATTCATAGCTTGGCTCCTCCGCTGTGTTCTTCGTGCAGTACCTCGCGCAGCTTGGCGAGGGCATAGCGGTAACGCGAGGCGGCAGTGTTCGGCGATATTTCGAGGGCTTGGGCAATTTCGGGAAACGACAGTCGCCCCCAAATTTTCATCACGACGATTTCGGCTTGCTCCACGGGCAATTCGTGCAGGGCCGCATCGATCGCAGCGCGGCGTTCGTTTTGCTCGGCTTTCGCAAACAGCGATTCCGTTTCCGGCCGGGCTACTTGTTCCTCGCGATGCGTCCGTCTCTGGCGGGAACGCTGCCAATCGAGCGCACAACCGCGCACGCACGAAAACAAGTACGCCGCCGGCTCCGCCACTCGCTCGCGCGAGCGCCAAAACCGAATAAACGCTTCCTGCACGACATCCTCGGCGTCCGCCCGGCTGCAGACATACTGCCGCGCCAGCAGCACGAGCGCCGGGCCGTGGCGGTCGAACCAGGTTTGCCAGTCATCGCCCGCCATGAGTTTCTCGTGAATCGCAGCTTTCGTTCGGAGTTACAGTAAAGACGCCGCAGTATCGAATTTCTGTTTATTTGGGCGGAAATTCCAGCAGCCCTTGCCCGCGCGCCCGGCTGCTGCTTATTCTTACATGGGGCAAGTCGTATCTCTTTACACCATCGGTAACGATGCCCTCCTTTTTTGCGCTATTTGTGGCGATTGCCGCCCTCGCCCTCTCGCTGGCCGCCAAGGCCGACGATCTGGCTCCTGCCGATCCCTATTGGTCGCTTGTCCACGATCAGGCGGTAATCGACGACCTCAAACTCACGGCTTCGCAGCAAGTTGAATGGCGAGCCGCGCTCGATCCGCTCGATCTGGCCTGTTTCAAGTTGCAAAACAAAGCCCCGGCAGAAGCCAAACCGGCTCTTGCAAAACTGCTCGCGGATGCGAAGGCTCAACTTGGCAAGCTGCTTAAGCCGCAGCAGGCCCAGCGGCTGGAGCAAATCGTCGTTCGCTCGCAAGGCCCCGCGGCCCTGCTGCGAGACGATCTGGCCGCCAAGCTCAAGTTCACGGACAAGCAACGAGCCGACATCCGCCTGGCAATTACTGAGGCCCGCGAAGGCCGCGAAAAGCTTCAGGGCGATCTTCGCGCGGCCAAGCTCGAAACAGCCGCCGCGGAAAAGCAATACACCAAGTTCAACGAAACCGAGCGCGACGCGGTCAACGCAGCCCTTACTAACGATCAGAAACAAAAGCTCGCCTTGCTCTTCGCCCGCGATTTCGACATTAGCAAGCTCGGCAGCACGGTTTATAAAGCGCCCGATCTGGCCGGCGACAGCACGGCCTGGATCAATTCACAGCCGCTCGATTCCGCTTCGCTGCGAGGCCGCGTTGTCGTTCTGCACTTCTTCGCCTTCGGTTGCATCAATTGCATCCACAACTACCCGACCTACCGCGAGTGGCAGGACCAACTTGCCAGCAAAGACGTGCAAATCATCGGCATCCACACGCCCGAAACGAAAAGTGAGCACAACGTCGAGACGCTCAAATCGAAACTGAAAGCCGAAAGCCTCAACTTCCCCGTCATCGCTGATAACGACAAAGCCAATTGGGACGCCTGGGGCAACAGCATGTGGCCCACCGTCTATGTCATCGATAAACGCGGCTATCTCCGCACGTTCTGGCAAGGCGAACTCAAATGGCAGGGTGCCACCGGTGACAAACAGATGCGCAAAACCATCGAGCAACTGCTGGCTGAAAAATAATCTGAATTGCTACTAGAAAAGCTCCTCAATCACTTCCCCATGATCCACAATCGGAATCGGCCTGCCGGAGTGGTCGGGGAAGTGGAGCTTGGGATCGACGCCGAGAACGCGGAAGATTGTGTGGTGTATGTCACCGGGCTTGATGGGCCGGTCGAGGGGGACTTCGCCGAGCCGATTGGTCGAGCCAACGATGCGGCCGCCTTGCACTCCGCCGCCGCCGAGCAAGCAGAACATGGCATTGCCCCAGTGATCGCGGCCGGGCGTGCCCATCGAAAGCGGCGCGCCGCCGTTCCCGCCGTTATTCATTCTGGGCGTCCGGCTGAACTCGCCACATAGCACGACCAGCGTCTTGTCGTACAGGCCGCGCTCCGCCAGATCGGTGAACAATGCCGAAACGAGCTGATCGATTTTCGGCAGGTAATTCTCATATCCCGATTGCAGATTCCAGTGATGATCCCAGCCACCGAAGTGACACGTGACAAACGTCGCCCCGGCTTCCACCAGTCGGCGAGCGAGCAGCGTGCTTTGCCCCCATGTGTGCCGGCCATACCGCTCGCGACTTTTCGAGTCTTCTTGCGACAAGTCGAACGCCTTCCGCGCTTTCTCGCCGGTAACCAGTTCAAACGCCTGCCGATCGAACCGATCCATCGCTTCGAGCGTCCCGCTCTTGTCCGCATCATGCCGCAAATGATCAAAATGACTAATCAACCCACGGCGGTCGTTCAGCCGGTCGAGCGTAAGCTGCTGCGAGAGCCCCAGATTCTTCACCTGGAACTTGTCGTTGTTCGGATCGCCTTCGGTCTCAAACGGATTTTCCTGTGGCCCCAGATAGTTGCCTCCAAAGTAGCCGGGCCGCAAACCAATGCTCATTGCGTGCGGAATCGCCACGCTCGCCGGCATTCCCGCCTTTCGCGGTCCCAACACCTTGGTGGCGACCGAACCGACGAACGGGTATTTGCCCGCGGTCGAATTGCCGCCGACGCCAGCGCCACGACCGGTCAAAATCCAATGCCCCGCCGTGAAATGGTCGCCCGTGCCGTGATTGAGCGAGCGAACGATCGAAAACTTGTCTGCGATTTTCGCTTGCAGCGGAAACAGCTCACTGATTTCAATGCCCGACACGTTCGTCTTGATCGGATTCCAGATACCCCGATACTCCGGCGGCGCCTCCGGCTTCAGATCATACATATCCATGTGCCCTGGCCCGCCATCGAGCCACAGCAGGATCACCGCTGTATCTTTCTTCGCGCTAGCCGCCGCCGAGGCATCCTTCAACGCCAACATTTGGCTCAGGCCCACAGATCCCATTCCCGCCATGCCAATTTGCAGGAAGCTCCGCCGCGAGACGCCATCGCAATATCGCGGCGTCGTCTTCCCAAAGGGAATCCGAAACATTAATTTGTCTCCAAGCGAGTCTGCGGCAGGTGGGCGAAACGCCTTTTGACGCCTCGGATTGCCGCTATCTGGTGGGACGAACGCCAATGAGCAATTCCATCGGCATCCATTAACCAAAATTCTAGCGCCAGCCACCCGCCGCCGTCAATCAAATCCTCACTTGCGGCAGGTCTCCCGCCTGCCCTGGCACGGCAAATGCATTTTGGGTCCGCCCGCGAATGGCGGCTTATCGCAAGTCGCCGTTCTGACGAGCGCAAGCCTTGCGTGTGCATGGACTTAACTCGAAATCGCTCGCTTGCGAATGCGGTCCCCGTCAATCGGTTTCACAAGATTGCTCTTGTAAGATTTTCAACCCGACAGCAAAGTACGCCCCGCCTCGAAGGATCGAGGCTCCAAAATCGCGGAAAGGAAGCTCCCCGCAGCCGCAAGGCTACACATCCTGCCCGCAACTTCCATGGAGGGAAGCATGAGTCCGATTTACGCACTGACCCTGGCGGCAATTCTCGGTTCCGCGCCCGATACCACGCTGCTTCAGTTCTCGTCGCAGCGGTGTCAGCACTGCCAGTCGATGCAACCAGTGATCGCCCAGTTGGCCCAACAGGGCATCAACGTGCAGGTGATCGATGTCGATCGGCAGCTTTCCGTTGCACAGCAACATCGCATCAACGGAGTTCCCACATTTGTCGCCGTCAGCGGCGGCCGCGAACTCGGCCGCATCGAAGGCGTCACGACCGCCGACAAGCTGGTCACGCTCGCGGGGTGGGCTGCCCCGGCAGCCGCCGGCCCACCAGCAGTGGCCGGAGTATCTCCCGACCAATCCGCTCGCGCTGCTACCGTCCGCATCAAGGTCGAAGACGCCGCAGGCTACGGGTTTGGCACGGGTACCATCATCGACACGCACGACAGAGAAGCGTTGGTTGTTACCTGCGGACACTTGTTCCGCGAATCGAAAGGCCGCGGCAAGCTCACGGCCGATCTGTTCACCAGCGGCACAGCGCAAACTGTCGATGGCCAACTCATCGGCTACGACCTCGATCGCGACATCGCCCTGATCAGCATTCGTAGCGGCCCAGGCGCGCAAGCCGCGAAGGTTGCTCCGCCCGGTTTTGCGGTTCGCCCCGGCGACCGTGCTTTCACGTACGGCTGCGACAAAGGGGCCGACCCCAGCCTCCGCCCAACGCACATTACGGCCGTCAACAAATACAAAGGAAAACCCAACTTCACCGCCGCTGGCCAACCGATCGACGGCCGCAGCGGCGGCGGCCTGTTCAGCGCCGAGGGCTATCTCATCGGCATCTGCAACGCCGCCGATCCAACCGACGACGAAGGTTTGTATGCCGGCCTCGCCTCGATCCACTGGCAACTCGATCAGATCGGCCAATCGGAGATCTATCAGCGATCGGCGTCGGCAAGTTCTGGGGCATTGGCGATGGGGGCCAGGGGGCAGGAGCCAGGGGTCAGGAGTCAGGAATCAGTGGGCAATCCACTTCCACAATCGGCTTTGCCCATGCCCACTCCAACGTCGATGACTCAGCCGGCGCGAAACTATGACGCCCCGCCGGTCATCGCCGCGGGCGACGATACCGAAATCGTCTTCATTGTCCGCTCGAAGCGTGATCCGTCGCAGCGTAGCGAGGTTTATGTCGTCGATCAGGCCGCGCCCGACCTGCTCGCTCGAATTACTCGCGCGGCCCAAGCCACCGGCGAGCAGCGGGCAGCACTGGCACGTAGTGCGGCCCAACAATCGGTTCGCACCGCCGCCGCTCCCCCACGCACCAACGGCCCCGTCGTCCGCGGCCAATCGTCGGATTACTAATCTAATCACGACAATCGGCATAGCCGGTACGACTGAGTAGTGAGCATCGTGACGTGACCTAAACTTTCGTTGGACGCCACACTCCAACGACCGAGGCGCACGTCATGCTCGCGATGCCACTCATCTTCATCATCTGCGCCACCAATTTCGTCATCGGCTTCGTCCTGGCCGTTCAAATGGGCCACGGACCGGTCGATTATGGCCTGCCAGCAGCCTTGCGCAATCGGCTGCCGGCCTTTCTGCGTCCGCGCACCGCAAATCAGCACGCGCACCCACCGGCCGCTCACTAAATCATTCGCGGCCTTAACCGCGGTGAGATTGCAGTGCTACGCAAGCTCGAAAATCGCCTCGACCTCGACGGTTGAGTTACGTGGCAGTGAGCCCATGCCAACGGCGCTGCGAGCACCCACGCCGTGATCGTCCCCCCACACGGCTTTCCACAGCTCGCTGCAGCCGTTGATCACTTCCGGGTGATTCGTAAATTCCAGCGTGCTGTTGACCATGCCCAGCGTCTTGATGACGCGCTTGATGCGGTCGAGGCTGCCGAGATTCGCCCGCAGTGTGGTCAGAATCGCCAGCCCCGCCCCTTCGGCCGCCTTCTTGCCAAAGTCTTGATCGACATCGGCCCCCACGCGGCCCGTGATGATCGAACCATCCGACCGCACCGACACATGGCCCGAGACATACGCCATGTTGCCCACGATCACCACCGGCTTATAGACCCCGCCCGGCTTCGGAATCGGCGGCAACTGCAAATTCAACTCAACCAACTTGGCTTCGGCGCTCATGAAGATGCTCCTAGATTCGAAGTAAACATTGCCACAGAATATAGCGATCGCTGGCCGAAACCGGAATTGGCGGTTTCAGCCGCAGCTAATTGCAGTAGTCACTTGGTACCCAGTACTAAGTACTCAGTACGAATGGCAGTTGCACGCGAACCAAACATTTGCGGCGGCGTTTATCCTTTGGAATACACGCTTGCCGGATCAACCAGCCGCGTCGCAGCGATCTTCAGCCCCTCCGGCGTTACCTCGCGAAAGAAACAACTCCGATACCCCTCGTGGCAGGCCGCACCCACCTGCTCGACCTTCAACAGCACCGTGTCGGCGTCGCAATCGACATAAATGGCCTGCACCGCTTGCTGGTGGCCGCTTTCCTCTCCCTTTCGCCACAGCTTGCCGCGGCTACGGCTGAAATAAACGGCGCGGCCCGTGCGAACGGTTTCTTCATAAGCTTCGGCGTTCATCCAGGCGACCATCAGCACCTCGCTGGTGACTGCATCTTGGGCCACAGCGGCAATCAAACCGCCGTTTTTGCTGAAGTCAGGGATCGACGCGGGTGGGGAATGTGATGACATGACTATCTCGGGTTAAGGAGTTTCCATTGTATCCGCGCCGCTCCTTTTGAAATGGGCGGGTCAAGAAAGCCGGACCTACGATCGGAAATCCCCGCAGATAACGATTCCCTCGCGACCGAGTGGCGAAATGCTCAACCCCTAGTCGATCAATTTCAAACTCGCCCGCGCCCTCTCTCGCGCGAAGGACCAACCGTGGATGATTCGCTCAGCATCATTGTTCCCGTCCGCGATGCCCAAGCCACGATCTGGGGTCAGGTTCACCACCTGCTCGATCTGCTGCCCGACCTGACCAGCCGCTTCGAGGTCGTCGTCGTCGATGATGCCTCGCTCGATCACACGGCTGAGATTGCCAGCGACCTGGCCCGCGAATATCCGCAGGTGAAGCTGCTGGTGCATTCCGACCAGCGGGGTCTGGCTCAGGCCGCCAAGACCGGCCTAGCCGCGTCCAACGGGCAGATCATCCTGGTGCAGGAAGACATGGCCACCGTTAGCGCGAACGATCTGCGTCGCTTGTGGTCGCTGCGGCACGATCGTAGCGTGGTGATGGCTCGCACGCAGCAGAAGCCAGGTTCGCTCAGCCCCGAGTTGGTCGATCGTCTCAACACCTGGGGCCAGACACTGCGCAGCCTGCGTCACCGCATCAATACCGGCGGCATCCAAATGATTCGCCGCGACGGTGCGCAGTCATTCACGTTGCGCAATTCGCCGGCAAGTGAAGCGAAGCCGGTCAAGCGTTAGTACCGCAGGATGCACCACAGCGCCCGTAGGCCATCTTTAACGCCGATCTTTTTTCCTTCTGTCCACGAGCGGCCGACGTAGCTGACTGGCCGCTCGTAAAAGCGCACGCCTGGCATGCGGGCTAACATGTGCGTCAACTCAATCTCGATGCCAAACCGCCGCTCGCGCAGTTGCGGCGCAATTTTTTGCACCAGCTCGCGGCGAATTAACTTGTAGCACGTCTCGACATCGGTCAATGTGCGGCCCGATCGCCAGTTCGACAGCCGCGTGATGAGCTGGTTCCCCCAGCGATGCCAATAATGATGCACTGGCCCGTCGATATGGCTGAAACGACTGCCATACACCACATCCGCCGCGTCTTCCACCAGCGGCTGTAAAAGCGAACGATAATCGTCGGGATCGTATTCCAAATCCGCGTCTTGAATGATGACCGCGTCCCCAGTGCAGGCGAGGAAGCCGGTCTTGATTGCGCCCCCTTTCCCCTGGTTTTTCTCGTGAAAGATGACCTTCAAGTCGGCGTCAGGCGTCTCGCTTTTATCGCGCATATCGGCCAGCAGTTCTCGCGAGCCATCCGTGCTGCCGTCATCGACAATAATCAGCTCAATCGGCAGTCGCGTTGCCCGCACGCGCTCAATCACTTTGGCCAGCGTGCGAACTTCGTTATAGACCGGCATCACAACCGACAGCCGAAATTCTTTTGGCAAGAGATAGATGCCCAGCTTGCGACACAACGCAACGCCGAGCAGTTGTTGTAACCACTCCGTGCGCTCCAAGCCGTCACTCGCGAGCGCGTCGTTGCCGCCCGCTGCTTCCAGCAACAACTCGCGCAGCTTGCGCAGATCCGTGGCCGGCAATTCGTCAATCACGGCAAGTGCTCGTGTTGAGTCATGGATGGGCTTAGTCATCGACGTGCTAGTTCATGGATGGGTTGTCAAGCACTTTGTCAATCATGCCGCGCTCGAATAATTTTGGAAAGCGCAGTGGTCTAGGGCCGCATTTTCGTTACAACGCAAGGTGAAATTTGATCACAAAATAAACCGCTGATTTCGCTGATGCGCGCAGATCAGAATGAGCAGTAGCTTGGAGACTCAACTTTATCACGATTTCCATATTTTTATCCGTGTTATCAGCGCCATCCGCAGTTGTACCTCTGGTTCTTGACTTACCAATCGAGTTACAGCTTGTTGATGTGTCAGGCATTTTTTTCGGGGCGATGCCGCACATTCGTAGTGATTTGTGCGCGTCATGCTACACGATAAAAAAATCGGCGCGGGTGTTGTTGACAACTCGCGCCAACTTCGCACAATACGCCCAGTCGATCTTGCTTGTTCTGGTTCTCACATGCTTCGCTATGCGAATCAAAATGGCGAATCGGAATGGCGAACCGCAAAATGTTTTCTTCAGCATTGAAGCTGTCGAAAAAATTTGCGAACAACATTCGCCGCTGGCTGTTGATCGCCTTACTGCTAATCGACCTTGGATTGCGATTTTTCTAACGTCCATCATGTCGCCGTGCTACTCTCCCTGGCACAGCGTCAAAAAAATTATGCCTCACCGCATGGCTTAGCACGCACTCGCTGGAATGCTTATTTGGGGGCCGACGACCGAGCGGAACGACAGTCGGCGACCTGAGGAACGGATGCCCCCCCTTTTTTCCAGCTTACTATGTCACCAGTTTAGTTGGGTAGCTTGTTATTTGACGACTCGTGTCTCGCGCCGGCTGTATTTCGCGCCACTGCCGCGCGAAGCCTGCAAATCCCTATAATGTGCCGATGGCTGCTTGTCTGTTGGCGCTCGGCTCGAATCAGGGTGACCGTGCCCAAAATCTCCTCGCGGCGATCGAACGGCTAAATACCCATCCGGCGATCCAATTTCGCCGGATCAGCTCATTTCACCTAACCTCCCCAGTTGGCGGTCCTGCTGGGCAAGATGCCTATTTTAACGCCGCCGCGTTGATCGAAACCGATCTCTACCCGGCTGAACTTCTCCACGCGTTGCTCAAGATCGAACAGGAGCTCGGCCGTGTACGATCCGAATGTTGGGGACCGCGCACCATCGACCTCGATTTGTTGCTGTACGACGCCGCAATTCTCGAATCGAGTGAAATCACCGTTCCGCATCCGCGACTGCACGAGCGGCGCTTCGCGCTCGCCCCCGCCACCGAAATTGCCGCCGATTTTGTTCATCCCAAATTGCGGCAGACCGTAGGCGAGCTCCTCGCCGCGCTTCCGCCCCCCGCTGCTGACGAACCCAACCTGCGAGTTTTCACCTCCCCGACCGACATGCAGGCGACGATTCTCGATCTGCGCCGCCAAGGCCGCCGCGTCGGCCTCGTTCCCACGATGGGCGCTTTGCACGAAGGGCACGTCAGCCTGGTGCGCCACGCGCGAGAGTTGGCCGACACCGTCGCAGCCACGATTTTCGTGAACCCCACGCAGTTCGGTCCGAACGAAGATTTTCAAAAATATCCCCGCACGCTCGATTCTGATCTGCGAGCACTCGCTGCCGCCGGTTGCAATCTCGTTTTCATTCCGCTCGCGACCGATATTTATCCGCCCGGCTTCTCGACGTATGTCGAGCCGCCCGCTGTCGCGCAGCCGCTGGAAGGTGTTTGCCGTCCTGGCCATTTTCGCGGTGTGGCTACCATTGTGCTGAAGCTCTTTCAGCTCCTGCCAGCACATGTCGCGTGCTTTGGGCAAAAAGATTACCAGCAACTGCAAGTCATCAAGCGCATGGTGGCCGACCTCGCGGTGCCGATCGAAGTGGTGGCCTGCCCCACGGTTCGCGAGGCGGATGGTCTGGCGATGAGCAGTCGCAACCGCTATCTTTCCTCCGCCGAACGCGAGCAAGCCCTGGCATTGTCCCGCGCGCTCGCTCAAGCGGATGCGCTCGTTAGCAGCGGCGAGCAAAACGCAGCGACGATCGTGGGTGCGATGCGACTAATGCTTCAGCAAGCGAGAATCGTGCAGATCGACTATGTCGCGCTCGCCGATCCCGATTCGCTGGCCGAGCGAACCACCGTCGATCGACCCACCATCGCCCTGATCGCCGCCCGCGTCGGCACAACACGCCTGATCGATAACCGACTGCTGTCAGAAAACGAGTAAGCGCTGAACAAGTAATAACTTTTGGAACTGTTTACCGATATGAAGTAGCAACAAAATTGGCAACCACGGATGGCGCAGAATTTCGCGAATGAAATGCAGACAGACCACGCAATACCAACCACACCATCCGCGCTGTCCGCGAAATCAGCGGTTTCCTTATGTTTCTTCCCCTTTGTTACCTTCGTTTCCTTCTGTTCAAATTCATTCTGAATTATTCAGGGAAGCTGTTTTTTGTCCGGTCCTAGTCGACCACCTCTCCCACGTTTCGGTAAGCTCGCCGTGCGAACCACGCTGTTTTCGATTCCCGCCGAGTTTGCCAACTGGCCGGTTTTCGGCTTTGGTTGGCTATTCTGGGCGTGGATCATCGTCAGCATCGTTGGCGCGATCGTGCTTTCGCTCCGGCCGCACACCCGCCGCGAAATTCCGGGCTTCCTGCCCGTGTTCTTGCTCGTCGCGGGAGTGGTCGCCTTCCTCTTACCAAATCTTGTCGAACCGGGCCCTCCCGGCGGTATGCGCGGCCTTCCGATTCGCGGTTATGGCGTGATGCTCATGCTGGCCACGATTACCGCCGTGGGAATGGCCGCCTACCGCGCGCAACAAGTGGGCATTGATCCCGAGGTCATCTACTCCCTGGCGATTGTCATGTTCATCGCCGGTATCATCGGGGCGCGGGTATTCTACGTCGCCGAATATTGGAATCAGGAATTTTCCCCGCGCCGCACCGGCAGCGTCTTGGCTACGCTCCAATCCATCGCCAATGTCCCCAAGGGAGGCCTCGTCGTTTACGGTTCGGTGCTGTTCGGTGTGCCCGCCGGAATCTGGTTTTGTCTCCGCCGCGGCCTCAACGTGCTCGCCATCGGCGACATCATCGCCCCCAGCATGGTCCTCGGCCAATCGCTCGGCCGCGTCGGCTGCTTCCTCAACGGCTGCTGCTTCGGCGCGGTTTGCCTGACACAGAATTTTGCCCTCACCTTCCCTCCCGACAGCCCTCCTTACATGCAGCATGAGAGCCTGGGATGGCGGAGCGGCGTTTGGCTCGACGTGAAGGAGCAGGAAGACGTGCTTGCCGTGGCTTATATTGCCCCCGGTAGCCCGGCCGCTGCTTCGGGGCTTAAAGTTGGCTCGCAGGTTCTTAGCATTAACGGTGCGGAGCTTCAGTCGTTGGACGACGCGCGGGGCAAATTGACTACCGCCGCAGGGGCGTTCGAGATCGCTACGCCGGATGGTGTTTTTCGCTGGAAGACGGCCAAACCACCCGCTCGCAGCGTCCCGATTCACGCCGCGCAGCTTTATGCCGCCATTGATGCGGCACTCTTGGCCTGCGTTCTGTGGTTTTTCTATCCCTTCCGCGTTCGTGATGGCGAGGTGTTTGCCCTGCTGCTCACGATCCACCCCATCTCGCGATTTCTGATCGAGATGATCCGCTCGGACGAGCCCAAATACCCGCTCAGCATCTCCCAGTGGCTCAGCATTGGCCTCTTGATCGCCGGGATCGCGTTGTGGGTGGTGGTCGAAATGAGGCCACGGCGGGCCGCAAATGTGCCATTACCCACCGCATAACCGGCACAGGCCCACCAGCCGGAATCACAGTGCCCAAAACCGCAATCTAGTATTGGTATGACGACATTGCGCGCCAATTGGCCGGTCGTCAGATCGCTACCACTACAGGCGGACGGCACTCACTCCATGCCCCTTGAATCCATCAAGGTCTTGATCGTTGACGACGATCCCGCGATGCTTCGGCTGCTATCCAAATGGCTAGAGTCGGAAGGCTTTCAAGTGCTGCGCGCTAGCGATGGCCGCCAGGCGATGGAATTGATCGAGGCCGAACGCCCACGGCTGCTTGTAACCGATTGGGAAATGCCCAACGTGGACGGCCTGGAACTGTGCCGCTGGGTGCGAACGCAAAACCTCGGCCACTATCTGTACACAATCTTCCTGACGATGCGGACGGGCTCCAGCGACATGCTCAAATGTCTGGAGGCCGGGGCCGACGACTTTTTGAAAAAGCCGATCGACCGCAATGAGCTGATGGCGCGAATTCGCGCCGGCTCGCGGGTGACCGAGCTGGAGCAGCATTTCAGTCAGTTGGCGAATGTCGATGCCGTTACCGGCTTGGCCACGCGGCGTGTGCTGCTGGAAGACTTCAATCGCGAGTGGGGCCGCGCGTCGCGCTATCGCACGCCGCTCTCCTGCGTCATGATCGACATCGACTTCTTCAAACGAGTCAACGATACGCACGGCCATCAAGCCGGTGATGAAGTTCTGCGTCATATCGGCCAGGTGCTGGCCACCGGCGTCCGCGCCAGCGACTTTGTTGGCCGCTTTGGCGGTGAAGAGTTCTTTGCCGTCTTACCCGAAACCACGGAACAACAAGCCTTCGAGTGGGCCGAGATGATCCGCGGAAAAATTGCCGCGCTATCCGTCTCAGTGAACGACAAAACGCTGAACGTCACGGCCAGCTTCGGCGTGGCCCAACAACTGCCCGATACGGCCAACACCGATGCCCTGGCCGATATGGCCGATCAGGCACTCGTGGTGGCCAAGCGCAGCGGCCGTGACCGCGTGGTCCCCTATCGCAGCCTCACCCACGGACCATTGCCCAGCCGTGACGGCGATGATCTCGCTTCGCTCTTGAAAGAGATTCCTGCCCGCGATGTGATGACGGCCATCGTCGCCCCGCTAAACGAAAACAGCACCGCGGCCACCGCGGCCAATTACTTCCTGCGTTTCCGCATCCCTTCCGCTCCGGTCGTTAATGACGGCGGCCAGCTCGTCGGCATCCTGTCGGAAAAAGACTTGATGTCGATCATGTTCGGGCCGCGCTGGTGGACCACGCCCATCAAGGAAGTCATGAAACGCAACGTGGTCTGCTACGAAGAAGAAACTTCGGCACTCACCGTCTATGAGTTTCTCGCCCGCGTCGTCATTCGCGGCGTCGTCATCGTCAACAACGGCTGCCCCACCGGCTTGATTACCCGCGGGTGCTTGCTCCGATTTTTCATGAATCTGCTCGCCGCCAGACGCACCGAGGGAGTGTTTCCCGAGGTCGATGCCGCCGCCAGCGAGCTGGTGGAGCGGATGGGGCACACCAGCGCCCATGATCGCATCGCCAAGACTGTCCGCTCGCTGGCAGCCGAGGCCCGCGATATGGAATCACGCCTCAGCACCCAGGACGGCGAACTTGTCCCCTGCGTCGTCGGCGGGGCCTCCCGAGTTCAAGAGCTGGTGATCGATTTGCTGGCAATCTCACGTTATGCCCAAACCTGGGATGTGAGCCGCCTGGAAGTCGCATCTGGATCGCAAGTGTTTGGTGCAGAACACTTTGCGGCTTCCCCTATGCCAGAAACCACCAGCGGCCTCGTGCCTTAAAGCTGGCTTTTTTTCCTAAAAACGCACGCGGCAAAAAATTCTGGATAATCCGCGCGAACCTTTCCGCCGCCTCCGCAGTCTTCGAGGCAACTGGCATCCAAAGTCCGTGACAGCGTTTGAGAAAGCGTTGTCCGAACTGCATAATCGAGGTAGGATTTCAGTTTCCTGGCGAAGTCAAGCTTCTTTAGCCGATAACCGTCAATTGGGCCAAATCGGGCGATCATTCGCTGGATTTTGGTTCAAATTGACACCGGCAACTGCTCGACAGCCCGGATCAATTTACAGTCTGCTTCATTCACTTTTCTGCTCTGTGC
The DNA here is from genome assembly GCA_031394445.1 of Anatilimnocola sp. Lineage (GTDB taxonomy): Bacteria > Planctomycetota > Planctomycetia > Pirellulales > Pirellulaceae > CAYLLN01. Next base: position 23,730 of record JANNTN010000580.1, read on the forward strand.
GCAAAAACGCCTGAGGAGGATTCCGATGCGTAACGTCATCAACACCACCGCCAACGTAACGACGACTGCGATTGTCAATCGCACGGTCCGCACGGTTATGGCAGGCGTTGATGCAGTGCGCGCTTCCTCGTCGCATCATTTGCGCCTCTATGCCGCGTCAGCACCACAGCGCTGGTCCGCAGCCTACGGCTTAAAGCCGTTTACCGGCAAACAACAGCCGGAAGGCACCGGAACCAGTCCCGGCCGCAGCGAACATGGCCTAAGTAAGCCAAGTCGCTGCTCGCGCCGGGAGACATCCCGGTGCCGGCGTCCGCGGGTCTCAAGCTGTATAGCGAGATCTTAGGACAGATGCTTGGGTGGCTGGGTTTTGCGAAGCATAACCCGGTGACCAGGCAACTCACCTAAGAACCTCCTCACAGTCAGACAGCGGATGCCAGCCGAGCGGCCTCGCGGTGATTCACCGTGACCAAGCCACTCGCCGCTGCTGTTCGCTGTTTCCTTGCTTCCCGCGATCGCCCGCACCGGGTTGTTTAGCCCTCGGTGTTTGCTTGCCCATTTTCAGATGCAGTGTTTGGAGCACCCCATGACCACTCTTTCCCTGGATACCGATAACACCGAGCTGCTCGGCCTGGTTCGGGCCGCACAATTCGGCGACCGCCAGGCCTTTGGCGACCTGTTCGAGCGATTCGAACGGCATGTCATGGCGATCGCGCTCCGCCGGCTCGGCGACTATGGTGAGGCTCAGGAACTGTGCCAAGATGTCTTCATCCAAGCGATGAAGAAAATTGCGCAGCTCCGTGAGCCCGAGGCCTTCGCCGGCTGGTTGCGCTCGATCACCAATCGCATGGCCATCAACCGGCTCATTCGCCGGCCGAATGACCACGCGATCGAGAGCGAAACGCTGGACCGCACCTGCGTCGAAAATCGGACACCGCTAACCCTCGCCATCGACGGCGAACGGGCCCGCGAAGTCCGCCGGGGCCTGAAGGCTCTCCGCCGGCTCGACCGCGAAACGCTCGAGGCGTTCTACGTCCGCGGCCAATCGCTGATCGAGATGTCCGACTCCTTCGACGCCCCGGTCGGCACGATCAAGCGACGCCTGCACGTCGCCCGCAAGCGCCTCGCCAAGCATGTCGAGGCTGTAGCGGCGGTTTGAAAATCGTTTGGCGCGCCCCGGTTGGACAGACCCAGCCGGGGCGCGGGCGTTTTAGGCAAACGCGAATTAACTCGCCGTCAGTATTAGCGGAAACGCTTTATCCGGATGCAGCAATAGATAATGTTGCGTCGTCGTCATCCCCGTATCGCGATAGCGGCACGTCCAACCGATCTCAAGCCCGTCCTCGGTTTCGTTCAGCTCACACGCAATCGCTTTCGCCGGGTCGTTCGGATCATAAACCACCTTCGCGCCGTTTTGCCTCTTCGCGATCAGGACGGCATGGTTGGAGTCTTTCGTTTCGCCACTGGGAAATTTCCGGCTGCCGACTACCGGAAAAGCCACAATCTTGTCCCGGTCCGCGTCCAAGATGGAGTCGAGTTCCCTGGATGTGCGGATCACCAACCGCTCGGCCGATCTCAGTCGTCGCCTGCCCGCATCTGAGGCAATCATCTCTTGATACAAGGCCTTGTATCGGTCCATTACGGCCGTCGCCAGCGCATCGAGCCCCTCGCGAGATTGAATCGCCACGCGTGCTTCACCTAGGCACAATGTTTCCTGAAATCGCACCCGCTGCTTGCTGATCGCGCCATCGTAAATCTGGTTGCCCAACTGGCGAGGTACGTCGCATGCTCCATCGGCGATACATTCTCCTTCGAGCAGCGCCGCCGCCACCAGCGATATTCCCATGCAGCGACGATCGCTGTTCATCGGCATATTGAGAAAAATCTGCTCTGGGCTAAAAACATTCCGCGATTCTTCGCGCTGCGAAGCTTCCTGCCCGCAAGCACTGGAAATCACAACGCTAACCATCGCGACGAAAACTAGTAGGATTTTCATCCCGGCTATTCTATCTTGAAGCACTCGCAGTTTGAAACTTCCGGAGAATCTTTCGATGGCACATCCCCTCATCTCTCGGCGAAGCTGGTTAGCGGCCACCGCCGCCGCATCCGCCGTCTCACTCGTTCGAAATCCTGCTAACGCTGCCCAAACCGGCCGCCCCAAAGTGGCCGCAATCTTCACGGAGTTCCGCCTCCGCTCGCACGCCCATCATTTTCTCACCAGCTTCATGGGCAAATATCTGTTTCGCGGCCAGTGGCTCGACCCGGGCGTCGATGTCGTCTCGTTTTACGTCGATCAGTTCCCCGATGGAGACATGGCCCGCGAGGCATCCGAAAAATACAAGGTTCCGATCTACAAAACGATCGACGAAGCCCTCTGCCTGGGCGGCAAGCAGCTTGGGGTCGATGCGGTGTTGCTGATTGCCGAGCACGGCCGCTATCCGCGCAACGACCTCGGCCAGCACATGTACCCCCGCAAGGAATTTTTCGACCAGATCGTCACCGTCATCGAGCGCAGTCAAAAGCCGGTCCCCATCTTCAACGACAAGCATCTTTCGTATCGCTGGGATTGGTCCAAAGCGATGTACGACGACGCCCAGCGATTAAAAATTCCTTTCATGGCCGGCAGCAGCGTCCCCCTGGCCGAGCGACGGCCCCCCATCGACTTTCCCAAAGACGCCGTCGTCGAAGAAGCAGTTTCCATCCACGGCGGCGGCATCGAATCGTACGACTTCCACGCCCTGGAGATCATGCAGTCGCTCATCGAGTTCCGTCGCGGCGGCGAGACGGGCGTCAAGGAAGTGCAACTGCTCGAAGGGGACGCCGCTCGTGCCGCCCTCGAGCAAGGCCGCATTTCCCGCGATCTCATAAGCGCGGCCATGCACGCCGAGCGCGACGCCGGCTACAAGCGCCTCCCGCGCATGAGCTTTCCCGACGAGCCCTTTGTCCCCCGCCACGCGCTGCTGGTTACCTACAAAGATGGCACGCGGGGCACGGCGCTCACCGTTGGCACCGGCGGCGACCGCTGGAATTTCGCCTGCAAGCTGCGCGGTCAAGAAAAACCGCTGGCCACCGCCTTCTACAGCGGCTCCTGGGGCAACTGGAATCTCTTCAATGCCCTTAGCGGCGCAATCGCCAATTTCTTCCGAACGGGCAAGTCACCTTATCCCGTCGAGCGCACTCTCCTCGCCAGCGGAATCCTCGACGCATCAATGCACTCCAAAGCCGCCGGCGGCAAAGCCATCGCCACTCCGGAACTCGAATTCAGCTACGCCCCCCAAGACTTCTCCGCGTTTCGCGAAACCGGCGAAAGCTGGAAAGTCATCACCCCCGACACCCCCCAACCCACCACCTTCCAACCCGGCACCGGCTAATCACTCCGCGTCAACAATAACCCATCCATTCCACCAGCCGGGAGTAAACTTGCTCCCGGTGAGGTGCGGTGAAGCTTCGCCTACGGAATGACGCTGCCACCCGACTGCCGGCAACGGCACCCTTCGCATAAAATCACAACCTCCCAAATACCCCATGCCAGACCTCACCCATTTCGACGAATCCGGTGCCAGTCGCATGGTCGATGTGGCCGAAAAGCCGGTGACGACCCGCGTCGCCCGGGCCAGCGGCCGCGTTGTAATGCAGCCCGCAACCCTCACCCGCATTCAACAGCGCGGTTTTGCCAAGGGGGACGTCTTGGAGGTCGCCCGCCTCGCCGGCATCATGGCCGCCAAGCGAACCGACGAGCTGATTCCCCTCTGCCACTCGCTCCCCTTGGACGCCTGCACGATCAGCTTCTCCTTTCCTAATTCCGCGACCGTCGCGATTGAAGCCGAAGTGCGCGTCACCGCCAAAACGGGCGTGGAGATGGAGGCTCTCGTCGCCGTAAGCACTGCCGCCCTAACCATTTACGACATGTGCAAAGCCATCGACCGTGGAATGTCGATCGAGCAAATCCGCCTCGAAGAAAAATCGGGCGGTCGCAGCGGCCACTATCTCCGTGAAAATTCGCCGCCAATTGCGGGTAACAAGACTGGCAGCTAATCGCCTCGTGCATCACAATCACAACCAAAACCTCAGCACCATGCCGGCACTGATGCCCGCCCTCAATACACCGCCCGCGTCCAGCCCCGCGCCTCCGCCGGCCGAAATGCTGCAAACCCTCCTTGAGCCCATTCGCGACGAATTGGCCCAGGTCAAGTCGCTGCTCAAAAAAGAGCTCTCCAGCGAGCATCCTTTCGTCAACGAGTTGGTCAGTTACGGCTGCATGCTCGGCGGCAAGCGGTTGCGGCCTGCCGTTCTCTTGTTAACAGCCAAGGCCGTCGGTGGAACGACAAAGCCCGCGCATCTCACTCTGGCCACGGTCGTCGAGATGATTCACACCGCCACGCTCGTTCACGACGACGTGCTCGACGAAGCCCTCATGCGGCGGCACCTCGCCACCGTCAACTCCCGCTGGGACAACGAAGCCAGCGTCCTCCTCGGCGACTTTCTCTTCACGCACGCCTTCTACCTGGCCAGCACGCTCGACAACGTCATCGGCTGCCGGCTGATCGGCCGCTCCACGAATATCGTTTGTGAAGGCGAGCTGCGTCAGAAAGGGAGCCGCGGCAATTTCTGCTTGTCGGAACAGGAATATCTCCAAATCATCGAGTCGAAAACCGCCGAGCTCATCGCCGTAAGCTGCCGCCTCGGTGCGATTTTCGCCGGTGCCGACGAAAAACTGGTCGAGCAAATGGACGGCTTTGGCCGCGATCTCGGCATCGCCTTCCAAATTGCCGACGATCTGCTCGACGTGCTCGGCGAAGAAAAGACCACTGGCAAATCACTCGGCACTGATCTGGAAAAGCAAAAGCCCACGTTGCCCGTCATTCGGGCGCTCCAGCAAGCGAATCCCTCCGATCGCGAAGCCCTGCTCGATTTGCTACAAGGCGACGACCGCCGCCCGCAAGCACTGCAGCCCTATCTCGCACGCTACGAAGCCATCCCTTACACCACCGCCCGCGCCAAGACTTATTCCGACCGCGCCAAACGCCGCCTCGACTGCCTCCCCGACAGTCCCGCCCGCGACGTCCTCCGCTTCATGGCCGACTTCGTCATCAACCGCTCGATGTAGGCAGCATGG
>JANNTN010000609.1:0-13637 GCA_031394445.1 Anatilimnocola sp.
AGAAAAGGCTGACCTGCGAGCGATTGGCCGACGATGATGAATTCCAGGCGATTGTAGGGGCTGGCCCCCTGCGTTTCGGCGGCCTGGAGGGCATAGCCGTCCATCATGGATCGAGGGAAAGCCGGAACATCGACTGGGCTAACCACGTCAGCCGTCAGAACCCGGCCGGCGGCCTGCCACAGGGAGACCTGTTCCGTGGCCAAACGCTGAGCGGCCGCATCGACCCAGGCCAGGGCCTGTTCGACCGTACTGCGATGTGCAAAACCCCGCATTCGCACGTCGGCTAGGGTTTTGGCCGGGCGGTCCATGAAAGGGAACAAAATGGGTGCGGCCGGCGTCCAATAGGTTGCAACTTTTTGCGGCCAACGGTAAAAAAATGGGCTGAAAACATCTTGCAGCGGGTGTATAATTCACTGTCGTGAGTATTCGCCATCTTATCTTCAAGAGCCGGTTTTGTAACACCCTCGAAGGTGCGACGGATCAAGATATAGTCGTATTTGCCGATCAGCTCGAGCAACTGTTTCCGTATCGGCCGGAGATTCTCGATCCGCTGCAATTGGCGAAGAAGATGGCGCGGCCAGAACACCGCATCATTGCCATGCGGCGGGCCGTGGAGTGCGTGATCAACAATCTGTTGCTGCGCAGCATGCCGCGCGAAGAGAAGCTGGAGTTTTTGTCGTAGCGCGTTTTGCAGAATGAACGGCGAACCACTTACAGTGGAAGATAACCGAGAGACTGACGCCTCCCGCTCGCCATTTTGTATGGGGCACGTCAGTCGTTCTTGGGACGACGGGGTTTTTGATCGCCGCCTTGGGACATGAAGCGGACCATTTGCCGCATCTCGGTTTCGTCGAGGAAGCCATCGGAATTGTTGTCAACGCGGTCGAAGCGTTCTTTGATGAACTCGGGGGCTTCGTCTTTGGAGAGCTTGCTGTCGTTGTTGGCGTCGGCCGCTTTGAGACGCTGCATCAGCTCTTCGGGATTCTGACCGCCAAAGCCACGCTGACCGGGGCGGCGACCTTCGGGGGGACCGCCGGGTGGAAGTCCGTTACCGGGTTGGCCCACGCCGGGGCGACCTTCGCCAGGACGGCCGTCACCGGGACGGCCTTCGCCAGGACGGCCTTCGCCAGGACGGCCGGGCATTCCACCGGGAGGTCCGCCGACAAAGACTTCGTCGGGAGTGAGCTTGCCGTCGTTGTTGCGATCGAGCTTTAAGAGCGCGGTGCCGGCGGCGACGATTTCGGAAGTGGATAGTTCGCCGTTGCGATCGGAATCGAGCGCGCCGAAGAGTCCGCCGCCAGGTCCGCCTGGAGGTCCACCGGGTCCGCCATCGGGACGGCGAAATGGACCGCCTTCGGGGCGCGGGCCATCTGGACGAGTTCCTTCAGGACGGGGACCATCTGGACGAGCACCCTCGGGTCGTGGAGCGCCTTCCGGTCTGGGGGCACCTTCGGGCCGTGGCTGTTGACCGCCGAACTGCGACATGGCCAGCATGCCGCGGACGAATTGCTCCTTCGTGATCGACTCTCCGCCGGAGCGTTCCAAAATCGCTCGTATTCCCTGACGCTCTTCGGGGATTTCGTTTTTCGTGAGTTTGCCGTCGCTGTTGGAATCGGTGCGGTCGAAGATGGCTTCGAATTCGCCGCGATTGGGGCCCCCGTCAGGATTGGGGCGACCGGGTTGACCACCGGGCGGCCCAAATTGCCGACCGGCATTGGCGAATTCGTCTGGGCTGATCGAGCCATCTTTATCGGCATCAACGCCCTTGAGGTTTTCTCGCATCCGTTCGGGCACTTCGTCCTTGGTGAGTTTGCCGTCTTTGTTGGCATCCAGCCGATCGAAAAATTCGCGTGGGTTGCCCTTATTGCCTTTATCGCCGCGGGGGCCGGGAAATTGTCCGCCGGCGAGAGGCGGGCGGGGGCCTTCGTCGGGCTTTAGGCCGGCTTGGAACTCTTCTTTGCTCAGCTTTTTGTCGCTGTCTTTGTCCGATGTGCGGAGCAGGCGTTCGTAGAGGGCTTTTTGCCCTTCCTGAACTTCGTCAGGAGTGACGAAGCCGTCTTTGTTCGCGTCGAGCTTGTTGAACAGATCGCCCGGTTCTTGAGCCGCCAGCGGGGCCGCCACGAGAGTCGCTGCCGCCAGGTATTCCGCAAGATTCTTACGCATGATGTTGCCTCCAAAGGGCATTCCGGCTGAACGTGCTAATAAAGATGAGTCGCTGCGAGATACTAACCCCTTTCCAGGTGATTAGTTTCGATCGAGGGGATTTTTGAAGCGGAAGTCCAGTCGCAGCCGATGTTTACGAACTTCTCACATCCCGTTTTGTCACCGTGGCTGGACGAACGGATTCAGGCTTTGTAGCAGGGCGGCGGATGTTTGCAGGGAGGCCGCTTGCTGGGGGTCGCCGGCGATGTTCTTCGTTTCGTCGGGGTCGGCTCGATGATCGTACAGCTCGCGGGCCTGGGTGACGCCCGTTTTCCAGTCGCGCCATTCGGTGTAGCGAAAGCGGTCGGTGCGAAGGGAGTAACCCATCGCAGCCGGGTTGGGGGGAGAGTCGCGGTCGTAGTAAGCCGGGCGCGGATGCTGCGTGAGGGCAGCCTGTTTCACCGTGGCCGCGGGATTTTTCAGGACGGGAACGAGGCTGGTTCCTTCGACGCCCGTCGCGGGAGGCAGGTCGCACAGGTCAACAAGCGTGGGATAGATGTCGAGCAGTTCGGCCAAGGATTCGGTGCGCGAGCCGTTGGCCATTCCCGGCGCGGAAATCAAGAAAGGAACGCGGGCATCGAGTTCGAAGTTGGAGGTTTTGGCCCAGAGGCTTTGCTCACCCAGGTGATAGCCGTGATCGGACCAAAACACGATGACGGTGTTTTGCGACAGTCCCAGGCGCTCCAGCTCGTCGAGCACCTTGCCGAGTTGCGCGTCGAAGTAGCTGATGTTCGCCAGATAGCCGTGGCGGATTTCGCGGATGGCGGCAGGGGACAAGTCGCGGGCGGGTAGCGTGAGCATTTCACGGCTGTCGTGCCAGGCGATGCGCGGAGCAGCGAGCGGCCAATCGGGGTTCTTGGGTAGCTCGATGCTGTCGCGCGCGTACAGATCCCAATATTTTTTGGGGGCGTTGAATGGCGAATGAGGTTTCCAAAAACCGACGGCGAGGAAGAACGGCTGAGACTTATCGTGCAGCTCGCGGAGCGCCTCGACCGCCAGCTTGGCCACGCGGCCGTCGTAATAGGCTTCGTCGGAAACGTCGCGTTGTTCGCACTTCTGGTCTTGCGCAAGGTTCGGCGGCAATTCCCCCTCGACTTGCGGTTTGTCCTGCCCGTGATTGGCATAGTGCATGACGGCCGGCACGCTCCACGAATCGGGATCGCCTTGAATGGTCTGGCGGAAATTGTGAAAAATCTTGCCGATGTTCTGCGTGAAGTAGCCGTGCTGCTTGAAGTGTTGCGGGAGCGTGACGACGTCGGGCAGGTTCGCGCGAAAATGCGTGGGCAAATCCCACACGCGGAGCGTATCGGGCCGGCGACCGGTGAGAAGCGAAGCCCGCGAGGGATTGCAGACGGCTTGTTGGCAGTAGGCGCGGTTGAACAAAACGCTACGCTTGGCCAGGCGGTCGAAGTTCGGCGATTTGACTTGCTGGTTGCCATAGCAGCCGAGATCGTTACGCAGGTCGTCGGCAGCGACGAACAGGACGTTGAATTTTTTCGGGTCGGCCGCGTGAGTGCGTTGCACGGTGGTAGCGGACAGGAATATTGGCGATGCGAGCAGAATGAGGGAGAGAGCGTACTTCATCGTTGTTGGAATCACTTGGTAGATTTTGGACTCGTGGTCGCACGCAGTATCGTAACCGAAGTAAGTAGTTGGCGATGTGGACTCGTTCATGGCAATTGCGAACTCCGACCGGCAAGCGATTTGGCAACTCGGCCTGTTGGCGATCGTGGAGTTGCTGGCGATGGCGCTGTGGTTTTCGGCGACGGCGGTCGCGCCGGTGATTGCCCGGCAGTGGGGCCTCTCGAGCGGGGCGGCGACGTGGCTGACGATTTCTGTCCAACTGGGCTTTGTGACCGGCGCGCTGGCCAGCGCGGTGTTCAATCTGTCGGAACGAATTTCGCCGCCGGCGCTCATGGCGGTGTGTGCCATCTGCGGGGCAATGGCGAATCTGGCAATTGGCTGGGGCGTGAGCGATGGATTTGGCCGAACGGAAATTGGCTATTGGACGGTCATCGGCCTGCGGTTCTTTACTGGCATGATGCTGGCGGGCGTTTACCCGTCGGGCATGAAGGTGATGGCGTCGTGGTTTGTGCGCGGGCGCGGCCTGGCGATTGGCACGATGGTGGGCGCGCTCACGATTGGCACGGCGATGCCCCATTTGATCTATGCGTTTCCGTTTGAAAACGACTCTGCCGGGTTTCTTCGCGGATTGGCGGCGTGGCGGGTGGTGATGGTGGCGGCTTCGGCCAGCGCGGCAGTGGCTGGGTTGATTTGCGCGGTGTTCGTCCGCACGGGGCCGAACTTGCCGGCGGCGACGCGATTTGACTTTGGGTATTTCGTCCGCGTGTGGCGCGAGACGGCGCTGCGGCGGGCGAATTTTGGCTACTTGGGGCACATGTTCGAGTTGTATGCGATGTGGACGTGGGCTCCGCGGCTGTTGTTGGCCAGCTATCAACAGGCGGGTTGGTCTGAATCATCGGCACGGCTGGCGGGCTTCGCCACGGTGGCGGTTGGATCGATCGGCTGTGTGTTGGCGGGATTGGTGGCGGATCGGACGGGCCGGTGCTGGACGACGATTGTCAGCTTGGCGATGAGCGGATGTTGCGCGCTGGTGGCGGGAGGTTTGCTCGATCAGCCGGGATTGCTGACGGTGGTGTGCCTGGTGTGGGGGCTGTCGGTGGTGGCGGATAGCGCGCAGTTTAGCGCGGCGGTGACGGAATTGTGCGATCCGCGTTTCATGGGAACCGCGTTGACCATCCAAACTTGTGCCGGTTTTCTATTAACGACGCTGACGATCCGTGCGGTTCCGGAGGTGCAGCGAATGGCGGCAGATGGAAATGGCGGCGGATGGTGGCTGGCGATGGCGATGCTGGCGGCAGGCCCGACGTTTGGCATTTATCACATGGTTCGGCTACGTGGCATGCCAGAGGCGGCCCGCATGGCGAATGGCAGGGGATAGGGGCTTCGCCGATCCATGACGAGCAGGAAGCTTAAGCTTCCTGGTATCTCGACGTTACCGGTGGACTCACATCCCCCGCTCGCCTGAGGCTGGACTATAATCAAGGCGAAGCGATTTAATCAAGGCGAAGCGATTTCGAGACGAATAAAATTCCTTTCGAGCCAGAGTGAGGTTGCGGATGCGTCGGGCAGTTGTCTGGTTGTGGTTGTTGGCGGGAAGCTGCGCGATGCAGGTGTCCGCGGCCGACAATTGGTCTCAGTTCCGCGGTCCGAAGGCAGATGGAACGTCGGATGCGGTGGGGCTGCCGACAAAATGGAGCGAGACGGAGAATGTGAAGTGGAAAACGCCGCTGCACAACAAGGGTTGGTCGAGCCCGGTGGTGTGGGGCGATCAGATTTGGGTGACGGCGGCAACCGAGGAAGGCAAGCAAGATTTTGCGATCTGCGTTGATAAGAACAACGGCAAAATTCTTCACGACATTCACTTGTGGGATAACGAGAAGCCGAGCCCGCTGGGTAACGCACTGAACGGCTACGCTTCCTGCACGCCGGCGATCGAGGAGGGTCGTGTCTATATTCACTTTGGCAGTTATGGCACGGCTTGCTTGGACACGAAGAGCGGCAAGGTGCTGTGGCAGCGCCGCGATTTGCCGTGCGAGCATTTTCGCGGCCCGGGCAGCTCGCCAATCATCTTTGAAAACCTGCTCATCTTTCACATGGATGGGTACGACTTTCATTACATCGTCGCGCTTAACAAGCAAACGGGCGAAACGGTATGGAAGACGGACCGCAGCATCGAATATGGCACCACCAACGGCGACTTGATGAAGGGGTTTTACACGCCCCGTGTGATTGAAGCGGCGGGCAAGCTGCAGCTCATCAGCCCCTCCAGTATGGCCTGCATGTCGTACGACCCGCGCACCGGCAGCGAGTTTTGGCGCATCCGCTATAAGAGTCACTCGGGCGCGGCGATGCCGCTGTTCGGCCACGGTTTTGTCTATGTGAATACGGGCTTTGGCGCGGCCGATCTGATGGCCGTGCGGCCCGATGGCGAAGGGGACGTGACGGGAACGCACGTGGCGTGGGTCGCCAAGAAGAGCATCGGCAGCAAGCCCTCGCAAATTCTCGTCGGCGACTTGATTTTCAACGTCGATGACAACCCCGGCGTGGCGAGCTGCCTCGAAGCCCAAACGGGCCAGGAGCTGTGGAGCAAGCGGCTTACCGGCGAGTTCAGTGCTTCCCCGCTCTATGCCGACGGAAAAATCTATTATTGCGGGCAGGACGGCATCACTACCGTTGTGCAAGCCGCTCGCGAGTACGTTGAACTTGCCCAAAACAAGTTCGACGACGGCTTCATGGCCACCCCCGCTGTCACCGGTAAAGCCTTGATCCTCCGCACCAAGTCGGCGCTTTATCGCGTCGAGGAGTAGGGTGCATGAGCGGAGGAAAAGGAGTCAGGAGTCAGGGGCCAGGGGCCAGGGGCCAGGGGCCGGGAGCCAGAAGTCAGGAGTCAGGAGTCAGGGGTCGGTTTCGGGCCACTAGCCGGGACCAAACCTGGTCCCGAAATGTCGCCAACTCGCCAGCCTTACTCAGTACTCAGTACTCAGTACTCAGTACTTGGTTCGGTTATCGTCAAGCGGCGACCATCCTTCTCTTATTCCTTTTCGCCTCGTCGTTTCACTCCGCCTCAACCCTCGCCGCCGAAACCGAACCTTTCGCCACCCGCCTGACCGCCCTCGCCGCAAAGTGCGACGAGCTGAAGCTCAAGGAGCAGACCGAGATCACGCGGACCTGGATCATTCCGCGATTTCGTGGTCGCCAGTATTTATTTTTGCCGACGGTCAACGATCCCACCGTGCCGAAGGCCGGAGCCGCCGAAGCGGCCCGCCAATGGCATCGAAAGTTTTTGGAACTGCGGCGCGAGCACGCGGAGGAACTTTTTCAGGAAGTAAATAAAGCGAGCGAAGCCAAAGAGCCGGCAAAGGCCTACCAACTGTTGTACGAGGTCTTGCGCGAAGATCCCGACCATGCCGAGGCGCGGCGTATTTTGGGATATGTGAAGACCGGCAGCGAGTGGAAACTGCCGGGAGCGGAAAAAGCGACGCCGCGCCAGCCGCCGTTCAACCATCCGAAAACAGGCTGGCGGTCTCGCGGGTGGTGGAGCCTGGAGACAACACACTTTCAGATTGCTTCGAACGATTTACGGGAATTGAAAGAGGCCAGCCAGCAACTTGAAAAACTCGAAGCCCTGTGGCGGCAGGTGTTTTTTCGCTACTGGAGCTCGGCGGAGGCATTAGCAGCCCGCATTGCCGGCCAGGATGAGCCGCGCGCGCCGGAGCGGCCGAAGATGCAGGTCATCCTGTTCCGATCGCGAGCCGAATATGCGGTCTATGTCGCCAACAGTCATGCGAAAGCGGCAAACACGCTGGGTATCTACGACGACAAGCAGCACGTGACCTATTTCTTTGGCGGCGACCATTCGGTCTATCCCACGTGGTATCACGAGGCCACGCACCAGCTCTTCAAGGAGGCGATTCCTGGAACGCGCGATCAGCCGGGACAGGAGCGGGACTTTTGGGCGCTGGAGGCGGCGGCACTCTATATGGAATCGCTGACGGAGCGGGCCGGTTATTGGACGGTCGGCGGCTGCGACGCGGATCGTTTGCAGCTTGCCCGCTACCGGGTGCGATCGGGAGATTTGTCGTTGCCGCTCGCCAGTCTGGCGGCGATGACGCGCGACGAAATTCAGAGCAGCGCCGAAATCGGTAGGATTTACACGCAAGCGGCGGGTTTCGGTCAGTTTTTTCTGGATTATGACGATGGGACAAACCGGAATGGGAAGTACCGCGCGGCGTTCATCGACTTCCTAGCAGCCATCTATCGCGGTGCCGATACCAGCCAACTGCTGGCAACTTCTACCGGCCAGCCGCTGGCTGCGCTCGACGAGCAGTACCGCGAGTTTTTGAATGTAAGCGACGAGGATTTGGCGGCAATTCCCGAGCCGGCTAGACTGCGGAATTTGTCGCTATGTAAAACCGGCGTGACGGATGCTGGATTGGCTCGATTTGCGGGCAGCAAGAATTTGCAGTGGCTCGATCTGTCGTTTACCGGCACGACGGATGAGGGCCTTCAGACATTTGCCGCCAACACCAACCTCAAGCAGCTCTTTCTGGAAGGGACGCGAATCACCAGTGCCTCGCTCCCCTTGATTGGCTACTTCCAGCAGATCGAACAACTCGATTTGTCTCGGCTGCCGATTCGCGATGGCGATTTGGCGGCGCTGGCCGGCTTGCGCAATCTCAACACGCTGTTTCTAATCGGCTGTCCCATTTCTGATGACGGGCTGGCCGCAATCGCTAAACTCCGCAGTCTCAAGACTCTTTCTTTGACTGGGTGTCCAATTACCGACAGAGGATTGACACATCTCCGAGGCCTGGACTTCCTCGAGCATCTCGACGCGAGCGGCACGAAGGTCACGGCGAGTGGCCTTAAAGACTTGGGATTCACGTCGGAAGGCGTGCGAATACTGCGACCAACGAAGGGGGACAAAAGCGAGGTGATGCGTAAGCGTTAATCAACCCATGCGAATTGTCGTCCTTGGCACGGGCCCGTTTGCCGTGCCGATGTTTCAGTCGTTGTGCGAATCGTTGCACGCAGTGCTCGCGCTGGTCACGCGGCCGACTCCGCCCGGGAAGGGGCGTGAGAAGGCACCGTTGAATCCGATGCGGGAAGTGGCGGAGAGTCGCGGCCTGCCGGTGTTCGCACCTGCCAGCATTAATAGCGACGAAGGCCGCCAAATCCTGGCGCAGCTCGCTCCCGATCTGCTCGTGGTTTGCGACTATGGCCAAATCCTCGCGGCTGACGTGCTGGCGCTAGCCCCGCTGGGTGGAATTAATCTGCACGCCTCGCTGTTGCCCAAATATCGCGGGGCAGCGCCCATTCAATGGTCATTATTGAATGGCGATAGCGAAACCGGCGTCTCCGTCATCCACATGACGCCGCGACTCGACGGCGGACCGATTCTCGCCGTGTACTCCACGCCCATTGGCAGCGACGAAGAGCATCCCGAACTGGAGCAGCGACTAGCGAAACTCGGCATCACGGCGGTTCACGAAGCAATCCATTCACTCGAAACGTGGGATCGTCATTCGCAAATCGGCTCACCACAAGACGCAACTCAGACCACCAAAGCTCCTCGTCTCAAGAAAGAGCAAGGCACGGTCGATTGGACCAAATCCGCCGAGCAAATTCGCAATCAGGTGCGAGCCCTCAAACCCTGGCCCGGAACCTTCACTTTTTTGCAACGTGCCGGACACGAACCGCTCCGCCTCGTCATCGACAAAGCTCACGTCGTCGAAATCAGCAACGCGGACACAGCTCCGGGCCAGGTAATCACCAGCGACGGCCAGCAACTCGTCGTAGCCACCGGCCACGGCGGTCTCTCCCTCGACACCATTGCCCCCGCCGGCAAACGGCACATGGCCATCGCCGAATTTTTGCGAGGCTATCGCGTTCAACCCGGCGACATTTTTGGTTTCTCCAAACCATTTTGAACAGAAGGAAACGAAGAAAACGAAGAAAAAATCACGTCTTCCCTTTGTTTCCTTCGTTCCTTTTGTTCATCCTCTGTAGAATCGGTGGCCAATGTTCCCCGCGTCCACTCGATTCACTGCTCAAGTGGTAAAATGATGCGTGGATATCCAAGCACTCTCTTTCACCTAGCTGTATGCCATTTTCGCTCACGTCCGACAAAGTTCACGAAGTAGCCGCCGACGCCGTGGTGATTGGCCTGTTTGCCGAATCGCCTCTCACTGGCCCGGCCGAAGATTTCAACCGAGCCACTGGCGGCCTGCTCATGCGGCTGATCGAGGCGAAGGAAATCACGGGCAAGAAATGCGAAACGGTGACGCTGCTCTCGCCGCCAGGAATCAAAGCGCCGGTTGCCCTTGTGGCGGGTCTCGGAAACGTGGCGGGTCTCGGAAACAAAGACTCGCTCGACCGTGGAATCGCCTTTCGCACGGCCAGCGCCGCCGCGAAGTCGCTCGCGGGCAAGAGTCGGGGCAAAGTCGCGTTCTACCTGGCCGACAACTTGCCCGCCGATGTCGCTGCGGCGGCGATCTGCGGCAGCGGCGTCGGCTGCATCGGTCAGGATCTCTATCGAGCCAAAAAGAACCGCTTTCCCTTCGGCGAGATCGCCTGGGGCGGCATTGACCGCTCGCTACTCGTGCAAGGGGAAATCTTGTGTGACGCCGTCAATCTCACCCGCCGCCTCGTCAACGAGCCGTCGAGCGAAATCTATCCCGAATCGTTCGCTAACGCAGCCGCTGCCGTCGCGAAAGATACCGGCCTCGCGATCGAAATCTGGGACAAGGCCCGCTTGGAAGCCGAGCGCTGCGGTTCGCTCCTAGCCGTCGCCCGCGGCTCTTCCCGCGAAGCGCGGCTCGTCATCCTCAAGTACAACGGCGGTCCGGCGAATAGTCCGCCGCTGGCCTTCGTCGGCAAAGGCGTGACGTTCGACTCCGGCGGCCTCTCGATCAAGCCGACCGACGGCATGAAGACGATGAAGTGCGACATGGCCGGCGCGGCGACAGTGCTCGGCGCGATGCAGGCCATCGCCCGCCTCAAGCTGCCGGTCAATGTGATCGGCCTGTGCGGCCTCGTCGAGAATATGCTCAGCGGCGATTCCTACAAGCTTGGCGACGTGCTGACCGCCCGTAGCGGCAAAACGATCGAAGTGCTCAACACCGACGCCGAAGGCCGCCTCGTCCTGGCCGACGTGCTCGATGTCGCTTTGCAGCACAATCCGGCCCGCATCATCGACCTCGCTACCCTCACTGGCGCGTGCCTCGTCGCCCTCGGCACAGATGTCGCCGGCCTGATGACCAACGACGAATCGTGGGCGCAAGCGGTGAAAGCCGCGGCCACCGCCACCGGAGAGCAGCTCTGGGAATTGCCCATGTTTCCCGAATTTAGCGACCAGATCAAAAGCGAAGTGGCCGACATCAAGAACGTCGGCGAAGGCCGCTGGGGCGGAGCTATCACCGCGGCGAAGTTCCTCGAAGAATTCGTCGCCGGCAAACCCTGGGTCCACCTCGACATCGCCGGCCCCGCCTTCTTCGAATCTAGCAAGCCCTGGCTCGACGCCGGCGGCAGCGGCTACGGCGTTCGAACGCTCGTCGAAGTCGCCTCCCGCTTCAAGCCGTAGCTCTCACCTGTTCACATCGCGCACCGAGTGACAATCCCGCCTGCCAATGCCTCCTGCCGATCAACCCTCGAGCAAACCACCCCCACGCCGCCCGCGATTTCAATTCAGCTTGCTCGGCCTGATGATGCTGATGTTTGTTGCTTCGGCAGCCGCCGCACCCGGTTTTTACCTGATGCGAGGTAGTAAAGATTTGCCCGACGCCCGGCTGATCGGCATGTTAATGGTGCTCGCCGGCCCACTGCTGGTCATGACGCTGCTCAGCGTATTTTTATCGCTCATCCGCGGCGGCGGGCGGTAGAATCTCGCCGGTGAAGCGTGAACTATTGATTGCCGGGCCAAAGATGAGCACAAAAAACGATCGCCGAGCCAAAGCCCGCCTCGGCTGCGGATTTTTGTGCGTCTCGGCCGTGCTGTCGTGCGTTTTTCTGGCGATCAACGGCCTGATTGTGATGAACCTGGTGAATGCGTTTTTGCCGATGATGCGGAGCGATTCGCAGGACCAACGCATGGCCCAGGCGATTGTGTTTTTGGGACCACTGGTGCTGCTTTTGATTGAGTGGTGGGTTTGCGATGTGGCGATTGACTGGCTACGGCCGGCGGGAGCGGAGCGTCGAGGACCGGAGGCTCGGCCGTGAAAGCTGGTAGCCCGGTCGTGGCAGCCGGCGACCTGCGTCGGTTCGCGATAATGAATTGGCCGCGTCCTTGTGTTATTGTGGCGGACGGCCCTTTTGCTGAGGTTGCTTAGATGATTGATTTCGTTCGGTGTTTCATGCGCGGCGCGATTTTTCTCGCTGCGTTGGTCTGGGTTGTTGCGTCCCAGGCGCAAGACGAGGCGGAAGATTCCCCCTATCGGCCCGGATTGATTGCCCAGTACGCGGCTGGCGGCACGAAGGCGGTGCGAGCGGACGAAGTGATTGCCTTCGATTGGCAGAACGCCGCCGCCGATCCCCGGCTGCCCGCGGGCGATTTTTCGGCGGCTTGGCGAGGCCGGCTTTGGGCACGAGGTGCGGGGCAATACCGTTTGCACGCGTTCGTGCAGGGGCAAGTTACTATCAAGCTCGCGAATAAAGCAGTGATAAGCGGCCAAAGCGATGAGCCAAAATGGATTGAGTCGCAGCCGTTGGATTTGGAGTTCGATCACCACCCGCTGGAAGTGATCTATCAGCGGGGGGCGAAGCGCGGGCAGCTCGCGATCTTCTGGTCCGGGCCCGATTTTCGCCTGGAACCGGTGCCGGCCTGGGCTCTCATGCATGACCGGGCCGACTCGCCGCCAACGGCGTTTGAGCGCGGCCGGCAATTGGCATCGGCCCTCCGCTGCGTGGCATGCCACAAGGACAGCGCCGCCTCACTGACTCCCGCGCCGGCACTCGATCGCCTCTCCGGCAATATAAACGAACAATGGCTCGTCGGCTGGCTGAGTGCGTCCGATGGAAAGCAGGAAACGTCTTCGCGCCGAATGCCCCACCTAGCTCTCACCCGCGACGAGGCCATCGCCGTCACCGCGTGGCTGCTTCGCGAACCGCCCGTAAAAGCCGAAATCCAGAAAGATGAACAGAAGGAAGCAAAGGTAGCAAAAGAAGACAGCCAGACTAAGAAAACAGAAACGAAGTCGAAAAAGAGCAAAGGTGAAGAAAAACCTAAACCATCCGCTGAAGAAGGCGAAAAACTCCTGCTCACTCGCGGCTGTCTCGCCTGTCATCAACTGGGCACGCTTGGTCTCAGTGGCCTCTTCGGTGGCGGCGACCTGTCATCGCTCGCCGCGAAGCGCCCGGCAGATTTTCTCACCCGCTGGCTCGCCGATCCTGCGGCGATCAACCGGGATCAACGAATGCCGATTTTTCAGTTCACGGCTGATGAAGTGACCTCGCTTAACCTCTGGGCCAAGCAGCAATCCACACACCAACCCGCCGCGCAAGCGAGGGATTCAAAAACCAAACTACTTGAGGACGGGCAAAAACTCGTTGCCTCGCTCAAATGCGCCGCCTGCCATTCTCTCACTCGCGACAACGCCGCGCCGCCAACGGCCGACCAAAAAGAACTGACCTCCGCGAGTGACTGGAAAAGCTCCTGCTCCGGCCTATCCAACCGCGCGAAAAATCGACCCGGTTATCAACTCGCTGCAGCCGACACGACCGCACTCAAGGAGTACTACTCAACTGCTAAACCCGGCGCGACCCGCCTTTCCCAACAAGCCCGTGGTCGAGATTTGCTCGCTCAGCTCAACTGTTTAGCGTGTCATCAACGGGAAGGTGCGGATCGGACAGCATTG
>JANNTN010000641.1:0-4173 GCA_031394445.1 Anatilimnocola sp.
CCACATCCGATCCAGAGACAATGACACCGCGTGCAGGGGAATTCTCCGATTTTGCGGCCCTTGCCGATTAATCCCTAATCTGTGTCGGTTCGTTAGTAGCGGAAGATCAGCAAAAAATCCGGCTGCGAAAGCTAACGGTTCGCCATGTGGCGGCGAAAGCGAATGGGATCACTGGTGCCTACCCGCGCGGCGCGAACATGATGACCGCCATCCCGGCTAGACAGAGCGTTACGCCCAGGTAGTCGGCTGGGGCAGGCCGAACGCCGTCAACCAGCCAAAGCCAGAGTAGCGCGGTAGTGACATACACTCCGCCATAAGCAGCGTAGGTCCGCCCAGCCGCTTCGGTGTGAAGCGTGAGCAGCCACGAGAACACGGCCAGACTGATGGCCGTTGGCAAGAGCAGCCAGGAAGACTTCCCGTGCCGAAGCCAAAGGTAGGGCAGGTAGCAGCCAATGATTTCAGCCAGAGCCGTGACGAAGAACAGCAGCGCTGTCAAAGCGATCTTCATAATTCTCTCAGTATCTCTCGGGTCCCGTCCGGCCCGGTGACTTCTAGCGCATCGGAACAGCAAAAGGTTCAATGGTTCGTTGGAACCACAGTGCTGACGCAATGCACCTCAAATCGGTCCCTAGGTGATTGCCCTTGCGCCATGAAGCTGTAGGCCATTCGATCAAAACTCAGCCATCAGAAACTAGCAACCGTAGTCCATAGTGCCACGGCGGGAGGTCGATTGCCGGCCCATCAACTTTCAGGCGGCCAGTTTGCTGCGCCCACTCCGCAATCTGGTGTGGGCGAGGCCGAATGTCGAGACTTGGCCCGCGCGGCGTCTGATCATGCCGCCAGTGAGTCACTAGCACTAGACCGCCGCGGCGTGCGGCATCGGCGGCCTGGTTCAAGAGTGCTATCGGGTGGTCGCAATGCAGGATGTTGAATAGCAGCACGGCGTCAACACCGGACACGCCAAAACCTTCGGCCGTCACGTCACGCATTTGGCAGTCAACGCGAAGATTCTGCGCTCGCTCACGCGTTCGTTCGACCATCACCGGGTCAATGTCGAACGTATAGACCGTGCCGGAGATGGCCCGCGCAACAGGGACCGCGAAAGTCCCGTAACCGCAGCCGAGTTCAGCCACGTCCCGTAGATTCTTGTCGATGCCGAGTTGGCTTAGAACGTGGTCCACGTCGAAGAGTGTTTCCCAATAGCTTTCCTCCGGCATCCCGCTGTCTCGAATTCGCACAGCTTACTTTCCCTGATTTCGCGGATCATCAGCCGGGTTGACGTATTGAATCGACCAAGGCCCCATGCCGTGGAACTGCGCCACTGTCTCACCCTTGATCCAAACGAAGTGCTTCATCCCGGCTTCCCAATAGCCGTATGTGCCGGCGGGCATTGGCTTGGCCGCTTTCTCATCGAACTTTTCACCCATGCCGATGTTGAACGTTCCGGAAATCACCGTTACTCGCTCGGTTTTCGGGTGCGTGTGCGGTGGGATGCGGTAGCCGTCTGGCACTTTCACGCGGAACACAAAGGGCTCCTCTTTGCTTGGGTCGCCTTCGAGAACCGCGATTTTTGCGCCCTTGGGTAGTGACGGTGGCCCGTCCTGCCATTTCAATTCGGCTGGCGGATTAAGTGAGATTCCCGCGCCGTGGTCGTCGGCTGCCGCTGTTGCCAAGCATGCGAAAGCGAGCATGGCGATAAGTGCGGATTTAGCTGGCATGGTTGTGGTCTCGATCGTGAGTTGCGGTCGCCGAGGTTTATCCATCCTCTATACTGGGCCGTTTCGCAAGCCGCAACATGGGCGACTGTGATGCCGAATACCGGACATGAGACAAGCATATCTTTGCGTCGAGAAGGCACGATCGGTTTTTTCTCAGGAATCGTGATCGGCATAGCCGCCGGGATGATCGGTGTTGGTGGCGGCGAGTTCCGCATTCCCGTGCTGATCTATCTGCTTCGACTGCCGGTGCGAGTCGCCGCCGGGGCCAACACCGTGATTGGACTCGCCGTCGTCGTCTTGGGCGTTTTCCGACGATGGGGACAGCATCAATGGACAAGCGATGATTACACTCTCGCAACGGTGATGGTCGCCGCTTCACTGGTGGGAGCACTGCTGGGAGCACATTTTGCCAATCGACTGCCTATCCGCCCGCTTAAAACATTCGTGATTGCGTATTTGTTCGTTGTCGGCGTCTGGATGGTGGTCGAAGCGTTTCTCCACGCGGAGCACGCGCTGCTGAATCCAACTGGCTTTAGCCGTTGGACGCTGGCTGCCGCTACCGCGTTCGCCATCGCGGGAATCAGCGGATCGCTCGGAGTGGCCGGGGGTGAGATGCGCATTCCGGCGCTGATGTACTTGTTCGGGTTGCCAATCAAAGCAGCGGGCACCGTGAGCTTGCTCGTTTCGATCCCGACGGTGGCGTCGGCAGCCTTTGCCTATCGGCAGCAGGGACATATTCCAAACAATGTACTCGCCGTGGCCGCAGTCATGGGGATTGGCTCAATGCTCGGGGTGCTGATTGGAGCAGCGCTGCTGCCATACGTTGACAAGCACACGCTCAAGGGCATCCTCGGTGCCATCCTGCTAGCCGCCACGGCGTGTCTTTCATTGCCGTGGCTGAGGGAAAGAAGTGTGCGCTAGTATTGCGTCGTCAGAATCGGACATAGTTGCCAAGCTCGCAAAAACGGGCAACGGAATGTGAACGGGCAAGGGATCGACGCACAGCCGCGGCAGTGCATGCAAACATGCATTGTCGCTGTTCTCCGCAAAGCCGGTCTAGTGCCAAGTTGCGTTTGCCGATAATAACGAATAGAGCAAGTGCGTCGTGACGATGCACGGCTAGCAAGGGATTGCGAATGCCAACTTGGGCAAGAACGACCAGAAAAGTGCTGGTGTGGGTGCTGGTGCTGCTAGCTCCCGTACAGCCCGTTCTTGCGCTGGACTGCTTATGCGTTTGCAACCTCGCCAGCAACGGCGTCGCCCAAGAGAAGCGCCAAAAACGGGAACACAACTCGGACGAACAAACGAGTTGCTGCCATCACCACAAGTGTAGAATCTCGGCCGCAACAGCCGTCGAGAACAAGCACAACACAGCTTCTACACACGTTGCCGCCCCGCCACTTCCCGGGTGCCGACCTTGCGATTGCCCGCAAGACTGTAATTGTCACCTACGCCATGCGACTCGCCTCGGAATCTTGGCATCGACTGTCACACGGGTAAGCAAAGACTTATGTGGCGTACCGCTAGGAAATGTGGCTCTGTGTTTGCCACTGTCGGTTCACGAAGAACGAACCGACGCAAGTCCGCATAATTTCTCTCGCGAGACCTCTGCGCTCGCGGTATGCGCGCTGCTCTGCCGCTTCGCCTGCTAATAGACGCGACCAGCGTCTGTCGTTCTCTCGGCGCAGGCGATCTTCGCTCGTGCTGAATCATCGAAGCGATTTCTTTAGCCTACTCGCGCGCCTGCTGCGCGCACCAAATAAGGAAGTTCTGCATGTACCGAGCACTCGTGTTTTTTCCCGCGATCATCGCGGCGGCCCTGACCGCGACCGGTTGCGGCAGTTCTCCGGCAGCTAACAATCAAACCGTCGATGTGAAGTACCATTTGGCGGAAGAGCCGGCTGATGCCGTTGAGATTTTAGACGCCAAGGAGCAAGCCAAGGATGGTGAGGCGGTCGTCGTTGTTGGCCGGGTAGGTGGCGGAGTGAAACCGTGGATCGATGGGCGAGCGGCGTTTTTGCTGGTCGATACGCGCATTCTTCCTTCATGCAATGAGGGCGAAAAATGCGACGAGAATTGCCCCAGTTGTGCGGAGGCCATGCTCTCGGCCAGCACGATGGTCAAATTTCTGGGCAACGATGGCAAGGTTTTGTTCTTGCAGAAACCCCTGTTGCCAACGTAATAGCACTTTTTGACGCCGTGAAGGAATTCGAAGAAAGCACCCAGCGGCACTGAGCATGGCGAGAAAAGGATTGCCGGATTAAAACAGCCGGATGCCGGAACCATTTTCTTTGAAGGGAAAAGGGTTTTAGGTCCGGAGGAAAAATTGATGCCAGGGCATCCGGGAATTGGGTATCTCAGCCAGCATTTTGAATTAAGGAATAATTATGTGGTGGAAGATGAGTTAGAAGCAAAAAATAAATTGACACTGGAAGACGCCGATCATATTTTCACT
>JANNTN010000352.1:0-10814 GCA_031394445.1 Anatilimnocola sp.
CGCCGGCGACGACGCTCGTGAGCGTAGCGCCGCGGATCGTGTAGGAGGGCGGCTCGGCGTGGCTGTATCGCGGGTCGGGGGCGGAGGATGACGGAGGAGGGATGAAGGATGAAGGAGGGGAGGCGGATTGAAGAGTTGAGATTTGAGATTTGAGATTGGAGGAGGGGGTGCTTGGCCGGCCGGAGGCCCGCCCCACGGGGGCAGGTGGCGGAGGTGGTAGGTCGGTGAGGGGAGGCATTTCGGCGGTGGCGCCGATGTCGGGGTCGGGGGGAGCCGGAGTGGGGCGGGGGCGGGCAGCAGGGCCCCTCGCTGGCGCTTGGGGCTTGTGTGGGGATTCGGGTTGGTAGGGCAAGCTGGCAGCTTGCACTACGGGAGCGTCGTCGTCGGGGGTGGGGGCGTCGGAGGAGGAGTCGTTGTCGGGTTCGTCAGAGGAGTCGTCGTAGGAAGAATCGTCGTCGGAGTCGCCGGGGTCGGGGATGACGAGGAGGGTGGCGCAGTCGGGACAGCGGACCTTGCGCCCGATGGAGCGCTCATCGGCCTTCAATTCGCGGCCACAGACTTGGCAAGTGAAGAGGAAGGACATGAGGGAGGGGGACGGGGAACAGGGGACGGGGGCAGAGGGGGGTTATTGGTCTTTCTCGGTGATGGCGATGTGTAATGTCAGGCCGTCGCGGGTGGCGGCGGTGGAGATGCGTTTGATTTCGCGGAGGCGGATGGTCTTTTCGGCTTTGAGGAGGACAGCCGTCTTGCCGGTGGCGACGGCTTTGTCCACGTAGGAGGCGATTTGGGTGGCTTGGTCGTCGGGTTCGGCGAAGGGGGTGCCTTTTTTGCCGTCGCCCAGATAGACGAAGACGGTTTTGGAATCGGGGCCGGCGAGAACGGTGATGATGGCGGCTTTGCCTGCGTCGAGCGGGACGGCGTGGTTGGCCGCGGGGAGGTTGATTTCACCCATGGCCGCGGTGACGAACGTGACGAGGAAGTAGATGTTCATCATGAACACCAGGTCGATCATGGCGGTGATGTCGAACTCGGCGTCGGCGTGGCGCTGTTGCTTGGGGAAGAGGCCCGAGTAGGGGGAGTCGGGGGTTAAAGAGAAGGCAATCATTGGTCATTGGTCATTGGTCATTGGTCATTCGCATTTGCAAGTGACAGATGACTATGCTCGGCGTTTGAAGTGTTCGAGGATTTGGATGAGGCCGGAGGCGAGGGATTCTTGGAGGCGGCGGATGCGGATGTTGATGGAGGAGAGGAGAAAGTTGAAGGGGATGGCTGTGGCGAGGCCCATGGCGGTGCAGACGAGGGCGATGCTGATTTCGTCGGCGATTTGCGAGGGTTGGACTTTGTCGCCGGAGCCGATGCGGCCGAAGGCGGCCATCATGCCGAGGACGGTGCCGAAGAGGCCGAGGAGCGGGCCGCTTTTGATCGTGGTGGCGATCCAGCCGGTGCGGTATTCGAGCTCGCCGAGGACGTCTTGCGTGACGAGCTCCGTGAGGACTTGGCGGAGGGATTCGTAGCCGATGTTGCGATTGAGGATGGCGACGTTGGCGAGCTGCGGTAGCGCCCGGCTGTCGGCTGCGCATTGCTCGCTGGCAGCGGCGTATTGGCCGGCGTCGAGCTTGGGGATCAGCTCTTCGAGAAACGCCGTTTGCTGCTGGCGATTTTTGAAGCTGAGCTGCCAGACGCGGCGGAAGGCCATGATGACGCAGAACAGGCCCCAGAAGAAATTGAGAGCGAGGAAGACGTAACAGGCATCTCCCGCTGTTTTGGCGAGTTCGTTAAAGCTCATGGGGCGGTGGGAGAAGAGGTCGTGGGAAGAGTTGCGGGTGATTAGTCAATGATAGCAAAGAGCGGTGACGGGAGGCGCGGAGAAATGGGGAGGGGGAGACAAGGGCAGGGGGAGACAAGGAGACAAGGGGCGGGGTTGGTGGGCCGGCGTGAGCAAGATTGGTTTGAGTGGTGGATTTTGGGGCGGTTCTCCGGGAGCAGGTTTGCTCCCGGCTGAAGGGAATCGCGGTATGATTGGGGTTATGAGTGAAACGAAATTGACAGAACAGCCTTTGGCGGCGGATGCGAGGTTTCCTGGGATTTTGGGCCAGGGGATCATCGTGGTTTCGGTTTTGGTGGTGATTGTGGCGCGGGCGGCGGGGTATTTTGAGAATCAGCCGTGGCCGCTCGATGATCCGGCGGTGCGAAACCTGCTGACGCTGGTCTTTAGCTTTATCGTGCTGGCGACGATGTGGGTGTGGTTTTGTTTTCGGAGCATCTATTCGCTGGTGTGGCGGCGGGTGGTGATGTGGGTGCCGCTGGTGGCGGTGGGGATTGGGTTTCCGGCTCTATTGATGATCGGCTCGACGCGGGTGGTTCAGTTTTCGGGGAGCATGGTGCCACGATGGGCACCGGGGGAGCAGAAGCTGGAACGAGTGGAGGGGGGCAAGGAGGCGATCGATCTGGCGACGACGGGGGCGGATGATTTTCCGCAGTTTTTGGGGCCGGAGCGGAGTTGTTGGTTGCCGGATAAGGGGTTGGCGGGGGATTGGAAGGAGCGACAGCCGCGAGTGGTGTGGAAGCGGGCGATTGGGTCGGGGTGGTCGGGTTTTGCGGCGGTGAATGGGTATGCGGTGACGCTGGAGCAGCGGGGGGCGGAGGAGGCGGTGGTTTGTTATGCGATTGAGACGGGGGAGCCGGTGTGGGCGAATTCGATTGTGGCGCGGCACGAGCAGGCGATGGGGGGCATTGGTCCGCGGAGCACGCCGACGATTCATCAGGGGCGGGTGTATGCGCTCGGGGGGACGGGGGTGCTGCGGTGCCTCGATGGGAGCAATGGGAGGCTGTTGTGGAGCGATGATCTTCTAGCTCGATACGGATTTTCGGTGCTCGAGAAGAACGATCCGGCGTGGCGAGCGGATATACAAGTGAATGAAGAGTCGCTCGTCATGTGGGGGCGGGCCGCGTCGCCGTTGATTGTGGACAATCTGGTGGTTGTGCCGGGAGGCGGCGTTAGTCAGGATCTGGCATCGCGTTTAGCACTGAAGAAGGGGAAAGGGTTGCCGACGGATACCAGCCGTTTAGGACCGAAGAACCTGGTGGCGTTTGACGGGGAGAGCGGGCGGGTCGTGTGGGAGTCGGAGAGTTTGAAGGAGGTCGTGATAGATAACGTACAGACACTGGTAGCTGATCAAGTGAGTTATGCATCGCCGGCGTTGGCGAGCGTGGCGTGGCGGCGGCAGATTTTGATTGTGAATGAAGCGACGGCGTCGGGGCACGATCCGGCGACGGGGGAGCGGCTGTGGAGTTTTCCGTGGCCGAGTCATAGCAATGGGGATGCGTGCGCGTCGCAGGCCGTGGCCGTCGCTGCGAATCAGGTGTTGCTATCGAAGGGGTATAGCGCGGGGGCGGAGTTAATTGAGATTGGCGCGGGCGCGAGCGGCGAAGAGTTGGCTGCGAAGTCGGTTTGGAAAATGCCGAAGGTGTTGCAGACGAAGTTTACAAATGTGGTGGTGCGAGATGGTTATGGGTTTGGATTGTCGGAGGGGATTTTGGAGTGCGTGGAGTTATCGAGCGGGAAGCGGATGTGGAAGTCGGGGCGGTTTGGGCATGGACAGATTTTGGGAGTGGGGGAGCGGCTGCTGGTATTGTCGGAGGAAGGGGAGTTGAGCCTGGTGGAGCTGAACGCGAAGAAGTATGTCAGCTTGGGGACGGTGCCGGCGATTGAGGGGAAGACGTGGAATACGCTGTGTTTGTATGGGAAGAAGTTGCTGGTGAGGAATTCGCAGGAAGCGGCGTGTTTGGAGTTGCCGTAGTTACCGACTGGTAGCGCGACCAGGGATGGGGATGGTAAATCGCGCCTCCTTGCTTGCGCGTCGGGTTAGTGTGTGGGTGCGTTCGCGAGGAGCCAGTCTTCGAGGATGATGTGTTCGATGTAGGGGGCGCGGAGGAGGGCGGCGCGTTGGGGGAGGAGACGGCGGAGCCATTGGCGGCGGACGGCGGCGGAGAGGGCGCGGAGGCTGCGGCTTTCTTGGGTTTGGCTGGCGACGTCGGCACTGAGGCGTTTGTAAGTGGCGGGGATGATGTTGGGGGCGGGGCCGATGTGGAGGATGGTGGCGATGCTGGTGGCGAGCGTTTCATAGACGGCGTCCCAGAGGCGCTGAGGGTGGTCGGTCCATTTGCTGAGGAGGTCGCGGGTGTTGAGCGCGGTGTAGCCGTACGTGCCGCTGACGAGCGAGAAGACACGGGGGCGCGGCGTGTCGGACGAGAGTGGCATCGTGTGCATTAGCTGGGCGGCGCGGTTGGGCATTTGCTGTTGCCAGACGATGGGCGTATGCACGGGGGGCCAGCGCGAATCGTTTTTGCGGAGATGGACGCGGACGTTGAGTTCGTTTTTGGCGCGCTGTAGCAGCCTATCGAGCGTGTCGTGCTGGCCGATGAGGAGCATGGAGTTGGGGGCGAGATGGGCGGAGACGCCGACGACGCCGCGGCCTTCTTGGTTGACTTCGAGGCAGAGGCGATAGATGTCGTCGCGCGACAACTCGCGGCTGCGGGTGAAGAGGACGCCGAGTGTGGCGTCGTGGGCGAGGGAGACGCAGTCGTCGGCAAGCGGCAGGAGGACGCGGAGCGCGGCGTTGAGTTCCAACATACCGCTGGCGACGACGGCACCGATTTCGCCGAGGCTGAAGCCGTAGGAGAAGCGCGCGCGTGTCCAGTCGATGCCGAACAGTTCGCGGAGGATGGCGAGTTGTGCCGACTCGACAGCGAGGATGAGGGCGAGGGCTTCGCCGTAGGCCTGGAGCGTTGCTTCCTGGCCGCTCTGGACGAGGGGGACGAGATCGACGGGGCGGTGGAGGATGTCACTGGCGGCGGCGGAGACGGTGGCGAGTTGTTGCTCAACGATTTGGCGGTAGGCGGGATGGGCCAGCAGTTCAGACGTGCGGCCGAGGTTGGCGACGTTGTAGCCGCGAAATGCCAGGACGCAGTCAGGGATTCGCTCGATGAGGTTGGTTTTTGGCATGGCAAAGCCGAGCGGGGCGCGAGGGGGGGGTGCTGGTAGGGAGGCTAAGAATTTGTCCTGCCGGGGTAAATGTCCAACTACAGGGAATGGCTATTAAAGCGGCATTAAGTGGGATATTTGGAGTATAATGGGGCAGATAATCCGCCAATGAAAGTATTTTGCCATTTGACGCCCCGATTTTGTTGACTTTTCATCCGCAGTCTGACAATCTACGCAATACTCGGCTCGCCGGTTTTGCTTGGGGCAGTTGTTTAGTCAAGTCGATAAGTCGAGTATTAGTATGGCGCGAGTAGGTTAGTACGGCGCGAGTTTTAACATGGCGCGAGTTTTAGCATGGCGATAAGCCGTGGCACGTTTTCCCGCTGCGGCCGCATTTATATTTATTTTTCTTAAGGGAAAGGATCGAGGCATGAAGAGAAACGCATTTACGCTCGTTGAGCTGCTGGTGGTGATTGCCATCATCGGTGTGCTCGTGGCGCTGCTATTGCCAGCGGTACAAGCCGCCCGCGAAGCCGCGCGTCGTATGCAGTGCAGCAACCATCTGAAACAGATTGGTTTGGGCCTGCAAAATTATCACGATACGTTCCAGAGCTTGCCCTATGGGGCGCGGGCACGTTACGTGAACACGTCTGGAACCACACCGGCGAACCAAAACTGGGGTCCGACGTGGTATGTGGGGATGCTGCCGTTCTGCGAGCAGAAGCCTCTGAGCGACTTGATGGAATCGGGGATGCTCACGAACCCGAACTTGGCCGACGTGACGATGGCGATTGGTCGCATGGCTTTTCATGCGAACAATCAGAAGATTCCGTGGATGTTGTGCCCATCGAGCCCGCTGCCGCAAACGGAGATTTTGCGTGCGGGCACGCAGCCGACGTGTGTAGTACCCTCTTACACCGGCATTTCCGGCGCGACCAACCACATGGCAAACCGCTTGACAACTGAAATTGCGTTTCTGGAAACGCGCATCAAGCCCGGTCCGGCACCCACACTGGCCACTAATACCACTGGGACCAGCAGCACGCCTGCCACGTCGCAGCAGGCCTGGGGCGGCATGTTGACGCCCAATGAGAGCTACGGCATGGCAGCATGCATCGATGGCACGTCGAACACGATGATCGTTTCTGAGAAGAGCGATTATTTTTATTCGCGTCACACGGGTAACAACACCGGCTTCCGCATTCGTATCGACCCGACCTTTGCCAACGGTGGCACGGGTACTTTGACGGGTGGCTGGTGGTGGCTGGGAACGAACGTGGGCTATACGTCGAGCCAAGGTCAGGCGACTTGGGCTCCGGCGTACACGGTCACGACGATTCGGGCCTATGGCGCGCCGGCACCGGCGAACTCGATCATCGGGGTCAACGGGAAGAACATCAATGTCGATGTTGGCAACTCGGCGACGGCTACGAATGTTGTGCAAGGGATTGGCCAGACACAGCAGAACAGCCCGCTGATCTCGGCCCATCCGAACGTGGTGTTGGCGGTGTTCATGGACGGTCACACGGGGACCATCACGAAGAACACGCCGGCAGCGATCGTCAAGCGATTGGCGACGCGTGACGACGGCCAGCAGATCGGGGATTACTAGTAGTTTCGACGCGGCCGCTTCTTTACGAAGCGGTGTGTCGCGACTTTGAGTTGATCCTTACGGTTAGAGCGATAGCTATCATAGCGCCCCGGCGGGAAACTGCCGGGGCGTTTTTCGTTGACCCGCCTTGCCGCTCGACTATCATATTCCGTTGCTTTCACTCGCAGAGAGTTGTTCGCTTGATCGTTGAAACTCGGCTGTTGACGAAACGGTATGCGACGGGGACGGCGCTGGCCGATTGCTCGCTGGGAGTGGAACGGGGGGAAGTGTTTGGCCTCTTGGGGCCGAATGGCGCGGGGAAAACGACGCTGCTGAGGCTGCTGGTGGGCTATTTACGGCCGACGGCGGGGTGGGCGAAGATCGCGGGATTGTGTTGCCAGCGGGAATCGCTGGCGGTGCGGCGGCAGGTGGCATATTTGCCGGCGGAGGCGGCTGTGTTTCCGCAGATGCGGGGCGCGGAGGCGCTAGAGTTTTTTGCGCAGATTCGAGGTGGTGGGGACGGCGTCGAACGGGCGCGAAAAATTGCCGAGCGATTGGATTTGGATGTCAGCCGGCGAGTGAGCTTCATGTCCACGGGGATGAAGCACAAGCTGGCGCTGGCGGCAACGATGAGCGCCGATGTGCCGATTTACATTCTGGATGAGCCGACGGCGAATCTCGATCCGACGGTGCGGGGGACGGTGCTGGCGCTGGTGAAAGAGGCGCGAGCGGCCGGCAAGACGGTGATTTTTTCGTCGCATATTCTTTCCGAAGTGGAGGAAGTTTGCGAGCGCGTGGTGATTTTGCGGTCGGGACAGCTTGTGCATACGCAGGGGCTGGGGGAATTGCGGCAGCAGCATCGGATCGTGGCGAAATTGACGGCGGCGATGCCGAGGATTCCCGAGGCGCTGAGCGGGCAACTGACGGTGGTGGCGAATGATGAGCAGGAAGTGGTGATTGAGACGGGCGGGGAATTGCCGCCGCTATTGAGTTGGCTGGCGACACTGCCGCTGGCGGATATGCGGATTGAGGCGCTGGGATTGCGGACGATTTATCAGCGGTATCATGCTGACAAGTCAATTCAAACCAATGGTGGGCCGGCGCGAGCCGACCAACGCTGCGCGTCGGTGCCCGTCGCTGGTCCCACCCTACATGTGCCGTGAATACGACGTTGCTGAAAAAGTCGATTGGTGAGGCGAGGCTGCTGGTGGGCGGCTTGGGGGTGTTGTTGTTTGTGTTTTGCTGGTTGCGAGTGTTTATTGTCAGCCGGTTGCAGACGAGCCAGTTTGCGACGATCGTCGAGCAGTTGTGGGATCAGTTCAAGGATTTGTGGCCAGTGTCTTTGGAGCAACTGCTGTCGTACACGGGGCGGATTGCGGTGGGCTACAACGAGCCAATTGTCGTCTTTGGGGTGTCGATTTTTGCGATTGCCCGCGGCAGTGACGTGGTGAGCGGGGAACTGGGCCGGGGGACGCTGGAAATGCTGCTGGCGCAGCCGGTGAGCCGGTTGCAGGTGCTGTACACGCAGGCGGCGGTGACGGTGGCAGGCATTGCGCTCTTGTGCGTGTTGACGGTCGCGGGAACGGCGGCTGGGATTTATACGATCAAGGTGAAAGAGGATGTGCCGCCGCCCTCGATCGGCATTCCGGGCCTAGGGATGCGGATCCCGCTGTCGCTGGCGAAGCCAGAGAAGATCAAGGTGCCGATGAGCGAGAAGACGAAGCCGGGTTACTTCGTGCCGGGGGCGTTCAACTTGTTTTGCCTGGGGTTCATGGTCGCGGGGTTTAGCACGCTGGTTTCGGCACTCGATCGGTATCGGTGGCGGACGATAGGGATCGTGGTGGGGGTGTATGTGGTGTCGATCATCGTCAAGCTGCTCGGGCAGGCGATCAGCGAAGTGGCGTGGCTGCAGTATTTCTCGATTTTCTCAGCGTATGAGCCGCAGAAGTTTATCAGTATTGCGATGCATGAGCCGGCGAATGGGTGGGCATTAATGCGGCGCGATGAGGCGGGGCAGATTCGGGAGTTGGGGCCGTTGGGATACAACCTGATTTTGGTTTTGTGCGGAGTGGTGTCGTATGTGCTGGCGGGAGTGGTGTTTCGGCGGAGGGATTTGCCGGCACCGCTGTGAGATGGAAATTCAGAATGACCAATGACCAAGCAAATCTGAAATATGAAATCTGAAAATCTAAGCACGAAATAAATTCGAAGGATTCAAATTGCAACGAATCGAATTGGAAGCTGGAGCACGCCCTTCGGAGTACCTCTGAGCGTGCCACCCTTTTCGAGTGAGTCATGGGCTTGCCACTCAGGTGCAAGGCTCGGCAGGAGCCTCGCCCTCCCGATCACTTCGTGGGGGAAGGCAATAGTTTGTCGAGGTTTTGGTTGGTGGGGTAGGGTTGGTCGAGGGCCCAGAAGATGGAGTTGGTGAGGAGCTTGCGGAAGGCGGGGTTTTGGAAATCGTCGGCGTGGCCGAGAGTGGTGTTGAAGACGCGGGCGGGCTTGGGGCCCTCGCTTGCGCGTCGGGTTGGTGTAGCGCCCTCGCTGACGCTTCGGGTTGGTAGGGAGACGAGGTTGGTCCAGGCGATGGGTTCGGGGTCTTGGTTGGGGATGGAGCCGATGAGGAGCTGGGAGGTGGTGTCGGTGAGGGGACGGACTTTGTACAGAGAGCCGTTACCGATGAGTTTTTCGATGTCGATGCCGCGAAGAATGGCGTGGTCTTTGGCTCCGTCGGCGATGGTGATTGCCGTCTTGGGGCCATTGGGATGGTGATTGATGTAGTGTCCGCCAAAGATTTCGGGATCGAACTGTTGCCAGACGCCTTTGCCCGCGGCGGCGGCGGCGAGATTGTCTTTTTCGGCGCGGAGGCACCAGGCGTGGCAGGCGGTGCGGATGCCGATGACGGGTTTGCCGGCGGCGATGTGGTCGCGGAGGGCGTCGAGATCGGCCTTGGGGGGCGTGTGACGGCGGACGGCGATGAACACGATGTCCGCATTGCGAATTGCTTCGGCCATGCCGGGAAACTTGTCCTTATCTTGGGGATCGTTTTGCACGATGGTGACTTCAAAGCCGAGCGGCTGAAGGTCTGATTTCATGAACTGCGGGACATGCAGTTCGGGATGGTATTCTTCGTCACCCATGATTACCGCGATTTTGCGGCGGTCGCGGGCGAAGGTGAAGGCTTCGCCGCCAAGGAAGGCAACGCTGGTGATGGTGGGACAGACGAATTTTTCGATGTGCTCGATGATCAGCCGTGTGCCGGTGAAGTGATTGACGAACGGCCAGTCGGTCGGAGCATACATCGTGTCGGTCATGTCGCGCATGAGGACGACGTTTTTGCCGTTCTTGGCCATCTGGCGAAGGCCGAAGGGGCGGCCGAGGACGCACATGTTGGTATGCACGCCGAGCAGGACGACGTTTTTAATCTGGCGCGATTCGAGGAGGTTCCAGATTTCGACGCCGTTATCGCTGATGGCGTCTTTGTCGCCGATGGTGAGGAGCGCGATTTGTGATTTCCAGGGGGACTTGGGATTGCGGCCGAGCGCGGCGAGTTTGTCTTGCCAGATTTTGTGCTCGGCGAGGTCGTCGTCTTCGCCGCCTTTCTTTTGATCGATTGGGTATTGTTGATCGTTGGGATAAGCGCCTTTCTCTTCCGAGGGAATCGAATAGCACCACTTGCCGATGTCGGCCGGTAAGTTACCGGCCTGTGGCGCAGCCTGGGCGATTTTGCGGCCGGGATGATCTTTATAGGCGTCCATGCAGCCGCTGGGGGCGTGAATGATGAGCACGCCTTGGTCGCGGGCCTTGGTCAGCACGGCGTTCATCCGCGGAGCCATCTCGACGCAGCGGCGGACGGCGTTCAGGCAATGGTGCGAATCCCAAACGTCGCAAACGATGATGGCCGTGTTGTTGGGCTGCCAGGTTTCGGCCGTTTCTTTCAGCGTCCACGCACCGGCGTTTTCGACTTGCGAGCGTTTGTGGACGGTGATGTCGGCGCGGGTGGCGGATGCGATGGCGAAAGCGAACAGGAGGGGGAGGAGGGTTCGCATGGGAATAGGAGGGTTGGGGCTAGGGAGTAGCGAATAGAGAGTAGGGGAAGACCAAAAGTTACCATGAGGGGGGTTGGGATTCCACGCTGGGGGCGGCGTCCTCAAGAGGATTGCAAAGTAGCTGAATGGAGCCGACCCCAAGAAAAACCACCGATTACATAGCGAAGCGAGGGCCGCAACCAAAGGAAGA
>JANNTN010000687.1:0-2963 GCA_031394445.1 Anatilimnocola sp.
GGTCTCGGTATGGTCTTAGTCTAGCGTCCGATCACGCGCTGATTGGCCGGTTCGGGGAACTGAGCCGAGCGAACCATCAACATCCTAGGGAATCTTCACCAAGTCGCCTGAATCGCGAAGCGCCCCAGATTGCCCCCAAAGCTATTCTTCGGATTCGGGGCTGGAGGGCTTTGATTTCTTCAACTTTTGCATGCGGTCCACCAAGCTCTTGTACTGATAGAGCGCCCTAAGCAATTCCTTGCTGAACTCGATAACAGCGTCAACTTCCTCCTGCCCGACGGTGGCGTAGTCTTTTCGGATGGAATCGAGGCGGACTTCTTGCCGTTCACTAGTGGGACGATTGCTCGGATTAGAGCGAGCGAACAGCGGGCGAACTTGGTCGTCAAATAGGGACAAATCAGATTCTGCTCGTCGCAAAATGTGAAATATGCAACTTGGACTAATAGTCGGCACCGCGAACTCCACGCTCAAGCATCCGACGCTGCGCGGGCAGAAGATGTTGATCGTGCAGCCGCTGATGGCGGATGGCAAAGGTCCGGACGGCGATCCGCAGATCGCGGTGGATGCGGTGGGAGCAGGCAAGGGTGAAAAAGTCATGATCACTAGCGACGGAAAGTTCGTTCGTGAGATCGTGAAATACGAAAACACGCCGATCCGGTGGTCGGTGATTGGGATCGTGGACGCATGACGCTAACCGAGGAGCAAATTGACTGGATTGTCGCGGAAGTGATTCGCCGCCTCGGCGTGGCTGCAAAACAAGCCGCAAATGGGATGGCTGTGGGTCGCGCAGCGAACCACGGCTCCGCGGAATCACCGACCAACACCGATTTAAAGCTAACCGAACGACTCATCACGCTGCGAACGATTGAAAAGCAATTGTCAGGCGTAAAGCGAGTCGTGTTGCAACCGAGGTCAGTAGTAACACCCGCAGTGAAAGACGAACTGAGAGCCCGCAAGATCGAATTGGTTTACCAATAACAGAAACAACATGCGAATCGCCAAAGTAGTCGGAACGGTGACGCTCAATCGGTGTCATCCGAGCTTTATCGGGGCTCGGCTGAGACTGGCTGTGCCGTTGTCGCTGGCCGAATTACGTGGCGAGCGGGAACCGGCCGCAGACGAGATCGTGGTCTGGGACGACTACGGGGCGGGAATTGGAAATTTGATCGCCGTGAGCGAAGGGGCCGAGGCGGCTCAGCCGTTCCGGCCGGAAATGAAAGCCGTCGATGCGTATGCGTCGGCGATTTTGGATGAAGTAAATCTGTAGGGGACGGCCTCCGTGGCGTTCCAGGAAATACGAAAGAGAGCAAAACATGGCCAACCTTCATAAAATTAAACAAGACATGTGCGAAATCGGCCGGCGGATTTACGCCAAAGGTTTCGCGGCGGCGAACGACGGCAACATCACGGTGCGCACGGGGGAAAACGAAATCCTCTGCACGCCGACGCTGCACTGCAAAGGCTTCCTAAAGCCCGAAGACATCAGCGTGATTGATATGACCGGCAAGCAGATCTCCGGCATCAAAAAGCGATCGAGCGAAGCGCTCCTGCACTTGGAGATTTATCGCCAACGGCCCGACGTGAAGAGCGTTGTCCATTGCCATCCGCCGCATGCCTGCGCGTTTGCGATTGCCCGCGAGCCGATTCCGCAGTGCATCCTGCCGGAGGTCGAAGTGTTCCTCGGCGACGTGCCGATCACGAAGTACGAAACGCCCGGCGGACAGGCATTTGCTGACACGATCGCCCCCTTCGTGAAGAAGACGAACATTATCATCCTCGCCAACCACGGAACCGTGAGCTACGGCGACGATGTGGAGCGGGCCTATTGGTGGACCGAAATTCTCGATGCCTATTGCCGGATGCTCCTGCTCTCGAAGCAACTCGGCAAGGTGAACTACTTCACGGAAGAAAAGGAACGCGAACTGCTCGACTTGAAGCAGAAGTGGGGCTGGTCCGACCCGCGAAACACCGAGGAATACAAGAACTGCGATATCTGCGCCAACGACATTTTCCGCGACAGTTGGCAGGGTGCCGGCGTCGAACGCAAAGCCTTTCCCGCCCCGCCGCCGATGGGTCCAAACGCGGCCAAGGCCAACGGCAGTTCCGGTGGTGGATCGATCGACCAAGAGGCTTTGGTGCAGATGATTACGGAGCGGGTGATGGCCGAGTTGGCTAAGAAATAATGACGAATGTCGAAGCACGAATGACCAATCTTGAAACGTGCTTTCATCATTGGTCATTCGGATTTAGTCATTCGTCATTCCTAAACTTCTTTGATCGGTGATGATTCGTTATGAAAGTCTCCATTATCGGCGGTGGCGGGTTGGTCGGCTCCAGCGCAGGCTATGCCCTGCAATGTGGCGGCGTCGTCCGCGAGATTGCCCTGCTCGACGTAAATCTGGAAATGGCTCAAGGCCAAGCCCTCGACATCCTGCACGGCGGCCCCAGCACTGCGGACCAAATTATCACGGCCGGCGGATACGAGCATGTCCCGTCAAGCGACATCATCTGCATCACGGCCGGCCTGCGCCGCAAGCCTGACGAATCGCGGTTGGATTTGATCAATCGCAACACCGACCTGTTCGTTTCAATCCTCACCGAAGTCGCCAAGGCCAAGCCGAAGCAAGAAGCGATTGTCGTCGTCGTGAGCAACCCCGTCGATATTCTCACCTACGTCGCCGCCGACCGGCTCAATCTCCCGCCTACCCAAGTTCTCGGCCTCGGCACACAGCTCGACACCATCCGCTTTCGCAGCCTCATCGCACAAGAGCTAAAAGCCGCCCCTTCACAAGTTAACGCCGTGATCCTCGGCGAACACGGCGACAGCATGGTCCCAATCTGGTCGAGCGCCAATATCGCCGGCCTGCCCCTCGATAAATGGCCCGGCTGGAACACCCGCCTCGCCGACGAGCTCTTCACGCGCACCAAAGGTTCCGGCGCGGAAGTCATTAAGAAGAAAACTG
>JANNTN010000732.1:0-11311 GCA_031394445.1 Anatilimnocola sp.
AATGACCAAGCACCAAGCACCAATGACCAACTCAATTTGAACCACCAAGCTAGTCCGAGCGAAGCCGACTAGCTGCATTGGTCATTGGGATTTGTTCATTGGTCATTCCTACTTTCCATTTTGATTGATGTCGCGCACACCGCAACTATCTTTTGATAAGCAGGCTGTGATCTGCCTTCGCGTTTTTCACGACTTCATCGACCGTGGACACACCGCTGATGACCTTGAGCCACGCATCGCCGCGGAGAGATCGCATACCGTTTTCCACGGCAAGTTGCATGATCTTCCAACTGCTGACGCGGTCGGTGGCCAGTTGGCGAACCTCATTCGTGGCCACGAGCAGCTCATAGACACCTAACCGGCCACGGAAGCCAGTGTTTCGGCATTCGCGGCAACCGACGGCTTTATAAAGCGGGCCGTTCTTTTTATCCCAGGGAAAATCAACGGGGAGTTCGTCTTTCGTCGGTTCGTATTTTTGCTTGCAATGGGTACACAGGCGGCGGAGCAGTCGCTGGGCCATGACCCCTTCGACCGTGCTGGCGACGAGGAATGGCTCGACCCCCATGTCGGTCATACGCGTAAAGGCACTGGCGGCATCGTTGGTGTGGAGCGTGCTAAAAACCAAGTGGCCGGTGAGTGAGGCTTGAATGGCGTTTTCCGCCGTTTCTAAATCGCGAATTTCGCCGACCAGCACCACGTCGGGATCGTGACGCAAAATGCTGCGGA
The DNA here is from genome assembly GCA_031394445.1 of Anatilimnocola sp. Taxonomy (GTDB): domain Bacteria; phylum Planctomycetota; class Planctomycetia; order Pirellulales; family Pirellulaceae; genus CAYLLN01. The sequence continues at coordinate 727 of JANNTN010000732.1, forward strand.
GCGAATGGCCGAAAGTGAGGCCAATCTTGGCATGCACCTGGATCTGGTTAATGCCTTCGAGTTGATATTCGACCGGATCTTCGGTGGTGATGATTTTGATGTCGGGCTGGTTGATCTCGATCAGAGCGCTATAGAGCGTGGTCGTTTTGCCGGAACCGGTAGGGCCCGTTACCAGGACGATTCCGTGCGGCATGTCGATGAGCTGGCGGAACAAATCGTAAGTGTCCTGCTCCATGCCGATCTGGCGGAGGTCGAACTTCATCGCCCCCTTGTCCAGAATACGCATCACGACGCCCTCGCCGTGAATCATGGGAATCACCGATACGCGAACGTCGATCTCGCGGCCATGAATCTTCAGCTTCATCCGGCCGTCTTGGGGCAGACGCTTTTCGGCAATGTTCAGCCGAGACATGATCTTCAAGCGGCTGAGAATCGCGTTTTCGAAGCGGTTGATCTCGGGTGGAACGGGTTGGGCCTGCAAGACACCATCGATGCGGTAGCGGATGGCGATGCCGGCATTTTGCGACTCGATATGCACGTCGCTCGCTCGCAGCTCGATGGCCTCCATCAAGATTTCGTTGACGAGCCTGACGACGGAAGCCTCTTGTGCCTGCTCGGAAAGCTCCGAACCGTCGGTTTCGATGTCGCTGAGCAATTCGACGCCGTCGTCCTCTTCGGCCGCGGCCATCAGGCCTTCGACCGTTTCGCTGCCGACGCCCAGGTGCTTTTTAATCAGCTTGGCAATCTCATTGCGGGCGGCGAGTACAGGCATGACGGACATGCCAGTCGCGGCGCTGACTTCGTCGAGCGGGTACAGGTCGAACGGATTCGAAGTGGCGACGATCAGTTGGCCGAATTCCTGGCGAATCGGAAACAGCGATTGGCGGTAAATCAGCTTTTGCGGGAAAGACTTCAGCAGCGACAGATCGATCGCGGCTTCTTGCAAGTCGATGAACTCAATGCCGACTTCTTCGCCAACGGCCTTCAGAGCTTGCTCTTCCGACACGAAACCGAGCTGGATAGCTGATTCGATCAGTTTCGTGCCATCGCCGTGGCCGTTGGCAATGCCGCGGCTTTGCTCAAGTTGGCCTCGATTCAAGAGGCCGCGCCGCAGGAGGATTTCGCCGGCTTCCATTCGGTGGAACTCGTTGTGAGCAGTGCTGACGGCCGCGGAAAATGCGGCGAGCGGGGGGAGGGTAAGGTAGGCGGGTTGGCAACAGCTAGTCTAATGGAAAGCGCACCGGTGAGCCATCGTTTGCTGTAGCAAGGACTTACGAATTTTCCCCTGCCCCACCATCGCCGCCAAAAGCCGAGAATGCGCGCCATGCGCCGTAGTTAGTTAAACCCTTGCCAGCGGCGAAAGTTTCGGCCACCGCCGGAGTGGGGGCAGCGGTGTCTAAACACTTGAATATTAAAGAGTTGCGGCGTTATTGAGGCTCAGCGATAGTCGGTCGGGTGCTGCCATCGTGGCGGGGGGAGGGTGGAATACTGTGGCGGGTTTCTGACCGAGCCCAGCAGAACCAGGTTTTGCCCGGAATGCAGGAAATAGGGCACCCGCTCCAGAACGGCTACATCCGGAGGCAGAGAAGGGGAAATCTCGCGCAGTTTGTCCCCCGTCGTGATCAAAAAATGGCTCGGATGCGCGGCCAGGAATCTCACGGCTTCACCGGCAGCATAGCCGCGGCCAATACGCGGATCGTCGGCAAATTCATGGACCGGCTGCCCACCATAAAAGACCCAGCTTGGCTCCAAAATGCGGTACGACGCAATTTGAGGCTGTAGCGAACGAGCATGGATGGCACCCAGCAGCACATGACTCGCTTGGTGCCGATCGACGCGCTCGACCCCCAAGGCAAACAGCAGCGTGGCAAAGGCGATGGCTGTCATGGCCAACGTCCCGGCTGAGGCGAAATAGCTCCGCACCGCGATGAATCCCAGGCAAGCGACGCATCCGGCCACCGGCACTAATCCAATCAGCCCTAGCCACTCTTCGCCCGGCAGGAATTTTTTGGCGATGATCGGCACGCCGGCCGCTAGCGCAATGCCGGCTAATCCCAGGCAGCTAAACGCAGCGACTAGCCAGCCGCCTGCCACGGCGGCCCGCTGCCGGCTCCAGCGGTCGATATAATCGCCGGTGAGCAAGGCGAGGGCCGGATAACAGGGAGTGATGTAGCTGGGCAGTTTGGTTCGCGCCAGCGAAAACAGCACGACATAAACGCCGATCCAACAAACCGCCAACACGTAACCGGGATGAAATCGATCGCCACGGCGAATTTGCAGAACCGTGTCGATAGCCAGCGGCAAGGCAAAGATTGACCAGGGGAAAAACCCAACGAGCAGAGTGATGGGATAAAAGAAGATCGAGCCGCTGTGATGCTCCATCGCCGAGGTGGCGCGGGCCAGATTGTGATCCAAAAAGAAGCCCCGCAAAAATTCGCCATCGGTAGCCAGACCGACCGCCCAATACCACGGCAACGCGACCGCCAGGGCCGCAAACATAGCCGTGAAGGGGCGCATCGACCAGCAGGTCTTCACAAAATGGATCGGATCGAACGGTGCGATGATTGCCCGCCAACCCATTCCTTCCACCGTGTTTCGCGGCAGCCGCACAATCAGCAGGAACATGCCGATGACAGCAATTGGCAGAACCAAACCGACAGGCCCCTTGGCCAGGACTCCCAGCCCCATCACGGCATACATTGCCAGGACGGTCGGCCAGTGTTGCGGGAAGTATGCGGCGATAGTCGTCGCGCTGGGCGAGTCGGAAGTTTCACGCGAAACTTGCGGGCTGCCAAACAACTGTGGTGGGGCGTCGGCAGGAGTGGTTTCAAATCGCGGTCGAAAAGTGCCGCAAACATAAATGGTTAAGGCCAAGGTGCTGCAAAAAATAAGCAACGAATCGGGCGTGGCGGCACGTCCCGCGACGACAAACATCAAACTGCTGGCCAGAGAAATTGCCGCCCACACGCCGGCTTGCGGTCCAAAAAGGCGGCGACCCATGCGATACACGCAGATGACACTCCCAATCGCACACAACGCACTGGGCAGCCGGGCGGCGAATTCACTGACTCCGAACGTCACGTAGGAAGCCATGATGCACCAATAAAGCAACACGGGCTTATGCGTGCGCAGCTCATTGTTGAACCACGGGACGATGAGATCGCCGCGGGCCAGCATCTCGAGGGCACATTCGGCGTTGCGGGGCTCGTCGCGGTCCCAGAGGCGCGGGCCGCCGAGATTCGTCATCATCACGACGGCGGCGACGGCGGCGACGAGCGCGATCTGCTTCGCTTGGGCCCAGAGCAACTTCAATCCTCCGTGAGCGTTTACTTCCTAGCGGGGAGCAATCCTGCTCCTAGTTTCGGAAGGCAGTTTATGAGGCTATTCAGATGTCGCCAACAGCATTAGCGTCGATCTGGCAGTCAGAAACCTTGAACGGGATGGAAGTCCTACCGTCCCTCATCTAAACGCAAAGATCGCAAAGGTACGCAAAGAGCGCAAAGTGAAGACAGTGGAATTTATTGCTATCCATGGACTGAAATCGCTTTGCGGCCTTTGCGGTTCTTTGCGCCTTTGCGTTAAAAGCAGGGCACGTGAACCCGCGGATCACGGTCATTTTCCATGCTCACTGCTAGCACCCCGCAAATTTTCTCGCTTGTCTGAATTGCCCTGCCTCGGTTAAGTTCCGCGCTGCTTGCCCTGCCGCGCTTGCGTGGAAGGTGCAGGCAATGGGCACCAGAGTGTGCATTTACCTTTGACTTCGACCGAGGTCTGCGATGAACGGACGGATCCGCGAGTACTTCAAGGATGAAGTTGCTGCTATGCATCGAACGATTTGCCTGGCATTTGTCGTCAGCTTGCTCGCGGTGGGAGCGATCGCTCCTGCGGCGGCAAGCGCGGAAGAAGCCCAATGGGTCTGGTCACCCGATCATGCCAAGGCGAATGTGCCGACGGGCGAAGCCTGCCACTTTCGCAAGGCTTTTAATCTGCGCACGCCTGAAAGCGGCCAAATTGCCATCGCGGCTGACGATCAGTACGAGCTGTATGTGAACGGCCGCCGCATTGGCGCGGGCGAAGCCACGAAAAAGCTGGACGAATACGACATCAGCAAAAATTTGGTGCGCGGCGCGAATGTCGTGGCGATTCGAGTGCTCAACACAGCAGGAACAACGGCCGCTTTGGTGGCCCGCGTGACGGTCAAAGACCAAGGCGAATGGATTTCTCACTCGACCGATTCCAGTTGGCGAGCTTCGCTACGGCCGCTGCCGCTGTGGAACACGGCCGTCTATAACGACCGCGCGTGGTTGCCGGCTCAGGAGTTTGGTGCGCTGGGCAGCACCGCCCCGTGGGATCGCCGCGAAAACGTGCCGGCGGAGCAAGTCTCCAAGAGCGAGCGGTTCAAGATCGATCCGCAATTCGAAGTGCAATATGTGCTGACCGATGACCAGGCGGGCTCGATCACCGCGATGACCTTCAACGAGTTTGGCCACATTTTGGCCGCGAAGGAAGGCGGCGGCCTGCTGCTCATTTACGACGCCAACAACGACAAAATTCCGGAAAAAGTGCGGACGTATTGCGACAAGGTCAAGAACATTCAGGGCATTTTGGCGCTCAACGGCGAGGTGTATGTCACCGGCGAGGGCGAAGACGGCTTGGGTCTTTATCGGCTTGCCGATAAAGACCGCGACGGAATGTTGGAGAGCGTCCGTACGCTGATTCGCTTCAAATCAGAAGTGGCTGAACACGGGCCGCACGGAATCGTCCTGGGCCCCGACGGACTGTTGTATGTGATGGTCGGCAACCATACGTCGATCGACGGCACCTACGAAAGCGGCAGCCCGCATCGCGATTTCTACGATACGGACCTCGTACCGAAGTATGAAGATCCGGGCGGACACGCGCAAGGCATCAAGGCACCCGGCGGAGTCGTGATTCGCACCGATACGGAGGGTAGCGGCGTGCAACTCGTCGCGGGCGGCCTCCGCAATCCCTATGACCTGGCGTTTAACAAGGACGGCGAACTATTTGTTCACGATGCCGACATGGAATCGGACGAGGGGACTTCGTGGTATCGTCCCACGCGGTTGTGCCATATCGTCCCCGGTGGTGAGTACGGCTGGCGCAGCGGCTGGTCGAAATGGCCAGACTACTATGCCGATTCGTTGCCACCGGTGATCGATACGGGCCGCGGCTCGCCGGCCGGCATGGTGTGCTATAGCCATTTTATGTTTCCGGTTCGCTTTCACGGCATGTTGTTCACGGCTGACTGGTCGCAAGGCAAGATTGTCGCTGTGAAGCTCAAGCGAACTGGCGCGAGCTACTCCGCGACGACCGAAACATTTTTGGAAGGCAATCCACTCAATGTCACCGACTTGGAGGTCGGCCCGGACGGCTGGTTATATTTTTCGACGGGCGGTCGCGGCACCAGCGGCGGCATTTATCGCGTGACCTGGAAGGGGCAGGTTCCCAAAGACATAACCGAATTGGGAACGGGACTAACGGCGGTCATTCGCCAGCCACAGCCAGGCAGCAGTTGGGCCCGCCAAAACATCGCCGCACTGCGCAAGCAGATCGGCACCAATTGGGACAAGAGCCTGCTTGGCGTAGCCCGTACTGCGGCAAATCCGCCACAGTACCGGCTGCAAGCACTCGACCTGATGCAGCTTTATGGCCCGACACCAACCACGGAACTACTGCAGGAGTTGTCTAAAGACCCCAGCGAAGTCGTACGTTGCCGCGCGGCAGAGCTGATGGGCCTGCACGCGAGCAAGCAGACGCACCAGCGCTTGATTGAAATGCTGGACGACAGCGAGCGGACAGTGCGCCGCAAAGCCTGCGAAGCACTAGGCCGCGCGGACCAGGCACCGCCGATCGATAAAGTGTTGACGCTGCTGGCTTCGGACGATCGGTATGAAGCGTGGGCCGCGCGTCGCATCTTGGAACGAATGCCAGTCGAAGATTGGCGCGAACGCGTGTTGCAGGCCAAGAATCACCGGCTGCTCATCCAGGGCGGGCTCGCGCTGATGATTTCGCATCCGAATGCGGACAACGCGCTGGCCGTGTTGGAGCAGGTTAGCCGGGCGATGACCACGTTTATCAGCGACCGCGACTTTTTGGATGTCATGCGATTGGTGCAAGTCTCGTTGTCGCGTGGCAAGTTGAATCCGGACGATATTCCGGCGCTCAAGCAGCAATTGGCGGACGAATTCCCCTCGGGCGATTCGCTCATGAATCGCGAGTTGATTCGCTTGCTGGCATTCTCGCAGGAAGACACGATCATCAATCGCTACTTGACCTATTTGAAGTCGGACGCGCCTGAAGTCGATCGCTTGCACGCGGCGATGTATCTGCGGTTCATCGAAAATGGTTGGACTCCCCAGCAGCGTCTCGACTTGCTCGCGTTTTACGAAGATGCGAACAAGAAAAAAGGTGGCGGCAGCTATGCCCGCTATGTCATCAATGCCACGCGCGATTTTTGCCAGCACTTAAGCGAGGAGGAATCCCGCCTCGTGTTGGCGCAAGGCTTAAAGTGGCCCAATGCGGCGCTCGGTGCGTTGTACAAGTTGCCGCGCGACCTGGATGCGCCGGCGTTGGAAATGCTCACGTCGCTCGACGCCAAGTTGGCTTCGACCAAGAGTGATTCAACGCAGCGTTTACAGGTTGGCATTCTGGCCGTGCTTGCCCGCAGTGGCGACGAAGCTTCGATGAATTATTTGCGAAAAGTGTATGACGAGTCCCCCGACCGTCGGCAGGCGGCCGTGCTGGGCCTGGCGCAACAGCCGGGCGGCGAGAATTGGAAATACCTGATCTTGAGCCTGTCGTTTCTGGAGCCGTCGGCGGCCCGCGAAATTTGCGCCAAGCTCACCGAAGTGGACCAAATGCCGGGCGATCCCGAATCGATTCGCCAGGCAATTCTGCTCGGCCTGAAAATGCGGAAAAAAGATCCTGAAAAAGAGAACGCCGCTGCCAATGCGTTGGGTCTGTTGCAGTTCTGGACCGATCAGGAACTCGCAGCCGACGAAACCGAGGACGAACAAATCGCAGCCTGGCAAAAGTGGTTCGTGGAGAAGTTTCCCACCGCCTTGGAGCCCAAGCTGCCGCAGTTGCCCGAGAATGCTAAATACTCGGTCGAGGAGTTGGTCGAGTATCTGTCGGGCGAACAGGCCGACGGCGTGCCCAGCCGCGGTGGCGACATTTTTGTGAAAGCACAATGCGTGAAGTGCCATCGCTTTGATGGCAAGGGGGAAAGTCTGGGTCCCGATTTGTCCGCGGTCTTCAATCGCTTTACTCGCAAGGAATTGATCGAAGCGATCGTCCATCCGTCGCACATCATTTCATCGCAGTATGCCTCGAAGACAATCAAAACCACGGATGGCCGGCAACTCACCGGTCTGGTCGGCAGCGGTGGGAACGACGAGACCGTGATGATTTTGCCAACGGCCGAGCGCGTGACGCTCAAGGCGAAGCAAATCGAAGAAACCAAGCCGAGCAAGCTTTCGGCAATGCCAGAAGGTCTGCTCGATACGCTCTCCTTGGAAGAAGTTGCCGACTTGTTCGCCTATCTCACGAAGACCAGCAACACGCCATCGCTCACGCGGCGGCCAATTGAGGCTTCGCCGAATAAGAAGTAAGCCGTCGCCAGCCACCGCAATGATGCGACAGCCTATCGCGACTGCGAGACCAATACTCCCGTCGCCGCCCCGCCAGGCAGCGAATCGGCGGTGACACGATAAACCTCGTTTTCGGGCTCAATTTGAGTGGCCCGCGCGAAATACTTGCGGGCTTCGTCTGTCCGTCCGGTGGCGTCCAGAACCAGGCCCAGCGTGTGATGCGCCTCGGCGTGCGATGCATCAGCCTCCAGCGCGGCACGCAGGTGCGTTTCTGCGGCGATATCGTTCCGCAGCCAGAGAATCTCCGCCAGCCGCAGTCGCGCCGGGATGCACGTAGGACGGCGTTTGACAATCGATTCGAGCATCGTTTCCGCGCGGGGCGTGTCTCCCTGCTCGATGCGTTCGATTGCGGCGGCAAGTTGCGCGGCGTCGCGCCGCTCCTCGAATTCTCGCACCGCGTCGGCGGCCCGCTCTTCGCGAGTTTGCGACACCGTTGGAGAAGGGTTCAGTTTCTCTCGCCAACCGGCACAACCGCTCAAGGCAGCGGCCATTGCCAGCATGCAAAGGTGACGTACGTTGAAAGCATTTCTCATCGATCCGCACCTTGCAAATGAGTGGGAGCAGGCACCGACAGCGCTTCCGGTTGCCGCAGCGCTTTGGGTGCGGCATTGGCGGCGTTCGGCTCAAACACATTACTGGGCACCGGTGCCGGCCGAACGACCGTCCGCACATTCCCGGTCACGCCCGGGTCATCAATGGCTGAAACCTCCGACGGCCCAAAGCCTTCAAAATCCTTCCAGGGATAGCCAAACTTGGAATAGTTGTGGTGCTTGCCAGAAAACGGCGGCAATCCCTTCTTCAAATATTCGTGGATGCTTTCGTTTTCAAATCCTCCAGCCGCGACGATGTCGTTGCGAAGGACAATTGAATCGCGATTGAGCGGATCGTAGTGAATGGCCACGTTCACTTGCTTCATCGCCGTCAATTGATCGCCGGCGTTGTATGCTGCGCGGGCCAGCCGCAAATGATGCAGAGCCAGGCTCCGCTTGCCGAGCGGGCTCATCTTGTCGAAATAGACCGACTGACGCTGCGTGAAGTCGTTGCCGTATTTCATCCCTTCCTTGCACATGAACGGCTCGGAAACGATCCGCGGCGTGATCAGGACGATGATTTCGTTGCGGTCGATGCCTTGGTTTTTCTGGCGAAAGAGCCAGCCGACATAAGGCAAATCGCCGAAGTACGGCAGTTGATTGGTGTTGGTGGTTAGGTCTTCACGAATCAGGCCGCCGATGACGACAGTGCAGCCATCGGGGCAAAGCACATTCGTCGTGACTTGCGTCACCGACTTTTGCGGTAGCGAAAGTCCTTGCTGCACCTCGACGCTGCCCGTCGAAAGTTCCGGGTGAACTTCTAGTCGAATCAACCCGTCGCTGCCAATGTATGGCCGGATGCGCAACAGCGTGCCGACTGACAAAAAATTGATCGTCTGCGTGGAGGCGCTTTCGGTCACCGTCGTGCTGACGTATCCCAGCTCTTGACCGATTTGAATTTCCGCCCGCTGCTTATTAAGACAGGTCAGCCGTGGAGACGCGATGACATTGGTATCGCCGATTTTTTCCAGGCAATCGATAAAGAGCCCTACGCTGGCATCGAGAAACCCAAAATGCAGGCCACCATCCGTCACGCTCACGCCGCCCAGGCCCGACGGCGGCGTGCCGCTCACCAGCATCGCGTTGTTGCTGTCGCGCAGCCCGGTAAAGTTGACCCCGAACTTAAAAGAGTCGCTCAACTGCACACTGAGAATCATCGCCTCAATGGCGACCTGCTTCGGCTTGGTATCAACCTCGGCAAAAATCTCGTCGAGTTGAATGAGGATCGTTTCATAGTCGCGAACGATCACCGTGTCGATTCCGGCAAACCCATTGCCCCCCGTTTTGTTCTGATCGGCGGGAATATCGATCATCGCCGGCGAGCTGACCGTGATTTTTCCATCGGTCGAGATCAGCGGCGTAAATAACGCCTGCAAATCGGCCGCTTTGACGTAATTCGGCCGATAAATGCGCGTGTTGACCCGGTCCTGCGATTGGTTCATGAGCTGCAGATCGCCCGGCTCGCCGATATACAGAATGTTGCCTTCCCGGGCCGCGGCAAAACCCGTCGATTTCAAAATCGCCGCTAGCGCCGTCTCCAGATCGACGTTGTTCAAATTGGCCGTTACGCTCCCAGTAACCTTGCGGCTCGCAATAATGTTCAGGCCTGTTTCTCGACTAATCATTTCCAGTACCGCGCGAATGTCGGTGTTTTGAATGTTGATTGTGAGGTTTTCATCCCCCTCGGCGCGGCGCACATCAGCCTTGGATTCCGGCGTTGGCGCGGCACTTGGCTCAGCACTCACTTCGGGCACGGTGGGAGAGGGCTCAACTTCCGCCGGTTGAGCATTCGTCGGCACAGTCTGTCGCGGGGTGTCCTCAATCCGTTCTTGCATCGCAGCGATAGCCCGCAACATCGACCGCTCTCGTCGATGCGACGATTCTTCCAGCTCGTGCAGCGATTCTTCAATTTGCCCAACCTGGCGTGCCACGCGATCGCGATACGGGGCGACTACCGGCTCCGGAATCACCTCGGGCACTGGCTGCGCAGCATCCGGCGCTGGCATCATCTGCGGCGGGGGAGGCTCCAGCTTCAATCGCGCCGCGAACTTGGCCTGCGCAGGCGCAGCAGCTTCTTCCACGCCGTTCGATTGCGGAGTTGCCACGGCCAGCGCCAGCGCCGCGGCCACTCCCAGCGCCGCGCAGGCGGCCAACAGCATCACTCGCAGCCGGGTTTGCATGGGTCGTCCTTGACCTGCCAGGCAGTGTCAGATCACTTTACGTTTGCAGTTTGAAATTCGTCACCGTGGGCCAGTTCAGGCGAGCTGAGTTCGAGTGTGAAGACCCGGCCGCCGGATTCGAGTTGAACCGAACGTCGATTGATCT
>JANNTN010000760.1:0-8684 GCA_031394445.1 Anatilimnocola sp.
GGCGCAATGATTGGAAAAATCTTGCGCGTTGCCAACGAGATCCGGATGCAAGCGGAAGTAACTCGGCGGACTATTCGCGCTATGATCGAGCGAGCCAGTCGAGCAGTTCCGGATGTGACGGCCGACCTCCCAAAAAACCAAAATCGCTCGGCGTATCGACAATTCCGGTACCGAAGTGATATTGCCAGATGCGATTGGCCAGCACGCGGGCTGTCAGCGGATTGTCGTCGCTGGCGATCCACCGCGCCAGCGCCAATCTCCGCTCTCCTTCAGGTGCGTCGAGAGCCAGCTCATAAGGTGGGCAAACCTGATCGAGCACGCTCAGACTGGCCGGATGCACTTCGTCCCCCGGCTTCGTCGGATCACCACCGCGAAACACCGTGGTCGGCTGCTGCGGCTGAATAAACTTGCCGGCCCAGACCACCGGAAGGGGAGGAATCTTTCGCAGCCGCGCCTCGATTGCAGCCAGTTGCCGATTAAGCTCTTGCGTTTTCTCGCGCTCAGCCGGCTCGGTGAATTGCCGCAGTCGTCGTTCGCGGGCGATTGGGGGATTGAATGGCTGACGATCGAACGAATCAGCCACCTTGGTCCATTGCTCGCCATCATTGGAAAGATGAATTTCATATTCAACGAGTGCTGGCCCTAGTCCGGGAACCGGTGCATCGGTCATGGCCGTGCGATCGTGAGAGAATACGACTCGGTCGATCGTCTCGAGATTTGCCAACTCGATCGTCAGCACGGCTGGGTTCCCGACGAACCATCGCGCGCCATATTTGCCGTCATTGACCAGTTCCACGCCATAAGCTTCGACGAAATCCTTCGACTGACGCCCCGTAGAGCCGACTGCGCGTCCGCCATTGGCCGCCAGGGCGACATTCCGCGCCTCAGCTCCCGGCGTCCAGACCTCGAATTCATCCAGGCGGGCATCGACCGCGGATTTCGCATTGTTCGAGTGGGCCAGCATCGTGAGTCGCACGAAACGAGCCCCTTGTGGAGCAAACGTCTCCTCGGTGCGATAAGCACTGGTGGCGGGGCGAGGAGTTGGGGCTGGATTAGCTTCTTCTCCGCGAGCCAAAACGGCTGTTTCGATCTGCTCTCGCTCTTCGGTCAGTCGTTTCTTTTCCTCGTTCAGCGGACGCACGGCTGTTTGATGATTGCTTCGCATCTCTTTCGTCGCTAAGGGTCGCGCCGCATGCGAAACACCGTCCAACGCCGCCTTGATCCGGTAATAGTCTTCGGTGGGCACTGGATCGAACTTGTGATGATGGCAGCGAGCGCAGTTAATTGTGAGACCGAGAAAGGCCGATCCGGTGGCGGCGACCATGTCATCAGTAGTTGCCGCGCGAATGTTAGCCGCCGCCACCGCGTCCTGGTTCCCCACGTCGTCATACGGCCCGAGCGTTAAAAACGCGACGCCAACCTCCACTTCCGGTTGGTCTGGTCCCACCACATCGCCTGCCAGATGCTCCACGATGAACTGATCGAACGGCTTGTCGGTGTTTAACGACCGGATCACGTAGTCACGGAATGGCCAGGCGTTTTCGATGAGAAAGTTGCGCTCAAATCCGTTGCTTTCGCCAAACCGCACCACGTCCAGCCAATGTCGCCCCCACCGCTCGCCGTAGTGAGGGGATTCCAGCAGTCGATCGACGAGTTGGTCATAGGCCCGCGGACTTCGGTCGTTAAGAAACGATTCAACCTCCTCGGCGGTCGGTGGCAGCCCAGTCAAATCGTACGACAGCCGGCGGATCAGAACTCGCCGGTCAGCGGGCGGATTTGGCGTTAGTTTTTTTTCTTGCAAGGCCGCCAACACATAACGGTCGATTGGGTTTGCCGACCATGCCGCCGGCATCCCCTCGGCGTTCGGCGGCAGAGCCACACGTAGCGGCTGCAGTGACCACCACGTTTTATCAGCCCGCTTCACTTCCACTGCGGTCTCGCCTCGCGGATCGGGCGCTCCCAGCTTGATCCAGGTTGCCAGATCGGCAATCGCCGATTCCGCCAGCTTGGGTTTCGCGGGAGGCATTTCCAGTCCCGCTTCGGCATGGCGCACCGCACGGATGAGCAGGCTTTCGTCGGGTTTCCCCGGTCGAATCGCCGGCTCACCGGAATCGCCCCCCTTGGCCAATCCGCCCGGCGAATCGAGCAGGAACCCTCCTTTGACTTGCTTGGCTTGTCCGCTGTGACACTCATAGCAATGCTGCACCAGAATCGGCCGCACCTTTTGCTCGAAGAAGGCGACCTGCTCGGCTGGCAACGGCTCAGCCGCGACCACGACCGCACCAGCGCGAAGGGCAATGGCAAGTCCAGCCAAGCCAGCAGCGAATTGTAGAAATCTCACCATGATTTGCCCGTGTCGCGTCCATCCTATACAACCGATAAGCAACAAGCACGTTGCATACGCACATTTGCTTGACCCACCTTAACAACGCTTGCCAAGCAGTATCGGCAGCGGTAAGCCGTCGCAAATCGGCGGATACTCAGTTTTGTACTTTCGGCGGCCGTCATCCCTGTGGAGAAATAAATGCGTTTGCTTGCCTTACTCGCTTTTGGTTGCATGTCTCTCTTGGCTTCGTTAGCGGACTCGGCTGAGCCTGAGTCAAAAACGCTCGTGGAAAAAGTCGTCAAGGCCGCAGGTGGCGAGGACAAGTTGCTGAGGCTGTTCAGAATCCGCGAAAAGCTCAACATTAGCTCCGACCCGGACAAGAAGAGCAACGAGAGGGTCTCGGTGCTGGAGCCGCCCAAGTTCTGGTGGTTGGGGAAGAAGGAGCGGGTCCAGGACGAGAAATAGCCGGCAACTTTTCTGGTCTGGGCCTGGACGCTGGGGGCAGTGACCGATCCGAAGTCCAAAGTGGAAGCGATACCGGAGATCATCGAAGCGGATCAGCCCCTGTTCGGATTGCGGGTGAGCGAAACGATCACTCCACCGATGGACTTATACTTTGACAAGGCTGAACGCCGCCTGGTCCGAATCGACTGGCGCGCGGACACTCACCGATTCAGCGATTGGAAGGAACACGACGGCGTGAAATACCCCGCGAAGTGCATCGGGTATAAAAAGAGCACTGGGAAGCCGTGGTACTTCAGCGAGATCATCGAAATGGAGCGACTCACGGAGTTGCCTGAAGGGCTGAAACGGTAGTGCCGAACCAGTTACTTTGCCAGGGACGTAAGGGCAACGCAGGAATATGACTGTAGAGCTAATGTCACCGATTCCGATGTGCCGGGTTTTCGCGATGTTGTTCGTGGGGATCGTCGTCGGCAGCGGCATGGGACTGATCGGAACCGCGACGCGGGCATTCGGCGAGGATAACAAGCCGACGGACGACCCGAGCCGGAAATTTTTCGAACAATACTGTCACACCTGTCACGCCGCCCTGAAACCCAAGGGAGATTTTCGAGTCGAGAGCCTCTCGCAGGATTTTGCGGACAAAGCGAACCGCGAGAAGTGGCTGAAGGTCGTCGAACAACTCAAGACGGGGACGATGCCTCCGAAAGGAAAGCCCCGTCCTAGCGCCAATGAGGCGAAGGCCCTGATCGACTGGATCGAGGGCCGGGTCGCGGCTACGGAGATTGTGCGGAACGCCGCTCAGGGACGCGCGGTCATGCGACGACTGAACCAGGCCGAGTACCAGAACACGGTGCGCGACTTGCTTGGTGTTGAACTGGAATTGAAGGACTTGCTCCCCGACGATACGGTCGTCGGCGGCTTCGATACGAGCACCGAGACGCTGCACATGTCGTCGTATCAATTGAATGGTTACCTGGCAGCGGCAAATCGAGTGCTGGATGCGGCCGTCGCCGGCGGTCCGCGTCCTACACACGTCAATCGGCGCTTCGACATGAAGGCTGCCACGCGGCGGCAGGGAGTTTCCCGCGAGTTGGACGAGGGCGTGGCGATTTTTGCCTCCGATCTCGCGTCGAATATCCAGACCGTCCTCTGGTCGTTTCTCACGCGCGACCGGGGCCAGTATCGTTTCCGCATCTCCGCGTATGCGTATCAAAGCGAAAAGCCCGTCATGTTTCACGTGAACGGCGGGAACAGCAACCTCGGCGATCCGCCGTATCTGATCGGTCATTTTGAGGTTCCCCCGGGCGAGCCGACTGTCATCGAGTTCGTCGAACAGTTGGAAGTGGGGAAAAACATCCGGATTCTCGTGGACACGGAAGTGCGGGCGAACACCCTCCAGCGCAGTGATGTGGAGAATTACAAAGGGCCGGGCGTGGTCTTCCAGTGGGTCGAAATCGAAGGGCCGCTACTCGATTCCTGGCCACCCCCCAGTTATCGCTTGCTGTTCGGAAACATGCCGCAGACGCCGGCTCCCGACAATTCAAACCGCCGCGAGGTCGTCTCGCAGCAGCCTGTGGCCGATGCCGAAGCGATCCTCCGCAAGTTCACGCGGCGGGCCTTCCGGCGGACTGTAACGAACGAGGATGTCAAACCGTTTCTGGATCGCGTGCAAACCAAGTTGAACGAAGGATACTCGTTCGAACGGGCGCTGCGCGTCGGCCTCAAATCAGTGCTCGTTTCCCCGGATTTTCTCTTTCTTCGCGAGAACATTCGTCGCGCAGACAATTCGGGCTTGCCGGACAATACGAAGCTGCCGGCGGCCCTCGATGAATTCTCCCTGGCCAGCCGTCTGTCCTATTTCCTCTGGAGCTCGATGCCCGACGAAGAGCTGATCCGTTTGGCCGAGCGGGAAAAACTGAGCCAACCCCAGACGCTGCGCGAGCAGGTCGAGCGAATGCTACGCGATCCCAAGGCCAAGGCGTTCACTGAAAACTTCGCCGGCCAGTGGTTGGGGCTCCGCAACATCGACGCGACGCTTCCTGACCGGCAGCTTTACCCGGAGTACGACGACATACTCCGCTCAGCCATGCTCAAAGAGGTGTACCTGTTCTTCGCGGAAGTGCTGCGGGACGACATGAGCCTGACGAATTTCGTCTCCTCCGATTTCAGCATCATCAACAGCCGTCTGGCAACTCATTACGGCATTCCAGGGATTGAAGGACTTGAGTTCCGCAAGATCTCGCTGCCAACCAGCAGTCACCGCGGTGGGGTGATGACAATGGCTGCCATCATGAAGGTGACGGCCAACGGCACGACCACCTCGCCGATCGTACGCGGGGCCTGGGTTCTCGATCGCATCCTGGGTACTCCGCCTCCCCGGCCTCCCGCTAACGTGGAAGCCGTTGAGCCCGACATCCGCGGCGCGACGACAATTCGCAATCAACTGGCCAAGCACCGACAAGTGGAATCCTGCGCGGTGTGCCACGTGTCGATCGATCCACCCGGATTCGCGCTGGAAAATTTCGACGTTATCGGCGGCTGGCGGGAACATTACCGCAGCATCGGCAGTGGAGAGCCAGTCACGGTGAATGGGAAGCGGATGCGTTATAAGAACGGTCCAGCCGTGGACGCCGGCGACGTTTTGCCCGATGGCCGGCAATTTCAAACCGTTGAAGAATACAAGAATCTGCTGCTGTCCGATAAAGATCAACTGGCCCGCGCTCTGGCCGAAAAGCTGCTGACCTACGCGACCGGCACGCCGCCCACAATCGCCGACCGGCCGCATATCGAGTCGATCTTGGAGTCCGTCCGAGGTAAGAACTACGGTTTCCGCTCGCTCGTGCAGGAAGTGGTGCAAAGCGAAGTGTTTCAGAACAAGTGAGGCATTTGCCATGCGAATTTCCCGCCGTCAAATTCTCCGTGCCGCCGGCGTCTCGCTCGCGCTTCCGTGGCTCGACGCATTTGCCCCGACCACGGCCCGCGGTGCCGATGCCGCCGATCCGCCGCGACGGTTGATCTGTATCTGTGCGCCGCTGGGCCTCTACCCTGGAAATTTCTTTCCTACGGCGACGGGCAAAAGCTACGAGCTATCCCCGTACTTGGAACTGCTGAACGAGTACCGCGACGATTTCACGGTCATCTCCGGGCTGGCGGGAATTAGCGGTGGCCATCAGGCGATCGACGGCTTTCTGACCGGCATCCCAGGAGCAGGCCAACCTGCCATCCGCAACGGCATCTCGGTCGATCAGTTCGCGGCCGAGCAGATCAGCGCTAAAACGCGATTTCCCAGCCTGGCCCTCTCGGGGGAAGGGCTGGGCTTGTCGTGGACCCGGACCGGCGCGCGCGTACCGGCGCACAATTCGCCATCGCGGTTATTCGCCGAAATGTTTCTCGAGGGACAGGAGAACGAAGTTCGAGCCCAACTGCAGAACCTCGAAGAGGGTCGCAGCATCCTCGACGACGTTCGTGATCAGGCCAGGTCGCTCCGGTCCAAACTCGGCACCGACGATCGGGAAAAGCTCGAGGAATATCTCAGCAGCGTCCGCGAGCTCGAACAGCGCCTCGTCACCGATGAGAAATGGGTAAAGACACCCAAGCCGAAGGTGAATGTCGAGCCTCCCCAAGATATTTCCAATCGGAGCGACCTGATCGGCCGAACGCGGCTGCTGTTCGACCTTGCGCATCTAGCTGTCCAAACCGATTCAACCCGCCTGATCACGATCATGCTGGCCGGCGCGACGAGTGCTCCGCCCATTCCGGGCGTAAACCAGGGGCATCACGACCTGTCCCATCACGGCAAAGATCCAGGCAAGCTGGCGCAGCTCCAGCTCATCGAAGTCGAATGTATGAAGGTGCTCGGCGAGCTTGTGGCCAAGCTGAAACAATCGCAGGAGCAAGGCGAAACCTTGCTCGACCGGACGACGGTCTATCTCGGGAGCAATCTGGGAGACGCCAGTAGCCACTCGAACAAAAACCTGCCTGTCCTCGTCGCGGGGGGCGGCTTCAGGCACGGCAACCACCTCGCGTTCGATCCGCAGAACCCGCCGCCGCTCTGCAATCTCTACGTCAGCATGCTCCAGCGGCTGGGGATCGAAACCGACAAGTTCAACACCGGCAGCAGCACACTGAACGGCCTGGAGTTCAAGCCAAGCTGAAGTTTCCGGACATCAATAGTTTGCCGATCTATTTGCCAATTGCATACAGAGCGTCGAACGTGCGCAGGTAAATCCGGCCGTTGGCAACGACGGGTGAGGCCGATGTGGGCTCGCCAATCTCGTTCTTGGAAAGCACTTCAAATTTTGGCCCAGCCTTCACGACGGTGACTGTTCCGTTACGGGCCGTCAGGTAAATGTTGCCGTCGGCAAACACGGGCGATGCCCGATGCCGGTCGCGAGTGGTCGGCTGCGTATAGATTTCCTTGCCCGTTTTGGCATCGGCACAAATGAGATTGCCGTTCTCGCGGCAAAAATAGATGAATTCGCCGACGACCAGAGGGGATGGCACATCGGGCGTATTATTCGTCCACCGCCAGTGGCTAAACTCGGGCTTATCGGTCACATCGCCACTGCCCGTGGGCTTCAGGCAGACGACGCCATAGTTCTTGGCGGTTGGTACCACAATAAAACCGGGCACGGCGACGGGGGATGCCACGAACCGCAATGTCGGCATGTAATTCCCCTTGGGGTTCAGATCGCCGCAGCGCCACAGTTCGTGTCCATCCGTCAAATCGTGGGCGACGATGTAATCATTGCCGTGAGTCAGCAAAAACTCGCGCTCGCTGTCGCGGTAGAGTACGGGGGAGGCATACGAGTGCTTGTTCTCAAATGTCCCATCGCTGGGCCGCGCGGCGGTCCAAATTTCGCTGCCTGTTGCAGCATCAAGACAAACGACCCGCCCCGTTCCCGGCTCCTTGGCCCGCATCTCGCCGTGGATCAATTGGAGGTACAGCCGTCCCTTGTCCAAAACGGGCGTACTGGCCATGCCAAACTGCAGATGCAGTTTTTCATAGCGTTCTTCCACATTGAACTTCCAGACGCGCTTCCCCTCCTTGGTGAAACAGGCCAGATCTCCCGTGCCAAAAAACGCCCAGACGTGCTGACCGTCCGTCGAGGGGGAAGGCGAGGCATAATTTCCCTCGTCGCTGCGCACATCTTTGCTGCCACTGGCCACCTTCTCTTGCCACAGCAGCTTGCCATCCGTACTGACACAAAGCACGGAGAGATCCTCTTTGGCCGCGCCCGCCACGCTCGTCATATAAATCCGATCGTCCCACACGGCCGGCGTTGAGCCGGCCGGCCCCGGCAGCGGCAGCCGCCACGCGATGTTCTCCGTCTTGCTCCAGTGGGTCGGCACATTCGTTTCACCGCTAATTCCATCTAACTTGGCTCCGCGCCACTGCGGCCAGTTTTCAGCGTGAACCAGGCTAGAAAGGGCGAGCAAGGCAACAAGTGCGCAATACGAGCGCGTCAACTTCCCAGAACAGGACGACATCAGCACACCTCAGAAACGAGCAGACGGAGATTGTGGCGGGACAAATCGGGGAGGGGTAGCTCGTAGTTTGCCCCCCACCGCCTGCCTGGTCAAGCGAACGCGCCCCAAGTGTTGCCGAAAGCCTGACCTCTCATGTTGAGGGGAAGGGTGAGGGGGAGGGCCGGGAGTTTTTGTGTTGAGGTTTTTGATGTAAGTCCTTTGGCTGTTGGAGGTTGTCGAATTGAGGGCGGCGCTAATGTTTAGGTTTTCGGGGGAAGTTGAGGGTTTGGGCAGGTGTTGAAGCCTCACGTTGGCGCTCATGTTGAGGGTTGAGTGTTTTTGGAATGAGGGTAGAGGTAAATGGGGTGCGCGGCATGCGCCTCCCCCTATATCTCCATTGCAATCTGCGCGAAAAACCGGGCCA
>JANNTN010000798.1:0-2466 GCA_031394445.1 Anatilimnocola sp.
ACATGCCGTGCGAATGAGTACTCGGCGATTGGAGTTCCGAGATGGCAGTTCGGGAATTGAAAACTGCTGGAAATCGCTGCGGCGGTCGTTTGGTTGGTAGTTGTGAGAACCATTTCTGACACAAGAGCATGCCGTCCGTGATTGCGCTCAGTGCCGGCTTGGTGGCTATGGGTTGGCATCGATCTGCTTTTGCAGAAGCGCGGTTGAGTTGCGATAGACTTGCAGCACCGCTTCCCTTTCTGCTGCTCCAGAAAATGTCCCCTTGCCTTTGATTAGCTTCTGGCTGGCCTCTATTTCCGACAGCAGGCCCCGAGCGACCTCTGCCTGGAAAATGCTCCGGTTGTTGACCGTAAAGTAAATCGGACTGGTGTGGGCAAAGAGCGGCTTGCCAAACTCATTCTGGCCGGCAGTCGGCGGAATTCGCAGCGCAATCCAGCCCGGCTCGCTCACCGGCAACTTGAATTCCAGATCGGCAGCAAACTGGCCATCGTTCGGCCGGGCAGCGACCGACTGAATGACGCGGCCGTTGTGAATCAGCTCGACCTGACTAAAGTCGTTTCGTCCAATCGCCTTGCCGGCGATTCGTAGTTCGTTGCCCCTGGCAGCGGGAATCGTTTCGCCAACGTGTTTGCCGTTGACAGTGAATTCCAGAAACGTGCCGTTAGTGATGACCGACTTACCTGCGGCTAATTCCGCCAGCCACTTCTTACTCGTCAGCTCCCCAGAGACCGGCACATAGACGCGCGAAAAATCATAGATGAACCAGTCGGTCCCCGTGGAGAACGGCACCTTCATGCCGACGTTGAGATAGCGGTAAAACGTGTCCTCGTAAGTGCCGTGGTCGCCGCCATCAAAGATGTTCTGGGCGTGCACGAGGCCGGCGACCCAGTTGGGAATGTCTTCGTGGCCGAACGTGTTGTGGCACCAGATCACCGTCGCGCCATCTTGCCGAGCAATCTTGATGCCGCGCTCTAGCGCGATCCCGTCTGTCCCTTCCTTCATGATTCCCGGGCCGATACTCACCGGCTCAATCTGCTTCAAGATGTTGAGCAGCATGACGTGTCCGAAGCCCTCGCCGCCCGGACCAAAGTTGTGACGGTGCTCCTGACCGTTGCCGAACAGGACACCGTCCTGCGAGAGGCGGCCCAGGTCGCCAGCAGTGAGCGTGTTGGTGATGTAATCCCGCTCGTCAGGAATCCGCCGCAGGAGCGACACGAACACCAGGTCGAGTCCATCCGCTTGCGGCACCAGGCGGAGATAGCGATCCATCTCTGCGTGCGTCAGCTTCATCAGATGCAAGTGTGTGTTCCCTGCCTGCAGACCCCTCGCCGCCGCACTGTAGAACCGCTTCAAAGGCAGGGAAAGCGTCTCCTTGTCCTTCCCCGTCAGATCGACTTCGCGCGTGACCAGCCCGGTCTCAATCCCGTGAAACGCTTCTACCTTGAGCCTCGTTCGCGGCACGACTAGCGCTGTGCGGGGTGACAGCGCGTACCAGGCTTTGTCGCGATGGATCTCGTCCGCGAACGAAATCACCTTGCCACTGACGAGGTTGGTGACTCTTACCAGACCAGCGACCGGCTGCGGGCGTTCCTCTAGTTTTAGCTCGACCGTCAGCCTGCACGACAATGTGCTCGCGTCGCCAAGTGGCGCTCGCTCGGAATTCTGTTGGAGCTGAGTCAGTGCAACGGCGCGCTCGCGCTGAAATCGCTGCGCAGTGGGATCGTGACCCAGGCCCGGCCGCGCTCCCAACATCACTAGGAAGCACAACGCCGGCCAAATCGCGCGAAAAACGGTTCGCATGGTGGTTACCCTCCGACCGACACGTTAATGGCACAAGAGTGCCAATTGCAAGTGAGCATGCCAGGTGGCTTGCGGACTTTCCACTCCATACGATGCGGTGTGCGGCGAACCCGAAATCGGAGCACGGTGACCATGAACATGAGTGGTGTTGTAAAGATCAGCGTCGCTTTTCTGTTATCAATCGGGTGGGCAAACTCATTGTATTCGCAGAAATATGGTGCGACTCCCATTCGATGTCAGGTCGTCGATGCGGCGACCGGCAATGTAGCCAATGCCCTGTCCTGGTGTTCGAGGGTAGGGTCTTTTTGTGGCGGGTCAGCGTAACTTCCTCACGAGATTAAATGGTCGCCAGTCTGTCTCGGAGGATGCAGCGGCGATTTTGTCTGCGGCAAGTCCCTTTCGAGCCAAATACGAAGCTTGTCGCAGAACTGGGCCGAGGTTTCATCCGACAGTCGCTTGCACTCGCCGTAGAGAGTAGTCCGGCGTTGGAGTTCGGCGATTCCCTCAGGCATTTGTTCCAACTGTGCGATGGTCGCCTGCAATTGAGTCAGCTTTTCTTCGATCAGTTCAGCTTCGTCCAGGGCCTCGTTTTTGGTTCTGTATTGGAGGGTTGCCTCGTGGCTGTCCCGATCTGCTTTGCGTGTCCTGTCCATGCTTTGCCCCTTT
>JANNTN010000843.1:0-4167 GCA_031394445.1 Anatilimnocola sp.
CTGGTGCCCGACATGGGCACCTGCTGCTTCGGCGGCCAACCCAAGCCCACCGACATGATCGAAATCTTCAGTCCCGAGGGCAAAGACCGCGTCGCTTATTCTCCTCGCCGGCTCAAGCTCACCGGCACGTTCCTGTTGGCCGATCGCCCCATTCAATCGCTCGGCCTGAACAACGTCTGGTATCACATGGAAGCGGATCGGGTGCAGTAGCCCTCTGGGTACAATCGTAGGTACGCAAGTCACGATGGGAAATGTTATCATCGTGATCGAGGACCACAGCATGATCCCACGCGACAAAATCCAGGCCTTCGTCAACGAGGTTGTTAGGAACTTCCAACCCGAGCGCGTGATCCTTTTCGGCTCCTATGCCTACGGAACGCCGAACTCTGACTCGGATGTGGACTTGCTAGTGATCATGCGCCATCGCGGCCACAGTGCTGAGCAGGCCTCTCGAATCCGCCAAACTGTTCGCGCAGGCTTTCCACTCGACTTGATTGTCCGATCTCCAGCGAAGATTCGCGAGAGAATTAAGATTGGCGACAGTTTCATTGAGGAAATCCTCGATAAGGGCCAGGTCTTGCATGCGGCGGTACACGCGTGAGTGGGTTGATAAAGCGGAAGCCGACTTTATCAGTGCCGGTCGCGAATACCGCGCGCGAAAGCGACCGAACTACGACGCTGCTTGTTTCTTTTCGCAACAATGCTCGGAGAAATACCTGAAGGCCCGTTTGGCCGAGGCGAGGCAGGCTGTACCTCGCACACACGATCTGGTTGAGTTGCTGGACTTGGTCTCGCCTTTCGAACCATTGTGGGAAGTCTTGCGGCCACGTCTAGAAAAACTGAGCAGTTACGCCGTCATCTTTCGCTATCCCGGCGAGTCGGCTACCCGCGAATTGGCAAAACAAGCAGTCGCTAATTGCAAAATAATCCGCCGGGCGGTTCGCAATAGCCTGGGGCAGCCCAAGGTCTGACCCCTCCTCTTACATGGAAGCGAATCACGTGCAGTAGCCAACCGTTTTTACGGCTGCGGCCCAAATTCATCCTTCTCCGCTTCCTCCAGCACCTTATCCGTGCTGAGCGGATCGACGCGGCGGCAGCAGTCGGCGAGTCGATCGGAAATGTCGCGTAGCTCGGTCAGCCATTCATCTGCTGAACAATCGGGCGGCGTGAACTGTTGAAATTCCTTAACGAGCAGGATCAGCCGTAGCAGATGGCGGAAGATCACGCCTTCCTGCTTCTGCAATCCTCGGCTGGTGATGTAGCTGTTGAAATTACCGCCGAATTCCAGCACTTCGCCCGCGGACCACACCGAAGTGGTGAATAAGGAATGAACATTCGGGAAGGTCGCGTCGAACAAGAGGCGGAGTTTTTCGCCCAGTGTCAGCGGCCAGACTTTCTCTTCGAACATTTCGCGGCCGCGCGGCTCGTCGTCCTCGCCGCGTGGCGGTTTTGCGCCGAGTTGCTCCGGCGTGGCAAGGCCCATTTGCAATAGCTCGATGTCGAGCCGCGTCGTTGCGAGCGGCCCGGGGGGCATCTCTTCATATTTGGGCACGCGCACATGCTTGGCCACCGAACCGGGCATTTCCAACACGCTCTCGAACGCCTGAATCCGCTCCTCCCGGCTGGCAATGCCAAGCTGGTTCACCAAATAGATTCCATACAACGGGTTGATGCCGCGTAGTTTGAGGAGCTTTTTAAGGTCGGGTGTCGGATGGGCGAATTTGGCCTGGTAGGAGGAGATAGGAGGGGGCGAGGGGGAGAGGGGGCGAGGGGGAGCATCGGGCTTGCGAATGGTAACATCGAGCAGCAGTTTTTTCGCCGGTTCCGCCTTCTCCCTCTCTACCACTCCCCCACTCTCCGCTTCTTCCGCCCCGCGCGGCGGCGGCTCCGGTTCCAGCTTCACATACCCAGCCGCCCACAGCGTCATCAGCATCTGATCGAGCTGTTTTTGAGCGCCAAAGAGGTTGCCACTGTCCATGAGTCGCTTGCTGACCAGACGGCGAATCGGTTCGACCTCTGGCGAGGCGTCGAGCATGTGGGCCAAGAGTCGCCAAGGAATCGTTCCCCGGCTGGCAAGCTTTAGCGGCGGCGCGGTCCGCAACTTGTCCCACTGCTGCTCGGTCCAATATTGCTCGGTGCTCCGCCGGGCCGGCATTTTGCGCTTCAAATCCTTACGCGCCCGCATCAGCCCCAGGTCTTTCGTGTCCTCGGGAATCTGTTCGAGTTTCTCCTTGGCTCGCAGAATCTTGACGTCGTCCTCGTGTGCCAAGGCATAGATGTAACCCTGTTTATCGAACTGCGGCCGGCCCGCGCGGCCAAAAATCTGATGCGCCGAACTGGGGTCGATCACCTTCATCTCGCCGGGCTTGCCTTTGAGCAGAGTTGGCAGGACGACGCTGCGGGCCGGCAAATTGATGCCAGCCGCGAGCGTCTCGGTGCAGACGCAAATCGCCAGCAGCTTCTGCTGAAACAGCTCTTCGACGATCCGGCGATACTTCGGCAAAATGCCCGCGTGATGCACGCCGACACCGCGCTGCAGAATGGCTTTGAGCTTCGGTCCGGCACCTTGCGAGAAATCGTGCCGGGCCAGTTCATCGGCGAGTCGCTTCTGCTGGCCGTCGGCGAGCAGCGATTTTCCCTTCATCAACTCGGCTATGTTCCAGCATTCCTCGCGGTTGAAGCAAAACACGAGGGCCGGTGTATAGCGAGAAACCTCGTCTCCTTCGGCCATTTTTTCCAGTTGCTCGGACAGCAGCATGTCGCCGACCCAGCGATAATCGAGCGGCACCTTGCGCTCGGTGCTTTGCACCAGTTCGATCGAGCGATTGTGGGCCTGCTTCAGCCACATCCTGAAATCGAACGCATTGCCCACGGTCGCCGACAGCAGCATTAGCCGCACATGCGCCGGCAACAGCCCCAGCGCCAACTCCCACACGATTCCCCGCTCTGGATCGGCGAAGTTGTGGAATTCGTCCATGACGACGGCGGAGACGTTGGAGAAATCCAGTGCGGAGTGCGGAGTGCGGAGTGCGGAATTACGGCCATCTGCATCCTGCTCCGCGTTCCCCGCTCCGCGTTCCGCGCTCTGGCCGTGCAGCAATCGGTTGAACAAAATTTCCGCGACGACGACGAGGATCGGTGCGTCGGGATTCACCCGCCGGTTGCCGGTGACGAGGCCGACGTCGTCTGGCGAGAATCCCCAGCGGACGGCAGCGGCTTGCATCTCTTGCAGCTTCTGCTCGGTCAGCGCGATCAGCGGCGTCGTGTAATAGGCCCGTGTGCCGGTGTGCAGCGCCTCGAACAGGGCCGCTTCGGCAATCAAGGTTTTTCCCGTGCCGGTCGGGGCACAAACGAGCAAGCCCTGATCGGCGGTGAAATACGTCAGCATGGCCTCTTCCTGCACGGGGTAGGGCGCAAACGGAAGCTGGTCGAGGTA
Organism: Anatilimnocola sp.; assembly: GCA_031394445.1. Classification (GTDB taxonomy): domain Bacteria; phylum Planctomycetota; class Planctomycetia; order Pirellulales; family Pirellulaceae; genus CAYLLN01. Next base: position 3,437 of record JANNTN010000843.1, read on the forward strand.
AAGCGAGGCGATTTTGTCGCGAGTAAGTGGCTGGGGCATGCGCTCTATTTCGTTCCGGCTGCTTGGCGTTGCTCCGCCAGACGGATTTTTTGCTGGCGGTGTTTTTCGTGAGTTTCCAGATCGAAGCCGGCATGATTTTCCAGGCCCGGCACGCCCCGATACTGAGCCTGGCAGCGGTAACATTGCAGCAGGTTGCCCACCGCGAAATAGAGCACGACATCAATGAGCGCCGTGGCGAACAGGACCGCGTAGGTCCAGTACGGCATGTAGTAGGCCCAAAAGATCGAACTGACGATGATGCCGGCGACGACGATCACGATGCCGAGCGACTGCGAAAAATCTTTGCGGATGAACAGTTCGGTACTGGGGCAGACGAGGCAGCGGGCCAGCGTCTCATTCTGTACTACACCGGCAGTAGGCCACGTTTGCTGGCAACTGGGGCAGACGACATTGCTGGTTTCAGGGCCAAATTCGACCTGGTTCGTTTGGTCGCAATGAGGGCAGCGAAAGACGATATTCATTTCAAACAGGATACAGTATCAAACGGGATACAGTGATTCGGCTGATAAGAGTTGCGAGGTCAGTTCACCAATGAACGTCAGAATGACTCCTGCGTAGAGAATTCCCGTGGCACTTTGCGTGTTGGGGATTTTGAGTGTCTCCCAACTCATCACGAGCACGACCAATGTCCCAAGAATTCCTGCGCCGCCGTGCAGGGACCAAAACGGCCA
>JANNTN010000874.1:0-1348 GCA_031394445.1 Anatilimnocola sp.
TCGATGAGAATCGGTTGCTGGCGTTCCGTAATCCAAACCTTAGCTGCCTTCCCTGGCATCTTGCGCCTCCTGAATGAGCTAGCACAGGTCTAAGCACTTTGCAGCTTTCATGGAAGAGCAATTGGGAACTGGGGCACTAGCGTGGTAGCATGCGACCGGGATTGCTTCTCCGGTTCCACGGCGTCAGCGGTTGGCCGTTGACTGCTTGGCCCCACCCACTACATTGCGATTCATGACTCCAGAACCTAATCCAAGCTCACAGCCGGACGGCGAAGACATCAACCGCCTGGAGGCCGCGCGACGCGAAAAAATGCGGAAGATCGCGGCGCTCGGCTGCGATCCGTGGGGCGGTCGATTCGACGATCGCCTGCTGGCCAGCGAAATTCGCGCTCGCCAGGAGGAAATTCGCTACGTTCGCGAGGTCGGCGGCCCTGTCGCTGCGCCCGATCGTAAGGCACAGCCCGATTTGGATTTTCGCGGCTGGCTGCAAGATCAAGGTAAGGGTGAGTGGTCCGGGCCCATTGTGCGCGCCGCCGGCAGAATCATGCTCTCGCGCGATGCCGGAAAGCTAAAATTCATCAACATCCAGGATTGGTCCGGCAACATCCAGTTGCTCGTAGGCAAAGCCCAAGTCGGGGACGAAAGCTGGGCCCTGGCCGAGAATTTTGACCTCGGCGATATCATCGGTGTCGATGGCAAGCTCGCGTACACGAAGACGGGCGAACTCACGATTTTTGCCGAGAAGCTCCACTTCCTGACCAAATCCATCGCGCCGCCACCCGACAAACACGCGGGCCTTGCCGATGCGGAACTGCGGCAACGGATGCGCTATCTCGATTTGAGTTACGGCGATGGCGTGGTTGAGCGATTCAAAAACCGCACGAAGGTCGTCCAGTCGATTCGCAACACACTCAGCTCCCGCAATTTTTGCGAAATCGAAGGTCCGACGCTGCACGCCATCGCCGGTGGCGCGGCGGCGCGACCGTTTAAGACGCACCACAACACGCTGGACCTGCAACTCTATTTGCGGATCGCCTTGGAATTGCATTTGAAGCGGCTTCTCGTCGGTGGCATGGAGCGCGTGTTCGAGCTCGGTCGTGTTTATCGCAACGAAGGCATCAGCCCGCGCCACAATCCGGAGTTCACAATGCTGGAGGCTTATCAAGCCTTTGGCGATTATGGCTCGATGATGGATCTGACCGAGGCGATCATCACCGACGCGATCAACGCCATCGACGGCAATTTCAAGCGCCCGTGGGGTGAAACCGTCATCGATTTCACCCCTCCCTTCGACCGCAAAACCTACGATGAGCTATTTCACGAGCAAACCGGAGTCGATCCGCGTGAT
>JANNTN010000907.1:0-11382 GCA_031394445.1 Anatilimnocola sp.
CAGGGAACGGGCCTGGGTTTGTCACTGGTAAAGCATATTGTCGAGGATGTTCACGGCGGACACATCGAGGTAGCCAGTGAACTGGGCCGCGGCAGCACATTCCGCGTGGTTCTGCCGGCGATGGTGCAACTGAATGCGTGAGTCATGGTCAATGACCAATGATCGGGGAGGGTGCGATGGTGAAACGAATTTTGCTTTGTGATGACGAACTGCACATCCTGCGGGCGGCGGAATTCAAGTTCAAGCGCGCGGGCTACGACGTGGTCTGTGCCAGCGACGGCCAAGAAGGCTGGGAGCAAATCTGCCAGCAGCGCCCCGACATCGTGGTGACCGATTGCCAAATGCCACGCCTCAGTGGGTTGGGCCTGGCAGAACGAATTTTGCAGACGCCGGAAATAACCGGCTTGCCAGTCATCATGCTGAGCGCGAAAGGCTTTGAGCTCTCCTCGGAAGAACTGCGGTCGCAGTACGGCATTCGCGAATTGATGGGCAAGCCCTTCAGCCCGCGAGAGTTGTTCGCTCGGGTCGAAATGGTATTGGCCGAAGAAGAAGCAGTAGCGTCATGAAACTTCCCACAGAAATTTTTGGCGATGTAGCGGTGGTGCATACTCCCGAAGAATTGGGCGCGGAAACCTCCGTGCAGCTCGAGCGGTTTTTGACCTCGCAGGAACGCAGCAATGTCATTGTGGATCTCGATGGGAGCGAAACGATTGAATCTTGCGGCTTGGAGGCGCTCTTGAATGCTCAAGAGGCCCTGCGAGCGCTGAGCGGCGACCTGAAAATCGCCACCAGCAACGCCGCCAACCGCAAGATATTAGAGATCACGCGACTGGATCAGCAACTCGAAGTCTTCGACACGGTGATTGATGCTGTGAAGAGCTTTGCCTGATACCAACCTGACTCCTGATCCCTGCCCCCTGCCCTCTACCCTCCTCATGAACACTCACTCGCCAGCACCGCCGCGGTTGGGCAATGTGCTGATCGAGCGTGGCTATGTCACAGTTGAGCAGCTCAACTCGTGCCTGACAGAACAGCGCGCCGGCGGCGGAAAGCTGCTGGGCGAGATTCTGATCGAACGCGGCTTTTGCGGTGAAGACCAGGTGACCGAATGCCTGGCAACCGTGTATGGCGTGCCGTACGCCAAGTTGGAACCGCGAATCGCCGATCCAAGAATCGTCGATTGCCTGCCGCGGGAATACATCGAGAAAAACCTGGTCTTTCCGTTGTTCAAGATCCGTGACTCGCTGACCGTCGCGGTCACCGAGCCGACGAACCTATTTTTGATCGATGAGTTGCGGGCACTGACGAATCTGGATGTGCATGTCGTCGCCACGTCGTCCAAAGACTTGCGGCGGATGATCACGACGCTGCCCGACAGCAAGACGTTCGTCATCGACGACATCATCGAGAACAACGCGCAGGCCGAAGTGACGCTGATCGAGACGGCGGTTGACGACATCGGCGACATGGCGGAGTTTGCTGGACAGTCGCCCGTCATCCGTCTCGTCAACTACATCATCTACAACGCCGTCAAAGAAGGCGCAAGCGATATTCACATCGAGCCGGGCGATCGCTGCCTGCGAATTCGCAACCGCATCGACGGCCGGCTGTACAAAGCCCTGGAAGTGCCGCTAAACCTGCTCGGCGCGGTCACCAGCCGCATCAAAATCATGGCTTCGCTCGACATTAGCGAGCGACGGCTACCGCAGGACGGCCGCGTGCATGTGCTTCTGGATGGCCGCAAAATCGACCTCCGCGTGAGCACGTTTCCAGCCAGCCGCGGCGAGAAGACGGTGATTCGCGTGCTCGATACGCGCAGCGTGTCGCTGAATCTGCGCGACCTGGGATTCGCGGAAGACATTCTGACACCGCTGCAATCGTCGATTCAATCGCCGAATGGGATCGTGCTCGTCACGGGTCCAACCGGCAGCGGCAAATCGACGACGCTGTATGCAGCGCTGAACGAAATCGCCTCGATGGAGAACAATGTTTGCACGGTCGAAGACCCCATCGAATATCACATTCCGCTGATCAACCAGTTTCAAGTGCAAGAGCGGGTGGGGCTGACGTTTAGCAAGGCATTGCGAACACTGTTGCGGCAAGACCCCGACGTGATCATGGTCGGCGAAATCCGCGATGACGAAACGGCCCGCACCGCGATTCAAGCCGCCCTCACCGGCCACCTGGTGTTTAGCACGTTGCACACGAACGACTCGGCCAGCGCGATCACGCGATTGATCAACATGGGCGTTGAGCCGTACTTGATCGGGGCCGCGTTGAATGTTGTGCTCGCACAGCGGCTGGTACGGCGGATTTGCGCGAAGTGTCGGCAGGAATATGAACCGCCCAGGCCGCTACGGAAGGCGATCGAACGGATGAATCAGGGCATCGAAAAGTATTACAAAGGCGTTGGCTGTCGCAAGTGCCGCAACACAGGCTACAGCGGGCGGCTGGGCGTGCATGAGTTTCTGATCGTCAACGATGAGCTGCGCGATGCGATTGTCGCGGGTCAGAGCGTGGCGGAACTGCGGCGCATCGCCGCCACCTACGGCATGATCACGCTCCGGCACGACGGCTTTCGCAAAGTTCGCGAGGGTCTGACGAGCCTGGAAGAAGTCATTCAGATTTGCGGCGACGTGGGCGACATGTTTGATCGAAAATTGGTCGCGGCCGCGGCAGAAGCGGCCGTTTGATTGGCAATTTGCAATTCGAAAGTAATGAGCCATGCTGACATTCGCCTATCAAGCCCACGATCCACTTGGTGAATTGGTCGAGGGAACGCTGGAGGTTGCGAATCGCGATGAGGCAATGACGCGGCTGAAGCGTGAAGGTTTGTCGGTTTTCGATCTGCAGGAGGAAACGGGCGGATTCGACCTGATGCCCACCCGCATCCGCCAGGCGGATATTATCTTCACGACCAGCCAACTCGCCGTAATGGTCGATACGGGAATTACGCTGGCCGCTGGACTGACAAGCATTGCCCAGCAAGAGGCTAATCCAGCGCTGCGCCGCGTGTTGCTCGACCTGAAAGGGGGCGTCGAATCGGGAGAGGATTTTTCAGCGGCATTGTCTCGCCATCCGCAGCACTTCGATAAGACCTTCACGTCGCTCATCAAGGCCAGCGAACAAACGGGCACAATGGCCGAAACGCTCGAAACAGTTTCGAACTACTTGCGCAGTCAGCTTGAGACGCGGCAGAAAATTCGCGCCGCGATGGCCTACCCCTCGGTGATGGCAGCCATTGCGGTCGGCGTTACCATATTCCTGCTCACGTACATTTTGCCGAAGTTTGAGCCGCTGTTTTCACGCAAAGGGGTCAAGCTACCGTCGGCAACCGTGTTCATGATGACGGCGTCGAATGCCCTGTTGAATTACTGGCCGTTTTGGATCGCTGGCATCATTGCCGCGGTATTGGGATTTGTGTTTGGCCGCAAGACCGAGCCGGGCCGCAAGATTTTGGATTGGCTGAAGATCAATCTGCCGGTCATTGGGCCGATGTCGCGCAAGGTGACGCTGAGCCGCAGCGTGCGGACACTGGGCACGATGGTGGCGAGCGGTGTGTCGGTGCTCGAAGCGATCCGGCTGACAGCCGAGGTCTCGTCGAACTGGTACTACGAGCAGGCGTGGCTGCGCGTGCTCGATCAGGTGACGCAGGGCCGGCGAATCAGCGAGTCGCTCGAAGACGAACGCGGTCTATTCCCGTCCACGTTGGTGCAAATGATCGGTGCCGGCGAAGAAACCGGCAAGCTCGATGTCGTGCTGAACAAAGTCAGCACGTTTTATGACCGCGAGGTTGAAACCTCGCTGAAGGCCACCACCAGCATGATCGAGCCGCTCATGATCTGCGCCATGGGCGTGATCGTCGGCGGCATCGCGCTGGGGCTCTTAATGCCGATCTTCCAGTTGAGTCGGCCAAACGGCTAAGAAAACAGGAGTCAGGGGTCAGAATTTGATTCTGACTCCTGAAGCCTTGCTTTACAGACCTGGCTTGATGACGGGCCGGCGGGAGCGGCGTTCGGCTCGCAGGCGGGCGCGGCGGCGAATTTCGCTGGGCTTCTCGTAATACTCGCGGCGGCGCATTTCTTTCTTGATGCCGCTGCGTTCGACCAGCTTGCGGAAGCGGCGAACTGCTTCCTGAATGCTCTCTTTATCGCGCACAATCAACTTGACCATTGGGCCTCCGACGAGGAATGAAACCGAAACGACGTTCAGCTTGTGATGCAACTAGTGGAAGCTTAACAGCTTACACCCTTTTTCGGCAGGGTGTCTAGGGCGGAGTCAGTTCAAAGTTCAGTGTTCAAGGTTCCAAGTTATGACTTGAGGAAGTTTAGGGCGTTGTGGCCAGGCGGACGGATGATTTTTTGGGCCTTAACTTGTCGTAAGTTGTTTTGGGGCAATTCTTTGGTGCATTTAGTCCGGCGCTAATGTTTAGGGTTTAGGGGAGAAGTTTAGGGTTGGGGAGGCAACGGGCAATTGGCTGGTATTGAGTTGAAAGTCGTGCTATGTGCAAGGCTGGAGCCTCCCTGATATACATTGCAGTTTGGACGAAAAACCGGACGGAATTCTGGCGGTTTTTGGAAAAAAATCCGAAAATTTTTTGGGATGGATGCGGGGTACGGATGATGGCCAAAAGTAAAGCGAAATCCGAAAGCAAAAAAACGGCCGCAACCAGCCAGCCGAAACCCGGTTTGTCCACCGACGGCCGAGAGCGACTACTGCTGAAATTGCGGGAGCGATTCGCGGCTAATCAGGAACGTCACCAGGGAATTGTGTGGGCCAAGGTGCAAGCCAAGTTGGAAACGCAGCCGGAGAAGCTTTGGTCACTCTTTGAAATGGAGCGAACGGGCGGCGAGCCGGATGTCGTTGGTCAGGACAAAAAGACAGGCGAATTTATTTTCGTCGATTGTGCAGCAGAGAGCCCCAGTGGCCGCCGGAGTCTCTGTTACGACGGCGCAGCGCTGGAAGCGAGGAAGGAACATAAGCCCAAAGACAGCGCGGTGGGAATGGCGGCTACGATGGGGATCGAGTTGTTGACGGAAACGGAATATCGCGAGCTACAAAAAATCGGCAAGTTCGATACCAAGACGTCGAGTTGGGTGAGCACACCCCCAGAGATCAGAAAGCTGGGCGGGGCGATTTTTTGCGATCGTCGCTACGAGACGGTCTTTATGTATCACAACGGAGCCGAGTCGTACTATGCCGCGAGGGCGTTTCGGGGGTCATTGAGGGTTTAGGCTTTTTCCATACACCCTCACCCCGGCCCTCTCCCAGAGGGAGAGGGAGGGAGTGCGCTTATTGATTGGACTTCGTCTTGACTAGCCCCAACACTTCCCCAGCCGTCGATTGCACGATCGTCGGGGCAAGCTTCGCGGGGCTGGCGTGCGCTACGGTGCTCGCGCGGCGCGGCCTGCGGGTGCGAGTGCTGGAACGGAAGCTCGATCCGGGTGAGCGGCTGCACACCACGGGTATTATCGTGAAGGAAGTGGTCGATCAGATCGCTCTCTTAGATGCGTTGCCCGCAAACCTTGTGCGGCAGATACCGGGCGTTCGCCTGTACGCGCCCAATATGCGGTTTGTCGATCTGGAGGCCCCCGGCTACTACTTTCTGGCAACCGATACGCCGAATGTTCTGCGTTGGCTGGCTGCCACGGCGCAGCAGGCGGGGGTTGAGCTCGTGTGCGGCGCGTCATTTACCGGAGCGACGAAAATCCGCGGCGGTTACAGCATTGAGGGAGTGGGGGACACGCGGTACCTGGTCGGCGCTGATGGCCCCAATTCGCAAGTGGCTCGTGCGTTGGCCCTGGGGCAAAATCAAAAATTCCTGTTCGGCATGGAGTACGAATTCTCGTCAGCGCAGCTCGCCGCTTCAGCACGCCCTTCGGAGTACCTCAGAGACGTGCCACCCTATGCTGACGACCGCCTGCATTGCTTTCTCGATCGCAAATTGGCCCCTGGCTACATCGGTTGGATGGTCCCCGGCGTCGGCTGTACGCAAATCGGCCTGGCTCGGCGCCTGGCTCACGATCCTGATGCCATGAAGCGCGTGATGGAAAAGTTTCTCGACAAAATCGCGGGCGTGCTGGACGTTCGCGGCCGCGAGCCAGCATCAATCCGCGCCGGCGTAATCCCTTGCGGCGGAGTCGTGCAGCCGGTGACAACCGAGCGAGCCCTCATCGTCGGCGATGCGGCCGGAATGGTCTCCCCCGTCACCGCCGGCGGCATCCACACCGCCCTCAAGCACGGTCTGGCAGCCGGCCACGCCATCGGCGAATTCCTCGAAGGCAAATGCGAAGACCCCCACCGCTGGTTCGCCGCCACCTACCCCAAATTCCGCACCAAGCGTCTGCTAAGACTTTTGTTTGATTATTTTCAGAGCGATTGGTTCTTCAATTTGATGCTGGCGTCGCGGCCGATGCGGATGGCGGCGAGCCAGGTGTATTTTCATCGGCGGGGGGTGATGAAGCGTCGAGACACAACGGGCAACGACTCGGACTAGAAAGATTGAAGTGCTCGAAGATTATGTAGCCTAAGAGGATCTCAGTGACTTGCCACTTGGCTGTTTGCCCAGTGGAATCGCGATTCGTACAAGTGGAGCATGTTCGATGCAGTCCACCATAAAGTCGGCACCGATGTTGTTAGGTTGCCACCCGCTTTCGAGAGCGGCACGAACGATGCCTGTGACAAGACGGCCGCTTACGAATTGAAGTGGAGGTTGATCGTTTGCCCATTGTAAATTCACGCAGAGACGTTGACCTCGCGCGCTGGTATCGACATCAAGGTATATTTCAACGTCCGCCCTGCGATTGCTGTCACATCGCCAGCGATAACTTATGCCATCGACTACGATCGGACGAAATCCACGTTTCTTTTGTGGCCGGGCCATAGCATTCACATTTTAATCGAAAAGTGGGCGTGGCACGCAAGCTAGAAGGCTGCCCAGTCGGGGCACGGCTCCTCTTCATTACGGCTGATCGTTGTTGCCCGTGAGAAGCACTTCTGCCGTGGTGTCGCTGGTGAAGAGGATGCGGCGGTTTTCGCCGAGGAGCAAGTTGTCTTTGATGATGATGTTGGAGAGGCGAGCGGAGCTGGTGATGTGGATGGCGGCGGTTTGGGAGGGGTCGGTTTCGATGGTGTTGTGCGCGATGAGGTAGTCGCGGCAGCCGAGTTCCCATTGGTTGGATTTGTCGCTACCGGGGGCTTCGTTGATCGTGATGTTGGCGTTCCAGGTTTGTTTGGGGGTGTTGGGCTTGCGGCCGTTTTTGATGAAGAGGTTGCCGGTGACGGTGCATTGGCGGCAGTCGGGAATCCAGAGCCCTTCGCGGCCGCTGCCCTGGATGGTGTTGCCTTGCAGCGTGCAGAGGATGCTGCCGCGCTCGATGGTGACGCCGCGGGAGCCGTTGTCGGTGATCACGTTGTTCGCCGCAAGAACTTGCTCGCAGCTTTCGAGGAAGTAGCCCCCCATTTTGGCCCGATAGACCTTGTTATCGACGAATTGGCCGCTGGTGCAGCGGAAGAAGTGCGTGCCGTCGGACCGCGAGTCTTCGAAGCGACAGCCGCGGACGACGAAATCGCGGGCGTGATAGAACGCGACGAGGCCCTGATCTTGGCGCGTGCTCCCTTTTTCGGGGCCGCGCGGTTCGCCAGCCGGCGCGGTGTAATCGCCGTAATGGTTGCAGCAGTTCTGGATGATCGTGTCGCACAGCCAAACGTCGCGGGCCGGCTGCTCGCGCGTGGCAAACAGGCCGACGCCGTTGCTCGACAGGTCGCGAATATGCATGTCGCGAATGCGAATCCGCTCGCAAGGGCCGGTCAGCCGGAGGCCGGCGATGTTGATGCCGAGCGGCCAGATGTCGTTGCGGCCGCGGATTTCACCGCCGAGGAACTGTACATCGCTGACTTGTTCGCCCAAAAACGCCTGGCCATCTTCGTGGCAGGTTTCGGCCAGGAGGAAGGTGGCTCCGTGCATGTGGAGCGTCATCTTCGAGTGAAGTCGCAGGCCGGCTGGGTTGTCGAGTCGATACATGATCGGCGGGAAAACGACGTTACGTTTGCTCTTGGCCGCTTCATCAAGGGCTTTTTGGAGGAGGGGTTGGTAGGAGATTGAGCCGTCGGTGACGAAATCACGGGGGAGATAGTCGGTGACGACCAGCTCCGATCGATTCCGAGTCGCGTTCGGCAACGAGGCGTCCTGCGCAGCGCAGTTCGTGTAGGTGACAGCGAACAGACAGAGTAAAAAACCAATTGGCTGAATGAATTTACGCATCGAGGTGATTGGAACGAGTGCGGGTTCACAGGAGAATTAGGCGAATTGGAAGGCGCGACAGCGACGATATGCTGAAGCATAACCTACGAGACTACGAGACAGGGCAAGGTGCGTCAGGACCGCAAGAGTGCCAAGAAGCCGGCTTGCTCAAAGTGGCGGTCGGCGGTCAGGGCCTCTCGTAGCCCCATCTGTTCCATGACGACAAACGACGTGCAATCTGTCAGTGACCAGTTTTTGTCGGCTCGGTTCGCGTAAAGTTCGTAGCCGGATTGGAGCAAGTCTGATGACGCGGGGATGATTCGGACTGCCGGGTCCGATCGCAGGTGCGGCAGCAACGCCACGAACAAGTGACGCTGAGAAACGGCACTCAATGAATTGCCGGTTTCCAGGAGCACGAATTCGGTAACCACGACGGTACGACGCATCTCTTGGCTGAGACGCACGGCCTGCGCATGGTGCTCGTCGTCAGCACTCAACAGCGCCAAGTAATAGGAGGTATCTGCGAAGAGCGCGGTCATGAGCGCTTAGGCGTCCCGTAAAGATAGTGGTCGTGCTGAGCGGCCAGATCGGGCGGCAAGCCCTTGGCAGCACCCACAAACGCTTGCAGACGCTCGAAGAGGCTTGCCGGCTCGGCTCCCGGCTGGTCCGCTTGAGCATCAAGAACCTGCACATGCACTTCAGCCCCCTCCGGCAATGTAACCGGCGGGTCGAAAACAATTACGCCCCCACGAACTTGTCCTTGCAGCGTCATAAGGCACCTTTACAGATTCATTGTAGCCGGAAAGTGCTCTCACTTCAGCCGCAGGAGCTTGCCTTTGCGTTTGACGATGTTTTTGTAGTCCCACTGGATGTCGCGGGATTTTTTGAGCCAGCGTTTGAGGACGGTTTTTTTGATTTGGTCGGCGGCGGTGTAGCGGGCTTCGGCGGCTTTGAAGCTGCCTTCGTCTAGCAGGTCTTTTTCGTCGAAGGATTGGCCGCTCCAGAAGAGGAGGCGGACGCAGTTTTTGAGCTTGCTGTAGCCGACGACGGGGTTGCCGTCGAGGAACCAGACGGGATGGGCGTGCCAGATTTTGTTTTCGGCTTCGGGGAGAGCTTTGTCGATTTGCTCGGCCAGTAGGTCGCAGATGGCTTGGTCGATTGGGTCGAGGGAGGCGTTGTATTTGGCGGTGTCGGGATGCATGGGAGTGATTCTACAGATATGCGACTAATGAAAACTGGGGCTGAAGCCGCCAGGCTGTATTCCGGTGCCGCTTGCAGTGAGTTGTGCCTGGGGAAGATATGCTAAAACCGCCTTCGAGCAACTAATAGTCATTTGACTAGCTGAGCCGCGCGGTTAGAATTGCAAGTCGAAAACTCATTGGGATCAAAGGATCGTTTGTTGTGAACTTCGACACGATCCTGTGGGATCCCGATGACGATTTGAAGGGCAATGTTCAACACATCGCCGATCATGGGTTGTCGAAGGAAGATGTGGAATGGGTTCTGGGCGATCCCGCGAGCGTGGGCCAGAGCCGCTCCAGTGGATTGCCGGCTGCGTGGGGCTACACGCCGGACGGCGATTACATCATGGTGGTTTATGAACAGATCGATACTGACACGATCCGCGTCGTGACAGCCTACGAGGTTTCGGAGTAAGTCGGACGAAAAAAGCAATCGATTATGCCACGCAAAACATTCAATCGTGTCACCCGCTCTTCGCCATTGACTCCCGTCGAAGCCGCGCGCGACAAGGAACTGCGGCAGAAGATCAAGGCCGAGTTCCCGCCCCTAGAACCGGCTGCCGCGGAGCCGGGCGGGCTGAGCGATGCCTTGCGAACCGCCATCAAGCAAAGCGACAAATCGGTATATCAGATCTGCAAAGACGCGGGCATCTCGCAAATCGTCGTCTCCCGGTTCCTTTCCGGTGAGCGCGACATTCGACTCGCGACTGCCGATCGCTTGGCGCGGACTCTCGGGATTGCGGTAGGTCATTAACACCGACGGGCCAAGACTAATTATCTGTGGCCAAGGCCACCAGACTGGTATTCCGGTGCCGAGTTGCGGCGGACATTTCATCACGCCCTTCGGAGTACCTCAGGGACGTGCCACCCGGAAGGCCGGATCACTCCGCTGATAAAAGTTCGAGGTCGAGGCGGCCGAGGACTTGGACGACGGAGATGAGGTCGGTGAGGGGGTTGCCGCCGGAGAGGTTGGAGTCGCCGAGTTTGATGTGGTCGGCACCGATGCCGCTGAGCATGAGCGTGGCATCGAGGGGAATCCAGCGGTCGTGAATCCAGACTTCGTTCCACATGTGGTAAGCGAAACCGCGTTCGGGCGGGTAATAGACGAGGCCGAAGGCGGTGCGGGCGGGGATTTTTCGGGCGCGGCAGAGGGCGGCGAGGAGGACGGCGTGCTCGGTGCAGTCCCCTTCGAGCGAGCGGGCGACTTCGGCGGCGGTGGCGAAGGCGGTGGAGAAGTTTTTGTTCTCGACCGTCGTGCCGACGAATTTTTCCAGTTCGACGGCGATCTTCCACGGGTCGCGCTGGTCGGGCACAACGCGGGTGGCGATTTGTTGGATCAGTACATCGTCGGTTTGGATGAAGTTGCTGGTGGCGAGGTCGCCGTTAGTAGGTGAGGGAACGGGAATGCCGGCGTCGATCTTGGGAGGTTGACCGGGGCGGATCGCCAGGACGGTGATTTCGGCCGTTTGCTCGTCGAGTGGTTTTACGCCAAGTGGTTTTATTCGTTGCGACAGACCCTCGCTGAAGAGGCCGGCTATCTGGCCGCTTTTGACACGGGCTCGATAGACGGCTCGTTTCGTCGTGTGCGGGTTGACGAAGGCGCCTTTGAGCGGGACGGTGGAGGAGACGAGGAGGTCGAATTTTTGGTCTGGGCGTTTGAGGGCCTCTTCTTTTGTGGTACGTGTGACTTCCTGCTCTAGGCCGGGGATGAGTGTTCTTACGAGTTCGCCTTGATCGTTCATCCAGGCGAGGGATTCGATTTTTTGGGCGGCGAATTCCATGACGCTGTTGATTTTGAGGAGGCGTTGTTGGTGGCGTCCCACCCGTTCGCATCGGGGGTGTGTGGGGGGCTAGCATAAGCTTCGGGTTGGTGGGGTGGCAGGCAATTAGAACAATTAA
>JANNTN010000001.1:0-19973 GCA_031394445.1 Anatilimnocola sp.
ATCGTGCTATCGGCGAGGTTGACTTCTTCGCCGGTTTGCCGCTGCTTCAGCAGCCACTGATAAATTTTGTCGCGGTTGCTGGCGTTGACGACGAGGAGGTAATAGTCGCCCCGGCCGCGTGCTTGCAGATGATAGACCAGCACGTCGTCGAGAATGCCACCGGTTTCGTTGCAGACGAGCGAGTAGCGAATCTTGCCGGGGGCGAGGCCAGCGACTTTGCGCGTAAGCAGGCGGTCGAGAAAGGCTTCGGCCCCGCTGCCGGTGAGGCGGAGGCGGCCCATGTGGGAGACATCGAAGAGGCCGGCGGCGTGCCGCGTGGCTTGATGCTCGGCGACGATTGAGCCGTATTGCACCGGCATCGACCAGCCGGCGAAATCGACCATTCGGCCGCCATGCGCGGAGTGCCAGTCAGCCAGCGGCGTGCGTAATAGCGTGCCGGTCATCACGGAATTTTAGATGTAAAGGAACGGGAGAATGGTGCATTGTATCCGTGGTGGAGGGTGAAACCAGGGGGACCGAAACGCGGAGCGGGGAGCGGGTGGCACGTCCCTGAGGTACTCCGTGCTGGATGGTGCCACTCGGATTGATTTCCGCATTTGGATTAGCTTTTGGTCAAGCCATTGTTTATTCTGCCTCCGATCCTGGAGCCCTGCATGTCTGAACCTGCCCGCAAGCCCGACCCAAGCAACCTAGAAGTATTGCCCAGGGTGCTCGGTCCGTTCGACGCCATCACGATTGTGGTGGGCTCGATTATCGGCAGCGGCATCTTCTTGAAGGTGAGCAACATCGACGGCAAGGTACCGTCGTTTGGCGCGATCATGGCGGTGTGGCTTTTGGGAGGGGCGGCGACGTTGGCGGGATCGCTATCGCTCGCGGAGCTGGCGGCAATGTTGCCGCATGCCGGCGGGCCGTACGTGTATCTGCGCGAGGCGTATGGCCGCGTTACGGCGTTTCTGTGGGGCTGGGCGGAGTTTTCGATCGTGCGGACGGGTTCGCTGGGCAGCTTGGCTTGCGGCACGGTGATTTATTTCGACAAGTTTTTGCAGTCGCTGGAAGCAAACGGCATTTTGCCGGAAACGACTTTGGTTCCGCTGGCACATCCCGCGCAGGCGGCGGTCACGATTGTCGCTGTGCTGTCGCTGACGTGCGTTAATGTGGTTGGCACGCGCTGGGCGGCACGCACGCAAAATGTGACGACGGTGATCAAGCTCGGTTTTCTGCTGATGCTGATGCTGGGGCCGCTGATCTTTGGGCGGTGGCAGTTGTCGAATTTGCAGCCGTTAACACCGAGCGAGTTTACGCCCGACTTCTTCAAAGCGTTTGGTCTGGCGATGGTGGCGGTGTTCTGGCCCTACGATGGGTGGATCAACATCGGACCGGTGGCGGAGGAGGTGCGCAATCCGCAGCGCAATGTGCCGCTCGGGCTGGGCCTGGGGGTGCTGATCGTGACGTTTGTGTATGTCGGCGCAAATGTGGGCTATCACTTGTGCCTGCCGATTGAGGTGACCCGCGAGTCGAAGACGATCGCGGCCGATGTGTTCGAGACGTTTTTTGGTAAGTGGGGCGTCGTGCTGGCTTCGGCCGGCGTGATGATCTCGATGTTTGGCGCGCTCAACTCGAACTTGCTGGCTGGTCCGCGAATTTATTTCGCGATGGCGCGCGATGGTCTGTTTCCCAAAGCAATGCGACAGATTCATAGCCGCTTTAAGACACCGACGAATGCGGTACTGGCCCAGGCCGCCTGGTCGCTGGTTCAGATCGTCATTGCGTTCATGGTGTCAGCCAATCCGAAGGCGGCGTTCGATGTGCTGACCGATTTTGTCGTGCTGGGCGGAACGATTTTTTATGCACTCGTGGTGGGAGCCGTGATTGTCCTGCGGCGAAAAATGCCCAACGCAGAGCGGCCGTACAAGACGGCCCTCTATCCGCTGACACCGATTGTTTACCTCCTCACTGCTCTCTTAGTCGTCGGCAGCATGTTCATGACGACGTTTTCCAAGGACGCGAGTCGCATGGATAAGCTTCAAGTCCCCGGCTTTCTGGCTCTGATGGCGATCGGCCTGGTGCTTTACGCGATCTTTCGTCGGCTGGAGATGCGAAATCAGGCAATCGCCAGTGCTGAGCGTTAGCGTCCGGCCGCGAGTCTCCAGAGATTTTCTCAAATTCTGGGCTGTGAAACGTCTAGCCGAACTTGACTAGGAAGTCCTGCTGGACGATAATTTTGATGAATCAAAAAAACACTTTTGCTTATCAGAAAACATCCGTGATGCACCGTTTCGTTTTGCTTTTGCCCATTGCGCTGAGTTGCTGCGCGCTGGCAGGTTGTGGACAGACCGATGCCAACACAGCCAAGAGTCACGAGGAGGTTTCGGCCAAAACATACGCGGGTGAATACCCGATCCGCGTTGTTTGCACCGTGGGCATGGTTGCGGATGTGGCGTTGAATGTTGGCGGCGAGCATGTGGCGGTGACTTCGCTGATGGGAGAGGGGGTCGATCCGCATCTCTACAAGGCGTCGCCGGCGGATGTGAGCCAACTAAACCGGGCGGACATCATTCTCTATTCGGGTTTGCATCTGGAAGGGAAGCTGGCGGAGCTGCTGGAGCGGATGGGACGCCGTAAGCCGACGCTGGGAATTGCTGAGCACATCGCCAGCGACCAAATCCTCTCCGATGAGCACGGCGCTCACGATCCGCATGTGTGGTTCGATGTTTCGCTGTGGAGCCAGGCCGCGGACGCGGCTGCCAAAGCGCTCGCCGAGTTCGACCCCAAACATGCCGAAACCTATCAGGCGAATGCTGCAAAGTACCGCGAGCGGCTGGCAAAGTTGCATCAGTACGCCAAGGATCACCTGGCGACCGTTCCCAAGGAACAGCGCGTACTCGTGACGGCGCACGATGCGTTCCGCTATTTTGGCCGGGCGTATGGTGTGGAGGTTCGCGGCATTCAGGGAATCAGTACCGATAGCGAAGCGGGCGTGCGGCAGGTGAAGGAGCTGGTCGATTTTCTCGTCGAGGGGAAAATCAAAGCTGTCTTTGTTGAGACGAGCGTTTCGGATCAAAACATTCGCTCGTTGCTCGAAGGCTGCGCCGCACGCGGCCACCAGGTCGTCATCGGCGGCGAGTTATTTTCCGACGCCATGGGCAAGTCCGGCACGCCGGAGGGGACGTATGAGGGGATGGTCAAACACAACGTGGATATCATCGTCGCGGCACTCAAGTGACAATTGACGAATGACAAGTGACCGGTTCATGTCATTTGCAAGAAACGCTACAGCCTCATGCCTCCGCTGCTCGATATTCACGACGTTACGGTTGCCTATCACCGCCGGCCGGTGCTGTGGGATGTGGATTTGACGATTCGTGAGCCGCAGTTGGCGGCGGTGTGCGGGCCGAATGGGGCGGGGAAGAGCACGTTGATCAAGGCTGCTTTGGGATTGATACCGATGGCCAGCGGCAGCGTGCAGGTCTTTGGTCAGCCGGTGAGTGCAGTTCGGAAGCGAATTGGCTACGTGCCGCAGCGGGAGAGCGTCGATTGGGATTTCCCCGTCAGCGTGCTCGATGTCGTGCTGATGGGCACCTACGGCCAACTCGGCTGGATTCGCCGGCCCGGCAAGGCGGAACACCAATGGGCTCGCGAATGTCTGGAAAAAGTCGGCCTAGGCAGCTACGAGCGACAGCAGATCGGTCAGCTTTCGGGTGGTCAGCAACAACGGGTGTTTTTGGCTCGTGCCCTGGCACAAAAGTCGGACATTTACTTCATGGATGAGCCGATGGCGGGCGTCGATGCCTCCACCGAGCGGACGATCTTTCAGGTGCTGCGCGAGCTGAGGTCCGAGGGAAAGACGGTCATTGCCGTTCATCATGATTTGCGGACCGTGCCGCAATATTTTGATTATGTCGTGCTATTGAATGTGCGCTTGGTCGCCGCCGGACCGACCGCGCTCGCGTTCACTCCTGAAAATCTCCGCAAGACTTACGGCGGCCGATTGGCGCTGCTCGATGCGGCCAGCGAAGCGGTTGAAACGGAAAGCCGGTCGTTATGATCGCTGACCTGCTCCAGTACGCTCGCGAGAACTACAACATGCTCGTGGTGTTGGCGGGCGTGAGTTTGCTCGGTGCCAGCAGCGGGATCATCGGCGCCTTTGCCGTGCTCCGCAAGCGAGCGCTTACCGGCGACGCGCTATCACATGCCGCGCTGCCGGGGCTGTGCGTGGCAGTCATCATTCTCCGCGAACGCAATCTGTCGGCAATGTTGCTTGGCGCACTGGTCAGCGGCATCCTGGGCATCGCCATCATCTCGGCGCTCGGCCGCTGGACCCGCGTCAAAGACGACGCTGCAATCGGGGCGGTGCTTTCGGTTTTCTTTGGGCTAGGGATCGTGCTGCTCAAGATCATTCAAAACATGCCAAGCGTGGGGGGCAAGTCGGGGCTCAGCTCTTTCATCGTCGGCTAGACAGCCGGCATCTTGCTGGGGGATGTCTATATCATTCTGGCCGCGTCGCTGCTGTGCCTGGCGGTAATCGTCGTCGTGTACAAGGAGTTTCAGCTCGTTTCGTTCGATGGCGATTTTGCCCGCTCGCTCGGCTGGCCCGTATTTGGCATCGACCTATTGCTGATGTCTCTGGTCGCGGCTGCGGTCGTGATCGGCTTGCCCAACGTCGGCGTCGTGCTGATCTCGGCCCTGCTCATCATGCCGGGAGCGGCTGCCCGTTTTTGGACCGACCGCCTGAGCACGATGCTGGTCCTGGCCGGCAGCTTTGGCTTTGTGACCGGCCTGATCGGCACGCTCTTGAGCGCGTCCTACAACCAACTTCCCGCCGGACCCATCATCACGCTGACGGGAACCGCCCTCTTCGTTTTCTCTCTGCTCTTCGGCTTCCGCCGCGGTGCAGTCGCTCGGCTCATGCAGCATTGGCGATTTCAGCGCGAGCTGCGCGCGATGCTGGCCACGGGTCGTGGGCCGGAGGGAGAGATCGCGTCATGAGCACTGCCGTCAGCAGCGGGCAGGCGAATGCTCGATCGGAGCCGCGGTTTGCGTGGACTCAGCCCGTGCAGCTTGGCGCGTATCTGGCTGTCAGCGCGGTCCTGGCGGCGTTTTGGCTACAGCAAGCAACGCAGCCTGCGGTGGGGCAATCGCGCGAGCTCGCCGCACCGCTGTGGACCATGCTCGTGGGCATTGTTTGCAACGCCAGTTGCGCAATTCTCGGTTGCTACTTGGTGCTGCGGCGAATGAGTCTGCTGGGGGACGCTATCACGCATGCCGTGCTGCCCGGCATTGCCGTGGCTTATTACTTCAGCGGTTCGGTCAGCGGTTGGCCCATTTTTTTCGGCGCTTTGGTGCTGGGGATCGTTACCAGCGCGTTGACCCAAGCCATTTCAAGCTTGGGGCGGGTATCGGAAGACGCGAGCTTGGGAATCGTGTTCACGTCGCTGTTTGCGGTGGGCGTCATCATGATCAATTCCTTTGCCCACGCGGACCTCGATCCCGATTGCGTCCTGTACGGCCAGATTGATTTCGTCGCCGTGGACATGACGCCGGTGTTCGGCTGGGAGATTTCGCGGCCGTTGGTAACGCTCGTGCCGACGCTGGCCTTCACCGTGATTTTCGTTACGTTGTTTTGGAAAGAATTGAAGATCGTCGCTTTCGATCCGGCGCTCGCGGCCGCGATGGGCATTCGCGTGGCCGTGGTGCATTATCTGTTCATGGCCATGGTTGCCGGTGTGGCGGTCGCGTCGTTTGAGTCGGTGGGCTCGATTCTCGTCGTGGCGATGCTGATTGTTCCGCCAGCCACGGCAGCACTCATGACCGAGCGGTTGATCTGGATGATCGCGTGGGCGGTCGCTATCGGGGCAACGAGCGCAGTCTTTGGCTATCTGGTGGCGATGGCTCTCAATACGAGTGTCGCGGGCGCTATGGCGGTGATCGCGGGTTTGCAGTTCACTGCGGCGATTTTCTTTGCGCCGCGGTCAGGGATTGTCAGCCGGTGGCTACGCAACCAGGCGCTCTCCGTGCGGATTGCGGCGGAGGATGTGCTGGCGAGGCTGTATCGTGCGGAGGAAGCGGGGGCCAGAGGTCAGGGGTCAGGGGTCGGGAGTCAGGAGTCAGGTGGGTATATCGCGTGGCTGGCCCAGTGGCGGTTGTTGCGCGCGGGGTGGGTTACCCAACAACTCCATCGCGTCTTGCATTTGACGGATAGTGGCCGGTTGGCCGCGCGCGGGCTGATTCGCGCGCATCGTCTGTGGGAAACCTATCTCGATACCCACTTCGACCTGCCCCGCGACCACCTGCATGAGCCGGCGGAGCGGATGGAGCATTATTTAGGAGCGGAACTTCAAGAAGAATTGGCTGCCGAGCTCGCCGATCGCGCGGTCGATCCGCACGGCAAGGTCATTCCGCCGGCAGTTCCGGTTGCCAAATAGTCGGCAGCCTCTATTTGCCACACGGTTGGCAGGGCTGGCATGGAACATGATGTTCCTGAACCATGCATTTGGTCGTGCAAATTTCGCCGCAGACGACTTCCTTCTTTACCAGAACCTTTTTATAGCGCACGCACTGGCACTCAGCGCACTGCTCGCAGTTGCAGTCGTGGTGATGAAACAGGCTCAGGAGTGGCGGCAACTTTTTGAGGCAGTAGGGAACTTCCTGCACTTCATAGACGGTTTTTTTGATCGGCTTCACTTCGGGCACGAGTTGGCAGCTATGCGTGACGCATTGGTTGCAATTCGCTTGCGCCGGCTGTGCGATCCAGGTGGGAAGCGGATCGCCCGCGCAGGCTGTGAGATTGGCCAGCAGGCAAGAAATCACGACCAAGGACGGGATAATAGTCTTCATGTTTGGGTCATCCCTGAATCGGGTGTTAACTACGTGAATTCTTAAAAGTCCTGAGCGAACCGCATTCCCCAGCCGTGAATCCAGCCGCTGCCATCTGGGAAGTTGGCGGTCTGGCTGGCATCTCTGTAGGTCGCGATGTAGTTAAACTGCCATTTCGTATTGGGATTGAAGAACCAGTTCAACCCGGCTGTGAAATTGTGGAGAATGCCGCCGTTGATTCCTTGATCGTTGAGATCGAGATAGTTGTAGCGAGCGCCAACTTGCCAAGAGCCGCGACCAAACAGATGGCCGTCTTCACCACGAACCCAAAAGTAGTTTTCGAACGGCTTCACACGATCGAGCGCCATGCGTTCCAAGCTATAGTTGTCGCTTTCGCCGGTGAGGAAATACAAAAGTTGGACATAGCCACCCTGATAAAAGAGCGAATCGACGCGCGGCCCGACGCCCGTTCCCGCGCCGGTGGTTGCGCGGGCGTTGCTCGTGAAGTTGGTGAGCCACTCCGCTTGCAACGTCCACGGTCCCTGGACCGCGCAAAACTCCATATTGAGCCATTGCATACGATCGCCGCGCGCTACGACATCGGCCGGAAGCGGCCACTGCGAGGAAGCTCCGGCCCGCAAAGCGTCGCGCGTGCGATAGCGAATCAGGCCGGCGTAAGTGGTCGCTTCGCGGGCGGAAATACCCAGGTGGATTAGCTGCCGGCCTTCGTCTTCGTAGATGGGCAGCCAAGTCAAGCGGCCCGTGGCGGAGTAACCTCCGTCGTCGGTGTTGAAGGCGAAGACGTTATTCGTGGGCTTGTAGAGGCCGATGTTGTAGCTCGCGCGGTCTTCCCAAATGTTGCTGCCAACCGAGGCACCGGGAGTGAAGCCGTTGAATGTTCCGCCATAGAACGTGTCTTGGTTGTACGAGCGCTCCATGAACGGCAAGTAGCGACTGCTCACGAGGTGCTCGAAGCCGATGGCCTCTTTTTGGTTGCCCACGCGGATATTGCCGATCGGAGTGTGCGAGAATTGCAGCCACACGTCCGTCAGAGCGGTCACGTCGAAATCGGTGAAGCCGGTGTTAGTGGCATTGCGGAGGCGGCTGCCATTCACGAAGTCATATTCCATTGCGTACTCGATCACTTCATACATCGTGCCGTCGATTCGCAGGCGGGCGCGACGGAAATCGACACCGTCGTGGTAACGCACGTCGCCTGGCAGGTTGTTCTGCACGGCCTGATCGGCACTGAACCAGGACGTATCGAACTGCCAGCGGCCGCCGACATGAACTCGAAAGGCCTTGTCTTTCGTCGTGAACTCCAAGCCGTTACGCCAGGTGGCGCTCATGGCCAGGTCTTGACCAACTACAGTGCCGGGGCTGGCAACCGTGCCGGGATTGTTTAAGGGAGCTTCGACCCAGTTTTCGGCGCTGGCGAGCTGCAAACCACGGTCCGCGAGACAGTCCTCGACGATGCTGCGGATGCGGCTTTCGTCGCCAGTGTGGTCACCGGTGTGATTGTGCCCGAGCGGATCGACGCTGATCGGCACAGCGTGAGGTTGCTGAATGAGAGCGGAACGCAAATCGCGATTTTCGCGCTCCAGAGCGTCCATTCGCCGCGACAAATCTGCGATAGACGGGTCTGCGTTTTGCGAGTGGGCCGCGGGTGCGGCTAGCAGCAGGCCGGCCAGCATCGCTAAGAGAAATATCAGCCGCATCATCCTGCCGCTCGGCGCAAATTGGAATTGGCGGCCATGATGAGGATCTGGCCTACTAACTCATTCGGATGTAGCGGTGGTAGCAATTGAAGTAGTCGTGCCCACCCCGCAAGGTTTGGGGCCAGCACCGAATTTGCTGGCACAATGAGAGCTGACTTTAACGCCCAGGTAGAGATTGACGGCAATTTATCCTGGTGCGGTCGCGGTGGTCCGCCGAAGGAAGCGGCCTTGGGCTAGTTGCGCACGGTGACTTTGTTAGCCACAATGACAAGAGACGGCCGACAACGAAGACCCGGAAATTGGCACCATGCACATTCGCCCTTATCGCCCGAGTGACCTGGAGGAGCTGAAGCGGATCACCGTGGAGGGATTCACGGGGGTTTCGATCGACCATGGCATCGAAGAGCAATTTGGGCCGATCAACGGGCACGATTGGCGGTGGCGGAAGGCTCGGCATATCGACGGCGATGTGCAGCGCGATGCGGCTGGAGTGTTCGTGGCCGAGGACGATGGCCAGATCGTCGGCTATGTCACCACTTGGATAGATCGGGCCGGGGGGATCGGCAATATTCCGAATTTGGCCGTTTCGGCAACCCACCGCAATCAAGGGCTAGGGCGAACGCTGCTCGAATTCGCCCTCGATCATTTTCGTCAGGCCGGACTGACGCACGCCAAGATTGAGACGCTCGCGCAGAACGCAGTCGGCAATCACCTGTACCCCTCGCTCGGGTTCGTCGAAGTCGCCCGGCAGGTGCATTTTGTGGCGAAGTTGTGATCTCAGCCGAAGATCGCGGTGACGAGCAAGAACACGAACCAGAGCGCGAAGAGCGCGATGCTGACTGCCAACAAGGTTGGCTGTTTGGCCGGGGCGTGAACCACGGCATGCGGCCCGGCGTTTGATAGGTCGCTCGCGCTGATTGACCGAATCGCGGCTGTTTTTTGTTTGCTCTGTTTGGACATTCGGCTCCCTCCTGGTTGAAATCGGTCAATCGCGCACGATCACGATGGCGGCGGCTTGGCCAGTGCTCGATTGATTGAGCTTGATCGCGGCCCGTTTGGCGATTGGCCGGGCAGCGCCGCTCACGACCTGAATGGGGCATGCTGGATCGGGCTGGTCGTAGTTGAGCGTGGGTGGCAGCCGGCCGTTGGCGAGTGCCAGCACGCTGCCGATGAGTTCCACCGCTCCGCTGCCGGCGGCCAGGTCGCCAAAATAGCTCTTGAGCGCGGTCACGGGCACGTCGCCGAGCAATTCGCGAATAGCGCGCGCTTCGAGGCGATCTTGGTCCAGCGATGAATCGCCATGCGCATTGACATGATCAATGTCGTCCGGCTGTAACTGCGCTGCGGCGAGGGCCGCGGTGATGGTTTGAGCGATGGCCCGTCCCGAGCGGGTGCTTCCGTGCTGGCCGGGAGGCTCGAAGCGGCTGGCACAGCCGGCGATGCGCGCCAAGATCGTGGCTCCGCGCTGGATCGCATGCTCGCGCTCTTCGAGGAGCAACACACCCGCGCCTTCTCCAGGGACGATTCCCGAACGCTGAGCCTCAAACGGGCGCGAGGCCTGAGCGGGGTCGCCCCGCCAATCGGTCAGATGGTCCCAGCCACGAAAGGGAAGACAGCCGAAGGAGGCGATCGATCCGCTGCCGCCGGCCAGCATCGCATCGGCGTGGCCGCGCTGGATCACGGCTGTCGCTTCACCGATTGCCAGCAGGCTCGAAACGCCCCCCTCCACGATGGAGTTGTTCGGACCGCGGGCATCGTGCGCGATGCTGATGTGGCAGGCCGCCATGTTCGGCAGATACTTTAGCATCCAGAGCGGATACAAATCCTTGAAGGCATGGTTGCCCCACTCGGCCATTTGAAATTTTCCGTCCACAGTGCAGTGGAGTACGGCATCTCGCAGTTCGTCTAGCTCGCCGTACAGCATCTCACTGCCGAGTAGGACGCCCAGCCGCTCGGGTTCGATGGCTCCCTTTGCTAACTTTCCGTGTTCCATGGCCATGCCCGCCGCGGCGAAGGCCGCCTGAATCTCATGGCACATGACCTTGATGGTCTTCCGCGGCTGCACATAGAGCTTGGGATCGAAATCCTTGATTCGCGCGGCATAGCGAAAAGGCGAATCGATACCGCGCATTTCGGGCAGCCAATCAACACCCGACTGGCCGTTTTCCAGGGCAGTCCAATAGGCGGCGGTGCCGATTCCGATCGGACAAACCACGCCCAGGCCGGTAATAACGACTTCGCGTAGCTGCGGCATGGTTTCCGAAGTTAAATTACGACCGTGGTAGTCCCGCTAGATACATCATCGTCCGGCAAGCGAGCACCTCCCGAACACGGCTTCGCAAACTTTGATATGCGGCCGTTTGTCTTTACTAACCGTTATATCCGGACGTGCCGGCCGGCAATCCGACTGGAAAGGTCGATGCTATCGTGACCGCTGGGCAGGAACAAGGTGCTGCGGCGGGCTGTTTGCGGTGTTCGTATGGCAGACCTATAGTGCCTAATGGGACTGCAATCTTCATGACACCGCGCTTCGCGCTACTATCGCTGCTGGTCGTTATTTGCCTCGCCGGGCGGGAGCCGAGCGCAACGGCCGCCGAACCGCGCGTCGATCTGGAGGTCGCTCTCGAACCGGGCGGGGTGCCGACGGAGGCGCGGGCTTGGACGGAGATGCTCAGCGCGGCGGGTTTTTCGAGCGTCCGCATTCGTAGCGGCAAAGATGATGCACCGGCGATCGAAATGCGGGGCACAGCACAAACGCCGGCGTATCACGTGCTGGGAATTTTGACGAACGCGAACCAATTGATTCTGCCGAGGGGGCAGTTTTTGGTGAGTGATCGGGCCAAGATCGAGAAGTGGCTGAAGAAGCTGCGCGACGATGGCGAGGACGGGATCAACATCAAGCCGGCGGCATTTGGCCTGTTGCCCAAGCAGCTTGTCGCGGTACATGAAGCTCTGGCCGTTCCGGTTGAATCCGCGACGTTGGGCAAACCCGCGCGCGATGTCGCGAAGCAGATCGCGGATCGCTTGACGTACAAGTTCATTGCCGACGGGGCAGCCCAGCGAGCACTGACCAGTGGCGAGGTTGTGGCGGATGAGTTAAGCGGCCTTTCGAGTGGCACAGTGCTGGCTGCCGTGCTGCGGCCGCTGGGGCTGGTGATGTTTCCAGAGAAAACCGGCGGCGACATCAAGCTGCGGATCGCTCCGCTGGCCAGCGCGAAGGAACATTGGCCGATTGGCTGGCCTCCCCCGGGCAACCCCAGCGAGACCCTGCCGGAGCTTTTCAAGTATCTCAAAGTTGAGATCAACGACACGCCGCTTTCTGAGGCGATGACGGCGATTGCCGGCCGCGTGAAGGCTCCGCTACTGCTCGATCACAATGCGATGGCCCGCGATCGCGTCGATGTCACGCAGAAAGTCAATCATCCGGCGACGACCGTCTTTTACGCGCGGGCTCTCGATCGCCTGCTGTTTCAGGCGAAGCTGAAGTATGAACTGCGCGTGGACGAGGCGAACAAGCCGTTCTTTTGGGTCACCACGCTGCGACAATAGCCCCTTCTTAACTCGATTCTTACCGCATTTTCATGAAAAGCGGTCGTTGTGCGTGTGGCAACCGCTAAGTACAGTCAATCCATCGGACGACTGTGACATTTTGCTAAAAAAGGTTGGTTTCATGCGCGGGTTTGCTGGGCGGTTTTTCGCGGCGGCTGTCGGGTTGGCTTGTTCGATTGCCATAGATTTGGTTGTCATGAATTTGGCAGTGGCGGACGAACGTCCGCGCCTGTTGGTTTCGGTGAGCGTCGATCAGCTTTGCCAAGACTATCTGATGCGGTTTGGCGACAACTTTGCCGAGGACGGAGTGTTTCGGCGGATCGCGCGCGAAGGCGCGGCGTTCACCGACTGCAATCATCGCCATGCGTTCACGGTTACGGGCCCGGGCCACGCCGTGCAACTGACGGGAACTTATCCCAATCAGCACGGCATCGTGGGCAACAACTGGTTCGACCGTGTGGCGGGCAAAGATTTGTATTGTTGCGACGACCCAAGCGTGCAGTTGCTCGGCCTGCCGGCGGCGAAGGGTGTGTCGCCGCGGAAGTTACTGGTCGATACGGTCGGCGATGTAATGAAGCTGGCCAGTGGCAACCGCAGTAAGGTGTTTGGCGTGGCGATCAAAGACCGCGTGGCCATGCTGATGGCCGGTCACAACGCGGATGGGGCGTTTTGGTTGGAAGACAATCTGTGGACGACTTCGACGTATTATCGCAACGACATGCCCGGTTATCTGCGGGTGATGAATGAACCGCAATGCACGGAGCGATTTCGTGGCCAGGCGTGGGAACTCTTGCTGCCGCCAGCGAAGTATCACAACACGGGGCCGGACAAGAACACCTGGGAGAATCCGCCCAAGGGCTTTACCAGTGAATTCCCCCACAAGCTGCCCGGCAAAGAAAAGCTCACGCCGCTGGAGTTTGGCGATCTGGCGGTTATCTCGCCGTTTGGCAACGAGGTGACGCTGGAAGCGGCCCGCTCTGTCATTGAGGGAGAGCAACTCGGCCGGGACGAATTCACCGATCTGTTGTGTATCAACCTGTCGAGCAACGACTTCGTCGGCCACGCTTTCGGGCCTCACAGCCTCGAAGTCGAGGACATGACCTATCGCACTGACCGCCAACTGGGCGATTTTTTGCGCTGGCTCGATGAGAAGGTTGGCAAAGGCAGGTGGAGCTTTGCGTTGACGGCCGATCACGGCGTTGCGCCTGTTGTCGAGTACGCGCAACAATTCCATTTGCCGGCAAAGCGCGCGCCGCTCGGCAAAACCGACGAGGTGAAAGCCAAGCTGGAAAAACATCTGCGGGAGCAATTGGCCGTTGTTGCCGCCGATAAGCCGTTGGTGCAAAAGGTCGAGGACTATCAGGTTTATCTACAAGAGGATCACCCGCTGTTTGCCAAGCCGGGGATTTTTTCGCTGGCTCAAACGCTCGTTCGCGACTGGATTCTCGATCAGCCGTATGCGGTGGCCGCGTTCACGCGCGATGAGCTGGTGAAGACCGGCGACAGCAAACTGTTTCAGCAGGTGCAGCGGACGTTTCATCCGCAGCGGAGTGGCGATGTGCTGTTCGTTCTGGCGCCGTACACCGTTCCCGGAGCGAAAGGGACCACGCACGGCAGCCCGTGGCGTTACGACACGCATGTGCCGCTGGTGCTGCTTGGCTGTGGTATCAAGAATGGCCGCTTCAACCGCGAGGTCAGCCCCGCCTGCATCGCATCGACTCTCGCCGAGCTGGCCGGCGTCGATTATCCATCCGCCAATGCCGAGCGGCCCCTTGCCGAGGCGTTGGCTCGCTAAGATAAGAGCCCGCTTAGGGGAGTTTTCTGCCACAGCCGATTTAACTGGCGGACAGTAATTTGGGCCAAATGAGCGAAAGAGGCGGGTGAAACGACCGTCGTTTGGGGCTGCCCCAAACTCCCCTTTCCCCTAGAATTGCAAACGAACAGCGGCCAAGGAGGGTCACTGGCCGGTTTTGCCTCTGTCTGTCCGTTTCATTTCGTTCTGGGAAGGCGATTTGTCATGCAACGCATTGTTAAATTTGGTGGGACTACCTGCGCGAGCATGGCATTCCTGATGGCGGTGGCCGCATGCTCTTTCTCCGGCTGCGGAAGTTCCAAGCAGCCCGAGGTCGCCGAAGTCAAAAAGTTTCGTCCGGCAGATGAAGCCGGCGCTCAGCCCTCGGGCGATGTTAAGAGCGCACCTGCCCTAGGCAGCCAGTCCGAAACGCCCCGATTCGCTCCAGCCGATGCGGGCGCTTTCGCCACTCCGCCAGCGGACGCTGCGGCAGCTTCCGCGCCAGCGGCTCCCGCGAATCGGGAAGCCGGCCCTCCCGGCCCGCAAATGGCAGATCTGAACCCGCAACTCAAGTCGATTCTCGATCAGATGAATCGCTTGGGCACGCAACAGCCCAAGGGCACCACGCAGCAAGAGCAACTCGACGAGTTCGTTCGCCTGCACACGCAACGATTGCAGCTTGCCAAGCAGGCACTTGGCCTGAAGCCACCCGCAGAGGTCAAGCGGCAAATCGTCATAGCGATGTATGAGGTTCTGCAGCGGTTCGTAGATTTCCGGGTGCCTAGCGCGATGGCGCAGCTCAATGACTTTGCCAAAGTGATGGCGGCCGATCCGGACGCTGAGGTGGCACGCATCGGCCGTCACGCCCAGTTCAGCTCGAGCCTGGCACGCATCGTCACGCAACAGAACACCGTCAACGGCGTCAACGGTTCGGAGGTCGTTACCGAGGCCAAAAAGTTGCTCGAGGCCGAAAAAGGAAACGTGAGCGAGGACACGCTGCAACTGGTTGGTCAAACGGCCGACATGCTGACCGAGGGGGGCTTCAAGGCCGATGCCGCCGGGTTGATTGAGGCGATTGCCGAAGCGCTCGCCGGAGATGCCAAGCTGGCCGATCAGGCTCCGCGCTACGCACTGGTGGCCAAAGTGGTGCGGATGGATTTGGATCAGTTGCTGAACAATGTGATTCGCGAGGAGGCCGGAGCCGACGAGAAGATCGAAGCGGCCGTGCAAACGCTGCTGACCGACATTCCCCCCAGCCGCGATTTGCTGAACCGCGTGCAAACCATTGCTCACATTTTGGAATCCACCGCTCACTATAAGTCAGCACTGGTAATGTATGACCAACTCGCGGCGAAGTTTGCCACTGCCAGCGATGCCGAACTGGTCGAGGATGCCGCGAAATTTGGTCCTGGTGCAAAGCTGCGAATCGGCTTGGTCGGTCAACCGTTGACCGTGGAGGGGGTCTCGGTGGATGGGGTGCCATTCGATTGGTCCGCGTATAGCGGCAAGATCGTGCTCATCGATTTTTGGGCCACGTGGTGCGGACCGTGCCTGGAAGAGATTCCGAATATTCGCAACAACTTCGAGCAGTTTCACGCCAAGGGATTCGAAGTCGTCGGCGTCAATCTTGACACGCGAAGCAGCGATTTGAAGCAGTTCTTAACACTACAGGGACAGAGCATTCCCTGGGCGACGGTGACCAGCCAAGTGGTGCTGGATGGGCAGGCCGATGAGCGCGACTGGACGAAGCTGCCGATGGCGGCCAAATGCGGAGTGCAGTCGATTCCCTTCGTCGTGCTCGTTGGCCGGGATGGCAAGGTCGATTCGATTCACGTTCGCGGACCGAAGCTAAAGAAGCGATTGTCTGAACTGTTGGGTGAGCCGGTGACTGGAGATATTCCCGCCGACCCGACGCAACCCGCTGGTGCCGTGCCGGTGGATCCTTCCGCGGCCAAACCGACGAACGGCAAACAATCGCGAGCGGTTCCTGCGGGCGCGGCCACACCGCTGGGATTGTTCCTCGCTTCGGTGCTGCTTACGGCTGAGCCCGCCGAGCTTTCCCCGGCTGAAGATTCCGCGATCAATCCGTATGTGGCTAAGCCGGGACTGAAGCCCGCCGAGCTAACGGCATATATCCAGAAAATGCTCGATCGGCCACAAGCGATCCAAACGCGCGAGGGTTTTGCGGTCGGAATCATTGATGCCTGCGACCGCGTGCTGGCCGCGCAGTCCACTTCGACTGATGCCGAACAACTGCTGGCGATTCAGTCGAAGCTGGCCCTGCTGCATCGTGACGCGTGCGACGGCAAGAGTGCGGCCGATGAACAATTGATGGCGTTCGTGGAACAGTTGCGCGATAATTCCCGCCCCGAGGTCGCTCAAGAGGTGACGTTCTTCCGGTTGGAGCGGCGAGTGTTGACGGCCAAAGAAGCTCCACTCGACCAGGTTGGCTCCGTGCTCGACGCGGTCAAGGAGTTCTCGGCAAAGCAGAAGCTGGGAGCCAAACACTTACGTATGGCCAGCGGCACCGTGGCGCTGATCAACCGGCTGGAAAGCGGCGACGAACGCGAGGCGCGCTTTGCCGAACTTGGCGATCTATTTGCCAAGAGCGCCGACAAGGATTTGGCCCGCTATGGCCGCAAAATCGCGAAGGCTCCCGCCGGGAAGTAGCGCTAAACGAACTTCGCTGACCATGTTCGAGCTGCAAGCTGCTTCCGCTGCGGAATATTTGCGAAGGGCGGGCCGGATCGACAAAAGCGAGCCCGCCAGTGTTCGCGAGTTGGCCGGCGGCGTGTCCAACATGGTGCTGCTCGTCGAGTTGCCCGAGCGCGGCCAGCGGTTTGTCCTCAAGCAAGCGCGTGGCCGGTTGCGCGTGGCCCAGGAATGGCTCTGCCCTCTAGAGCGGATTTGGCGCGAGGCCGATGTGCTTCGCCAATGCGAAGAAGTGCTGCAAGCGAGCGCGACGACGCGAAAGGGAGAGCCGGCAGGGAACAGCCACCGGCAGATTGCCGCCATCACACCGCGGCTCTTGTGGGAAGATCGCGACAACTATGCCTATGCGATGAGTGCCGCGCCGCCCGAACATCGCACTTGGAAGGAACTATTGCTGGCAGGTGAGATCGAATTGAGCCGCGATCTGACCGAAGCATGCGCGGAACTGCTCGCCTTGCTCCACGCGTCCACATGGAATCAACAAGCCGTTGCCGACCAATTCGACGACCGCAGCTATTTCGAGCAACTGCGGATCGATCCCTATTACCGCTGGCTGCTCCAGCAGCATCCCGACCGCGAGCAACAACTCCAAAAACTAATCGATTCCGTGGCGAGCAACCGCCGTTGCCTGGTGCATGGCGATTTCAGTCCGAAGAACCTGCTCGTGTGGCCCGGCAAAGTGATGCTGATCGACTTTGAAGTCGGCCATTTTGGCGACCCGGCGTTCGACCTGGGCTTCTTTCTCACGCATCTGCTGCTCAAGAGCATCTGGGCCAGCGAGCGGGCCGCCGAGTATCAAGGGTTGGCAAGCCAATTCTGGCTGACCTATCGAGCTGACATGCTGCGTACGATCGACAATGACGAAATCGCCGCGCTCGAAGGGCGGATGGCACTGAATCTTGCCGGCTGCCTGCTGGCTCGCGTCGATGGCAAAAGCCCCGTCGATTATCTGAATGAAAAACAGCGGGACACGGTGCGAACGAGGGCACGGAGATGGTTGGCGGAGCCACAAGAAGTCTTGCGTGGTTTGGCGGCGGACTCGTAATTGCGTCCAGGCTTGGGCTAACGCCGAGCGCGAGTAGAATAGAAGTTTGTACTCAAATGTGACCGACTCGATTGTGACAACGCGGAAGTATCGATCCGTGCGACACGCACTAAGATTGCCCTCATGAGCGAAGATTATTATGCCACCCTCGGTGTTGGTCGCTCGGCCAACTCCGATGAAATCCAGAAGGCCTACCGCAAACTCGCGAAAAAATATCATCCGGACATGAATCCGGACGATAAGGCCGCGCAACAGAAATTCAAGGAAGTGCAGCAGGCTTACGATGTGCTGAGCGACGACAAGAAGCGGAAGATGTACGACCAGTACGGGCCGCAGTTCGAGCAAATGGGGACCGGGGGCGGGCCACAACGGTCGGGCCAGGTGCCGCCCGGTTTTGGCGGGTTTGACTTTGGTGGAGGGGGCGGACGGGGCGGAGGCGAAAGCGTCGATAACTTGCCTCCCGACTTGCAGGATCTGCTGAGGCAATTCACGGGAGGCGGTGGCGGTTTCGAGTTCGGCGGCGCTCCACAGCCACGACGCCGCTCACGAAAAGGCGCTGGCCAGCCGGGAGCGAATGTGCAGCACGAGGTGGAGGTGCCTTTTCGCGAAGCGGTGACCGGCGGCGAGGTGAGCCTGCGTGTGGACCGCGGCCGAAAGATCGAGACGATCACCGCGAAAATTCCAGCAGGGATAGAAAGCGGCAAGACCCTGCGGCTGCGCGGCCAGGGAGAGCCTTCGACGACGGGGGGACCGGCGGGAGACTTGTTAATCACGGTGCGGATCGCGCCCCACCCGCACTTTCGCCGCGATGGATTGGATTTGATCGCCCGCGTGCCCGTCACGGTGGCGGAAGCGGCGCTGGGGGCGAAAGTCGATGTGCCCACTCCGCACGGAACAATTACCTTGAAGGTGCCGGCGGGCACATCCAGCGGAACCAGATTGCGGGCGAAGGGGCAGGGAATCAAAGCCAGCGATGGCCGCACAGGCGACTTGTACGCTGAAATCGCGATCGTGATTCCGAAGACGATCGACGAAAAGAGCGGCGAACTCCTGCGCGAGCTTGAGTCGCGGTGGAATCAGCCCGACCCACGCACCGACCTGGAGTGGTAGCCCCTATTGTCTTGGAAATAGGAACTAGCAGTTGCTCGCACTCAAACAGGCCGCCAAAATCGCTTGCGCCATCTTGTCGTGGGCGGTAATTGCCGCGTGCGCCTGGGCACAGGAGCAGCAGCCGCTGATCAAAAGGCTCGACGATACGACGCGCGCCAAAGTGCTCGCCGCGCTGGCCGGGCTCGTGATTCTCGGTTTTGCGATGGTGCTGCTGACGTGGCTAGGAGCGCGGATCACGCAGCGGTATCGTAACTCGGCGGCTTACTTCAAGCCCACCGTCAGGCCGGGCGAGCACGAATGGGCGCGCAAACCGCTGAACGACGCGGATTCAGACACGGAAGAATAGATCCGTGGAGCAATGCCTTGGATTTCGCTGCCAGCTTACAATGAGCCCATGTCTGAGCGGTTTCGACCTAGCGATCGTGTACGCAAGCAACCGGAATTTGATCGCGCTTATCAAGCTCGTATCTTCGCCGCCGACGGCGTGTTGATCGTCAACAGCGCAGCCAATGATATTGCTCAGACTCGCCTAGGACTAAGCGTGGGCAAGGTCGTGGGCAACGCGGTTGTTCGCAATCGGTGGAAACGGCTGATTCGCGAGGCATTCCGGCTATCGCGAGACGAATTGCCGCCGGGGCTGGATTTGGTCGTGCGGCCACAGCGCGGCGCAACTGCGGAATTTCAAGCGGTTTGCCGGTCCCTGGTGGCATTAGCGCGAAAAGTCGCCAAGCGGCTACAGGCACCGCAGCCAGAACGGCAATCCTCGGAAACGAGCAGCCACCGCCGCCCTCAGCCAAGAAAGCGCGGCAAATGATTCGCTGGATCGCAAAAATTCCGGCGCTGGTGCTCATCGCGGGCGTGCGACTCTATCAGCTCACGCTGAGCCCCATCGTGGGCCGGCAATGCCGCTTTCGCCCGACGTGCAGCAACTACATGATCGAAGCGATTGAGAAGTACGGTGCCCTCCGCGGCTGCGCGAAGGGCTTGTGGCGAATTCTGCGGTGCAATCCGTTCGCGCGGGGCGGTTACGACCCGCCGTAAGAAGCTACAGGCCGACCTGGCTCAACAGCTTCTTCACTTCATCGTTGTTTTTAGGAAGTTTATCGGCAATAGCTTTGGCCGCTTCCTTGGCGTCGTCCTTCAGCTCTGGCGTTTGGGCTGCTTTAACCGCGAGACGGAGCATCTCAACGCTTGGATACTGCTTGAGCACGACGAACACCAATTTTTGTTCGTC
>JANNTN010000039.1:0-3938 GCA_031394445.1 Anatilimnocola sp.
TTCGCGCTGAGCGGTTTTTTTATCCAGCGGAAGAAGAGCAGACGACTTTTACCATTGGCCTCAGCGAACCGATTTCCACAACCATCAACGACAGCTCCAACGTACCCGGTTCGATAGCCCTCACCGAAGACAACGGTTTGCCCGATTTGGAAATGCGGTTGGCGTGGGCCGCCGGTCAGCCGCAACAGGTTGGTTTGGAAGCGAAACGACCTCTGGAGGTGGGGATTTCGTCGGTGCTGGGTCAGATTCGCACGACGACAACGGCACCGCTGCAGCGCGTGGTCGATAACATGTGGGGGGTGGCGATCGATTTTCGCTGGCGCGTGAACGAGTTGTGGGGATTTTCGGGTGAGATGTTCCACGGGCAGACCCTGGGGACATACGGCGGTGGCGTGTTTCAAAACGTGAACTCGACGACGTTTCGGCCGGTCCACGCCACGGGAGGCTGGGGACAGGTTGATTTCTATTTCACGCCGTGCATGCATACGCATGCCGGGTTTGGCATCGACGACCCGGCTGACAGCCAATTGGCTATCGGTCAAATCGGGCGGAATCAGACGGTGTTTGCCAATTTGATCTGGGATGTGAACAGCTCACTCCGCGTCGCCGGCGAGTTGACGCTGCGCGAGACGAATTATATTGGCCCACCGTTGCTGGCGCTGGATAACGAAGGGGTGGGCCTGCACGGGCAGGTGCAGTGGTCGTTTTAGTGACGCTGGCGATTATTCGCAGTCTGAAAAATCTCTCGACTTTCTCTTGATTAACGACACTGCAACTAGCTAATACCCCCCTGGGCATGCAGGATGCGTGAAATTTTATGCGGCATGCATTTGGATGTAAGTTTCTGAGACAAAAAGACTTGCGAAGATATGCAGCCCGTATGCTTATGCATCGTTATGCATGGCAGTGAGGGCTCTGCGCTGGTGGATGGGAAGTTGAATTGCCAAAGAGCGGGTGAGTGCAAGGGCCGCCCAGCTATAGAACACCTGTATAGGTATTTTGTTTCGGTGTTTGCCGGTGGATTTGGCAGTTTTTCTTGATTGGTTTGTTAAGACTATTTCACCGGCTGATCGGCGCGAAATTTCTAGGTATTGTCGAGGATTTTCTTTCGCGGGCGATACATGCGGACGGTGTAGTTCCAGCCGGGGATGATTCGCAGCTCAAGCACGACCGATAGACACGATGGCCCAGTGGACTATTCAGGACGGGCGGGCGGAGCAGGCGCTGGGGCAGCGGGCGCTGGGATGGCGGGCGGGGCAGCAGCGGCGGGGGCGATGGGAAGGAAGAAGCCGGGGCCGCGACGTAAGAGTTCGAGCGCGGCACCGAGACTGGCATCGACATCGCCGCGGGGGCGGTTGGCCGAGGAGCTGGCCATTTCGCCGGTTTGGGCCGGCGGCTCGGGAGCGACGGGTTTGTCGGTGGCCTGAAAAGTGATGGAGCGATTTGTATCGCCGAACAGAGCCAGTAGCGTGTTTTGTTTGGGCGTGTCGACGACGATGTCGCAGGTTACGGATTGACCCAGGTGCTCTTTTTCGTACACGTTGCGGCCAGTTTGGCGATCGAGGGCGAGAAGGTTGGTCGTGCGTTTGTTGTTGGCCTGTCGATTGGCGACGAACATGAGCAGCGGCGACTCAGCCGGCTGATCGGGGGGCAGAAAGTGATGCGAGACGAAGGCGGGAGATTGCCACTGCAGCTTGCCGGTTGCGCGGTTGAAGGCATAAACACGGCCGTGCATGCCGCCGCGGAGCTGGCCGTTTTGAGCCATCTGCAGCGGCACGCGTCCGTCGTTGCCGGTGGGGCCGGTATCTTGACTTGTTAGGACGAGATATTGAGTGCTGGAGCGGATAACCTGCAACCAGGCGAGCGAGGGCTCGGCTTCGAGTGGTACGGAAAAACGCACCTGTCCGGTGGCCAGCGAAATGACGGTGAGTTGACCATTGGGCTCGATGACCGCCAGTTCTTCGGCGTCGATGATGCAGCCCTTGCTGTCTTTCGAGACTTGCCTTGTCCACAAGTCTTGCTCGGTATCCCACAGGTCGTGCAGCTTGAGGTTGATCTGCGAATTTTGCACTTCGAACGAGAGGACGCGGCGTCCGTGCGTGGTCCAGCGGCGCTCGGCGATGTCGATCTTGCGGTGTCCGAGAAATTGGCCGTCGGTGGCGGAGAAGACGAGGGCTTGGTTGGATTTGGAGTCGGGCCGACCGTCGGCAACGATGAGGAGGTCGTCGTCGCCGAATAAGTCGGCCTGGGGCGGGATTTCGACTTGAGGCGTGCTCGATCGTTCCCAGATGGTTTGGCCCGTTAGAGGTTCGACGCACACTATTTGTCGGCCGCGCTGGTAGCAAACCCCGCTGCTGGTGACTGGGCCGGTACAGAGGTTTTGGCGGCCCGACGAATCGAAAGTTACTTGCCGATTGCCGAGGAGAGGGTTACGGTTCGATTGGAATGGGCGAGAGGAATTCGCAGCGATGTTGGGTTCTTCGCCGGGGTCGTGACGCCAGAGCAGGGTTTCGTTGCCGCGGTCGGGCCGCATGCCGTCCATGGCGACAATTTCCGAGCCGAGGTTGGCGACGACCAAGTGGCCGTTCACCTTCGCGGAAAGTTGCGGCACGGAACCGTAGGGAAGGGAACCCCGACGCGACAAATTGCCCAGCGGAGCCGTGCCGAGCAATTGACCGGTGTCTCCGCGAACATTTAGTTCGGTGCGGCTCGGATCGAAATAGACTTTGATGCCACGGGGAGTGGCACCGGTGAAGTGGCTGATTGGGAAAGGATAAGCGTGGCGCTGATTGAGAGGACCCGAATCGCTCTCTTTGATTTCGATTTCGCCGGGCGGCCAGGCGGCGAAGTAGGGCGCGAGGGCGGCGTTTTCTGTTGCGGCACGCGAGATTTGGCTGCCGGTGGATGAGCCGCGGACCGCGACGGCGGCGAAATTGCGGCCAAGCTGCTCGTAGTGCCGGGCGGCGAGCTCGGGCCGCTTGGCTTTTTCATAGAGAGCGGCCAATTGGGCCTGTGCATTGCCGGCAATGGTCGAATCGGCTTGGTTGAGCAAGTCGCCGGAGATCACTTCGGCTTCGAGCAGTGCATCGGCGGCGAGGAGCCGTTCGATGAGCCTCAGGCGGGCCGAATTGCCGAGTTCATGGAAGCCGAACAGGTTCAAGAACATGCGGAGGGCATGCACGCCGCCGGCCAAAGTTGCCTGGTCCAGTCGGGATTTGAGTTCTGCCGTGATGCGAGAGGATGTTTGGCTGTCGGCCTTTTTCAAGATTTGGCGTAATTGCCCCTGGAGCCAATGGTCGAGGCGAACGCTGCGTTCGCGGTCGATTTGCTGGAGCGTGGGGGACAGTGCGCCGGTGGCGGCCGCGGCGAGCTCTTGATCGGCAAGCTCTAGCAGGGCGGCGAAGGCGTCGTCGAGACGATTTTGCTCGGCGAGCCCTTGCACGCGATAGCGGAGCATTTCGCGGCGTTGGGCCGGCTCGGTAATGAGCTTGTCGAGCTCGTCGGTAAGGGGCACATGCTTCGCGAAATCGTTACGCACCAGGATCATCATGACCTTGACGAGCAGCATGTGCATCGCGGGGCGATTGGGTGCGAGTTCGACGGCGCGGCGAAGCAAAGCCAACGATTCATCCGGCTTGTTCTCTTGCAGGAGAACCTGGGCTTTGATCGAGAGCGCTTCGGCATCGTTGGGGTTGGCGGCAAGACGATCGGTGAGTTGCTTTTCCAGGCGTTCGCTGTATAGCACGAAGGAGGCGACCGATTGCGGTGCCATGGAAATGAGCTGGTCTTGATAACAGACGAGGTTGCCGAGCTCGACTTCGGTTTGAGTGCGGCTGGCGATGACGCCGCGGTCGAGATCGATCTTGCACAACTGCTGCCCGCTGAGGGGGAGGTAGTAGGAAGAGTCGCTGTAGTAGCCGCGGCCGACGGTGACTTCG
>JANNTN010000387.1:0-16808 GCA_031394445.1 Anatilimnocola sp.
CTCGCCGCGAATTGTTTCGCCAGCGCCTCCGGCTGAACACCGTCCTCCGTCAGGAGCGATTCAGCAAGGTCGAGAGCCATCTGTGTATCGTCGGTCCAGCGAAGACAGCCGTCGGAAGTCCGCCCAATGACCCACCAAACGAACCGCTCAATTGGCCCACCTTCGTGAGGCGCGCCGAGCGCATCGCCGGTAGCGAGGCCTAACATGCAGCCTGCGAATTGGTCAGCGGTGAAACCCATTGGGCCGGTTTCTCCTGCAAAATCGATCGCTTAACGTCCGAACAGGCCCTTACCTCTGCACGCGCCCACTTGCATTTCCTCCCATCAATCCTATTACTTCGTCGCGGGTGACGTAGTTGAAATCGCCCTGAATGGAGTGTTTGAGGCAACTGGCGGCGACGGCGAACGAGATGGCCTGGGCGGGGGCAGCGAAATCGGGGCTGTTGAGGGCGTAGAGTAAGCCGGCGGCGAAAGAATCGCCTGACCCGACGCGATCGACAATATCGCGAATTTCGTAGGGCTGGTACTCGCCGCGGCTGTTCACGGGGGCGAAATGGGCCTGCTTTTCCGCCGCGACGTAGAGCATGCCTCCCCAGTTGTTGTGATCGGCCGATAGGCTCTCGCGGAGCGTGATTGCGACGTGCTGGACGTTGGGAAAACGGGCGACAATCTGCTCGGCGACGCTTTTATATGCGGACGCGTCGATTCGCCCGGCGGTCACATCAGTTCCCGTAGCGTGAATTCCCAGCACATCGGCGGCGTCTTCTTCATTGGCAATAACCAGATCGACGAACGGCAACAATTCGCTCATGCGATCGCGTGCGAGAGCGGCGGGGGCTGTGCCTGGCTCCCAGTTCCAGAGCTTTTTGCGAAAATTCAAGTCGCAGGAAACTGTCACGCCGGCCTGTTTCGCGCGTTTGGCTAGTTCCAGATTGGCTCGACAGGCGGCGGCGCTGATGGCGGGCGTGATTCCGGTCACGTGCAACCAATTCACATCTTTCAAGGCGGCGTCGAAATCGAACTCATTGGGTTCGGCCAAGCTGATCGCGCTATGTGACCGGTCGTAAACCACGGTCGAGCCGCGTTGGTTCGCGCCCCCTTCGACAAAATAGAGGCCGAGTCGTCCTTCTTTCCGCCACAGCACATGGCTGGTATCGACGCCGAGGCCGCGAAGCGTTGCGACGATGGAATCGGCAATGGGCGTCTTGGGGAGCGCTGTCAGATAGCGAGCCTGCTGTGCAAACAGCGCCAGTGACGCGCAGACATTGGCCTCGCCGCCGCCCCAGGTTACTTGAACCGCGCCCGGCAATGCCTGCCGCCAGCGCAAGCCGCCTGGCGGAGCGATCCGAGCCATGATTTCGCCAAAGCCAAGGAACATGGCATTGTTGTCATTTGTCATTTGTCATTTGTCAATTGCCGGATCAGGCTTCGGACCCTGCAAATGACAAGTGACGACTGACTAATGACTCGTAAGTGTTTCCTCGCTGATTCCCCAGATGCGCGGGGTGGCGAGTTCGAGGCTGTTGCCGGCGGGATCGCGAAAATAGACGCTGCGACCGCCGCGGGGCCAGTCGATGGTGCGCTCGATGGCGACGCCGTGCGATGTCAGGCGCTCGATCCACGGGTCGAGTTCGGCTTCCCGAATGCCAAACGCGACATGCCCGGGGCCAAATGAGCCGTGAGCGGGAAAGCGGTCGTTCGATTCGCGGCTGACCAACGGATTGAAGAGCAAAAGCATCCGCTGCCCGCAGAAAAAGAAGACGTGCCGTCCATCAGGCGGGCTTTCAACGGTCAGGCCGAGCACTTCGAGATAAAAGCGTTCGGCCGCTGCCAGATCATCGACGTACAGGCACGTTTCCAGAATATTTTCGAGCTGCATGAGAGATTTCTCCTGGCGGCAAACTGCCTTCATCGTAACGCGTCACTTCACCCCCGTGGCGCTGCCGCCGGCGCGGCTACAATGCGGGGAGAGAATGTTCCTATTTGCTTCACGACAGATGCATCCCGAGAGATAAGGATTCTGATCCATGAAAACGGCGACGATTGAAACTTCCCGTGGCGTCATCAAACTCAATCTGAATGACGATCTCGTTCCTAAAACAGTGGCGAACTTCGAAAAGCTCGCCAAGCAAGGTTTTTACAACGGGCTGAAGTTTCACCGCGTGATCGACAACTTCATGGTGCAAACTGGTTGCCCGAATGGAACCGGCACGGGCGGCCCCGGCTACAAATTTGCCGACGAATTTCATCCCACGCTGAAGCACGGCGGAGGCGGAGTGCTGTCGATGGCGAACTCCGGCCCGAACACGAACGGGTCGCAATTCTTCATCACGCATGTGGCCACGCCGTGGCTCGACGGCAAGCATTCCGTGTTCGGCCAAGTTGTGGAAGGGATGGATATTGTCAACGCGATCAAGGCCGGTGACATCATGAAGAGCGTTGTCGTCGAAGATGCCGGCGATAAGAAATAGCCCACGGGCGGAACGGAGTGCGGCTGCGTACAGTTGTGAAATCGCTGTTGTCAAGAGGCATTCTTTCGAGCTATTAGCGATTCTGAAACTGCACTTTGTCGCCGCTTGTGAGTGGGCGTATAATGCCCACCAGCATGAAGCTTGATGGCTTTTTGAATGAACAATTACGATCGAGCGCAGGATCACTTCGCCGTGTTATCCGTACGTCCCAAAGTGGCCGAGTTGTCGTTTCAGCTTTTCGGCCGCGCACTGCATCCCGAATTATTCGAGGTCCACAAGACACGGACCGTCGAACGGGGTGAATTCTCCGCTCGGCTCGATATCACAACCGCCGGCCACGTCATCACTTGGCGTTACCGCGGGCTGACGCTCACGGAAGTGGCTGCGTCCGCGCAGCATCCGCTGCCTGAACGGCGACGGCTGCTGTCGTATCGCCTGAAGGGACAGCGCAGCGACCGTGTCGAGTGCCGCGGCGGTATTCTGTATCACACGAATTTTCAATTGGAGCCCGTTGCTCCTGAGGTTTTCTGGACTTTTCAGGAAGAACTGTCGCGCGACGGCGAGAAACAGGGCCTCATGCATGTTTTTGACTCCAGCGGCCGCATGGCGCTGGGGGCGGTTAGCTATATCTACGCCGAGACTCGCAACCGCAGCCTCCTGGTGCAGTCTTTTCACACTTTTCCCGACGACTGCGCGATCGTGAAATGCCAGTCGGTCTTTGAGCTGCCGTAAGCGGGTTTTTTTAGCCGGCCAGGTAGCGTGCTACCACGCTAGTTCTGGGTTATTATGGGTTTTGCTTATGCAAAACCCCAACTCAGAAAATCAGCATCTGCAACAGCAGACGCGGCGGCATTTTTTTGGCCAATGCGGCGTGGGCGTTGGCTCGATCGCGCTCAACCAAATGTTTGCGCGAGATGGGCTCGCCGCTCCGACGCCGACAGCGAAGATCGATCCGGCGAATCCGCTGCAGCCGCGGAGCGGGCATTTTTCTCCGAAGGTAAAGAACGTCATTTATTTGTTCATGGCCGGTGCGCCGAGCCAATTGGAATTGTTCGACGATAAGCCGAAGCTGCGAGAGTTGCACGGCCAGACGCCGCCCAAAAGCTTGCTCGAAGGGAAGCGTTTCGCGTTTCTGAAGGGGAACGAGACGCTGATGGGGAGCCAGCGAAAATTCGAGCGGGTCGGCGAGTGCGGGATCACGCTGAGCGAGATGTTTCCACATCAACGGAAGATCGTGGATGAAGTTTGTTGGCTGCAAGGGCTGACGACGGATGTGTTCAATCACGGGCCGGCGAAGCTGTTCATGAACACGGGCTTTCCAGCGCCAGGGCGGCCGGCGATGGGGGCTTGGGTCACATACGGTTTGGGGAGTGAATCGCAAAATTTGCCGGGCTTTGTCGTGCTGCAATCGGGACCGCGCGGGCCGCGAGCGGGTGCGTCGTTGTGGGCCAGCGGGTTTTTGCCGACTTCGTTTCAAGGCGTGCCGTTCCGTAGTAAGGGCGATCCGATTTTGTATTTGAAGAGTCCCGCGGGTGTCACGCCGACGGCGGAACGGGATTTTTATGACACGGTGGGCCAACTCAATCGTGAGCAGTTGGAGAAGACGGGCGATCCCGAAATTCTGACGCGGATCAATGCTTATGAAATGGCGTTTCGGATGCAGACGAGCGCGCCGGAACTGATGGAACTTTCGCAGGAATCGCAGGAGACGCTGGATCTGTATGGTGTGAAGCCGGGGACGCCGTCGTTTGCGACGAACTGTCTCCTGGCGCGTCGATTGGTCGAGCGGGGGGTGCGGTTTGTGCAGCTTTATCACACCAACTGGGACAGCCACGGCGGTCCTGGGGAAAATCTCAATAATGATTTCGAGAAGGTGTGTTTGGACGTCGATCAGGCGACGACGGCGTTGATTTTGGATTTGAAACGGAGTGGTTTGCTCAAGGACACGCTGGTGGTGTGGGGCGGAGAATTCGGTCGGACGCCGATGGGCGAGGTGCGCGTGACGATTGGCCGCGACCATCACATTGAAGCTTTTACGATGTGGGTGGCCGGTGGCGGCGTGAAGTCGGGCGTGATCATCGGCAAGACGGATGAGTTGGGCTTTGGCGTGATCGAGGACAAATATCACGTCCATGACTTGCAGGCGACGATTCTGCATCTGCTGGGCTTGGACCACGAGCGGCTGACTTATCGCTTTCAGGGGCGTGATTTTCGGCTGACGGATGTGCATGGGCATGTGATTGAAAAAATGCTGACTTAGGCAGGTCTGGTTCTCTCTCACCTGCAATTGTGCGGCGGCATTTTCCCTGCTAGCTTTCGCCGCCAAACCCGTCCGATTGTGGCAATGCATAGGCTGCCAACATGCTTCTTCGTAATAAAAAGCTGCAACGCTTGATTGGCGGCACGTTTGTCGAATGGTTGGGCATCGATATTGTGGCCCGCATGGAGCAGATTGGCCTATCGTTACATAAGGACAAGACGCGGCTCAAACAGCTTCATAGCATCCGGCGGCAACGCTCGTCGCTGGTTACGTTTCACGAGATGTATATCGTGCAGTCGTTGGCGATGGGATTGCAGGCGCTGCCGGGGGATTTTGTCGAAGTCGGAATTTATCAGGGAAGCACTGCGAAGGCGATTTGTGACGCGAAAGGGGACAAAACGCTGCACCTGTGCGATACTTTTGAGGGGTTGCCTGAGCCGAAGGGTGAGGATGCGCTGGTGGAGAAGAAGGGATCATTTGCATGTGGATTGGAATCGATCCAAAAATACCTCGCTGGGGTGCCGAACATCGTTTACCACCAAGGGTATTGTCCGCAGTCGGTGACGGGCGTGCTGGATGGTAAGAAGTTTGCGCTACTGCATCTCGACGTCGATCTGTATGAGAGCACGCTCGAATGCTTGCAGTATTTCTGGCCGCGGATGCTGCCGGGGGGAGTCGTGATTTCGCACGATTATTCGATTCTGGCCGGGGTCCGGCGGGCGTTTACCGAGTTCACGCAGCACACGCGAGAACGGGTGATTGAGTTGCCCACGACGCAGTGCATGCTGATCAAGTCGGCCTGAAGCACAAAGCGGCGTGGTCGCGAGCTACTTTGTTGCCGGCTGGCACTCTTTGCAGTGACCTTTGAGGAAAATCTCGGTGACGTTGCCGACGGTTGAGGCTTTGGAACCTTTGGTGGGACCGATTTTGACTTCGACGTCGGGCAGGCAGGTGACGGAGCCGCAATCGACGCAGACGAAGTGGGGATGTTCGTTTGGTGAGTGATCGCCGGCGGGGGGCTTGGGCTCGAAACGCCAGGCGTGGTCGCCGGCGTCGAGGCGGGCGAGGAGGCCGGCATCGGCCAGTTCAACGAGGCAGCGATAGAGGGTCGATTTGTCGTAACCCTGGGGCACGAGCGTGTCGGCCACGTCGGCGTGGCTGACGGGATTTCCGGCGGCGGAGACGTGCTGGAGGACGGCCACGCGGGAGGCGGTGGCCCGCAGGCCGGCGGTGCGAACGCGGTCGCGGGCAGCTTCGACAGTGATGGCGACCGGTTTGCGGTGCATTTGCTTATCATAGCAGGTGGACGTTGTGGCATGGTGGTAATTTGGGGGAAAGTGGAAGGGACGAAGAAGCGCTCACCTTGGGAGAGTTTTCTAAAAACGGAAATCTGTAATTGCTTGTTGTGAAAGAGTTTCGGAAAAATTTTGAGTGCCCAAAAACGCTCACGGTGAGCGGTTAGTGAGCTGTTAGGGCGGTCAGGTGAGCGGTTAGTGAGGGATTGTCAGTTGACATTTGTCAGTTGCAAACGGGGAAGCTTGGCGCGCAGGGGTGGTGATGCCTCACGCGGAGGCGCGGGGACGCGGAGTAAAGACGAAGTTGGTCGTCCAATATCTGTATTGCAATCTGCGCGAAAAACCGGGCCAGATTCTTGAAAATAGTTTGGGTGTGGATTGAGGTGAGGGTGGTGCGGCTGTGGGGGACGAGTGGGTGGTTTGGGGAAGCAGAGCTTCGGGAACGAGTGAAATAATTTTGGGTGAGGTGGGGGCAGGGGGGAATGTGCGGGCGGAAACTTGAAAATTTTTTCGTAAGTGGGCAAGAGATTGAGTTGGGCGGCGAAAGACTCCCTATGACCGCGTGGTGCGGTTGTGCGTTTCTTGGGTGCTGAAAGGCACCGGGAGCAAGTTTGCTCCCGGCTAATGGGAAATAATGGGAGGGCCGAGTCATGGTGAAAAAGGGGATTTTCTTGGGGACGGCGGTGGCGGTTCTGGTGGGACTGCTATTTGGCCGCGAGGGCTTTAGCCACGTTA
Organism: Anatilimnocola sp.; assembly: GCA_031394445.1. Lineage (GTDB taxonomy): Bacteria > Planctomycetota > Planctomycetia > Pirellulales > Pirellulaceae > CAYLLN01. The sequence continues at coordinate 6,761 of JANNTN010000387.1, forward strand.
AAACGTCGCTGGGTTGGGTACGGCAGTCGGTGCGGGAGAGCGTGCCGGTGGAGTTTGAGATCAGCCGGGCGCGGCAGATGATTAAGGATCTTGATCCGGAAATTCACCGGAACATGCATTTGATCGCCAAGGAAGAGGTGGATGTGAAGCATTTGCGCGACCAGTTGGCCGATGCGGACAAGCAGCTTGTGAAGAATCGCTCGGACATCGAACGGCTGACGCGCGACCTCAAGGAAGGGGACAAGCACTACGTGTATTGCAATAAGTCGTACACGTCCAAGCAGGTCGAGGGGGATTTGAGCCGGCGGTTCGAGCAATTCAAAGTGAAAGAGGCGACGCTAGGCAAGCTGACGCAGGTGTTGAGCGCCCGCGAGCGGGGGGTGGACGCCGGCCGCGAGAAGCTGAAGGCGATGCAAGCCGCGAAGAGCCAACTCGAGGTTGATGTGGCGAACCTGGAAGCCCGCCAGGAAATGGTGAAGGTTGCTCAAACGACGAGCGAGTTCAATTTTGACGACAGCCGGCTGTCGCGGACGAAGGATTTGATCAAGGACATTGGCTGCCGGATCGACGTGGCCGAGAAGCTGGTCAATGCCAACACGACCATTCCCGGGCAGATTGCCTTGGACGACGAGACGACCCACGCCAACATTACCGAGCAAGTGACGGCGTATTTTGAGTCGTCGCGGCAGGCTGAGGCGACGGTGGCGGTGAAGTTGGATTAGGATCAGAATGACGCAGAGCGTCAGGTATGTGCGTTCCCACGCGGAGCGTGGGAACGAGATTGGAGAATGCCATGCGAGATATGGGTGAGTTCATTGGGTTGGTTGCTGTTGTGATGTTGTTTGGCATTCCGATCGTCGGCGTCGTCGGCCACTATGGATATACAGCGTTCAAAGCGTGGCTGGAGATTGGTTTGAAGCGGGACATGGTTGCTCGGGGATACACGGCGCAGGAGATTGTGGCGGTGCTCGGGGCGACGAAGGGGGCGAGCGAAGCGGAGTGCATCAAGGTCTTATCGGACGGTTATTTCTCGGCCGAAGAAATCGCCGAGGTAATGGCTGCGAGAAAGCAAGCGGGTGGCGCGGGCTCGCTGCCGGATGTGCCGCCGGCGAAGCCGGTGAGGCAGGGGGCGTTTTAGTAGATGCCGACAGGGAGAGTTGGGAAGAGGGAAGCGGAGCTTCCAGACTTGCGTTCCAAAGCAGAGCTTGGAAACGAGAACCTGTGCGGATGAGGTAACAGGCGTGATCATGTTTCCACCGTGGCGTTTTAAGTTGCGGGAAGCACAGGTTGCCTTGGAGCAGGGGCGGCTGGAGGAGGCTGCGGACCTGGTGGGGCAGCCGGAGTGTAGGTCGTATCTGCCGGTGCAGCAGCTCGGTGTGCAAGTCAGCGAGCAATTGGCCCGGCGGGCGCTGGAAAGGGCGGCGGGCGGCGATTTTTCTGGTGCGTGGCGGGACTTAGATCAAGCGCGGCAAATTGCTGGTGAAACGGCCAATTGGTTGCGGCTTTCGCAGGCGGTGGCCGAAGTTGCGGTGGGCGATGTTGTGCAGCACCTGGCGGCGAGTGATTTTCCCGGGGCACAGTCGCGGCTGGATATTCTCGATAAGCGGAAGATGCCGGGGATCGCGCTGGCCACGCTATGTGACGTGGCCAAACGACTGGAATCGGCCCGCAAGTTGAGCCAACGTGGCAAGTTCTCCGAAGCCGAAGAGCAATTGGGAGCTGCCGCGGCGCTGCGGCCCGATTTGGCACTGATTGTTGATAAGCTGCAGGTTTGTCGCGAGCGGGCGGAGCGGGCGCGTGTGCTTAATGAGCAATTGCATGTGTCCGTGGCGGCGGAAGATTGGACGAAAGTAGCGGCGGTTGCCAGCGAGCTATTGGAAATCGCGCCGGAGCACCGCGTGGCGCGGGATGCGCGGAAGCGAGCGTGGGAGAAAGTTGGCGCGCCGGTTGTGGATTCACGGCACGTGGCGGAGACGCAGCATTGGGGCGGGATTGAGGGGAAGAACGACGCAGAGCGTCGGAGCTTGCGTTCCCACGCAGAGCGTGGGAACGAGAAGGTCGCGGGGAGCGAGAAGGGCGAAAAGAAGCGATTCATGCTGTGGATCGACGCGGTGGGAGGTTATTTGGTGTGCCTTAGCCCGGAGATTGTCGTGGGACAGGCGACGCCTGGTACTACGGCGGATGTGGCGATTCAGGCTGATTTGTCGCGGAAGCACGCGAAGATTGTGCGTCATGCGGAGGGGTATTCGCTGGAGCCGATGAGTGGCAAGGTGGCCGTGAACGGCAATGCGGTGACGGAGGCGGTGCTGTTGGCCGATGGGGACGAAATGCAGTTGGGTGAGGCGGTGAAGCTGCGGTTTCGTAAGCCGCATGTGCTGAGTAGTTCGGCCCGGCTGGAGATCACGAGCGGGCATCGATCTTCGCCGCACGCCGATGGAGTGATCTTGATGGCCGAGTCGTGCGTGCTGGGGCCGAAGTGGCAGAATCACGTTGTCTGTCGCGAGTGGGCTGGCGATGTGGTGCTGTATCGCGGCGATGGACAGATCATGTGCCGGGCGATGGAGTCGATCGAGATCGATGGCAAGCTGCACGATGGGCGAGGGGCCGTTCAGCCGGGATCGCATGTGATGGGGAGCGATTTTTCGTTGAGCTTGGAGGGAGTGTGAGGGAAAGTTCCAAGGTCCAAAGTCTAAAGTCCAAAGTTGGAACTGGAGAGGCTAATGATGGGTAGGGTCATGGGTGAGTTTTGGGGCGATTTTATTGAGGGATGTGGTGCTGAGTTGGTGCAGTTTGTGTGTGATTTGATCGAAATGTTGTGTAGGGCGAGGGAAGGCAGGAAGCGGTAATGTATTGATGTGTATGGACTTAGGGAGAGTGTTGCGGAAAATGTTCGATGCCTCCAAGATTTGATGTTTGGCGACGAAAACCCGGTATGGCGCGCTTGATAGGTGCGCCTGGGGGGTAAAATAGGCCCATGATTTCCCGTGCGGCTACGATTGAGCTTGAACCCGATGCGCTCGGCCCAGATGGGGCTGTTGCTCGACGGGAACGAGGCGGTGCCATGAAGTTTCAGTACGCCAGCGGTTCCCGTCCGCTTGATGGCTTTGTCATCAAGCGGGGGGTCGGTCGCGGCGGTTTTGGCGAGGTTTATTTTGCGACGAGCGACGCCGGCAAGGAGCTTGCGCTCAAGCACATTGAGCGAAATCTGGAGGTCGAGCTGCGCGGCGTGGGCCAGTGCCTCAACCTCAAGCATCCGAATCTGATCGACCTGTACGACATTCGCTACGACGAATCGGGCGATGCCTGGGTGGTGATGGAGTATGTCGCCGGGGCGAGCCTGAAGGACACGATCGATCGCAACCCGAACGGCTTACCGCTCGATCAGGTGCGGTTTTGGTTTAGTGGCATCGCGGCGGGGGTGGCGTATCTGCACGATCACGGCATCGTGCATCGCGATCTCAAGCCGGCGAATATTTTTGAAGATTTTGGGTATGTAAAGATCGGCGATTATGGCCTGTCGAAATTCATTTCGACGAGCCGGCGGAGCGGGCAGACCGAAAGCGTCGGCACGTTTCACTACATGGCCCCAGAGATTGGCAAGGGCGTGTATGGGAAAGAGATCGACATTTATGCTCTGGGCATCGTTCTATTTGAGATGCTCACTGGCCGCACGCCGTTCGACGGCGAAAGCAGCCAAGAGATCATCATGAAGCACTTGACGGCCGATCCGGATTTGTCCGGTGTGCCGCAGCCGTATCGCGCGGTGATCGAGCGGGCGCTGCAGAAGGATGCGGCGCGGCGATTTCATAATGCGGGGGAGATGGTGGCGGCGCTGGAGGCGGGGCAGAGGCCAGAAATCAGAAGTCAGAAGTCAGAAGTCACCTCGCAGCGAGCGTTTGCTGCGGCTGGCATTGATGATGCGATGGATGGGATTGTGCTGGGGCCGCTGTTGCATCATCCGGAGAAAGTGGCGGGGCCGTATGCCGAAGTGGTGCAAAACGCAACGCCGGTTTACGCGGCTGAGATGACGAGTGAAGAACCGATCGCGAAAGCGGTGCGGAAGGCAGTGGGCGATTTTGGCCGGTGGTGGAACACGGGGCCGATGAATACGCCGCTGAAGATTGGGCTGCTCTTGGGTGCGGCCGTATTTGCGATTTTCAACGGTCCGTGGTTGGTCGCGGCGTCGATTTTTCTCGGCAGCGTTTATTTGGTGTATTTGGGTATTCGGCTGATCGTGCAGTCGGCGGGGCAGCAGCCGCAAGTGGCAATGGTGCCGCAGCCAGTGGCACCGCAGCCGGTGATGCCACAGTACGCTTCGATACCCGTGCCACGTCAGCATGTCGTGCTGCAGCCGGCGGCGACGTTGCCGCGCAGTCCTGGTTGGCACATGGTTTCGAGCGAGCAGCGGCAACAGTTGCTGAGCCAAAAGACGCTCGCGGATCATGCCGCGGAGCTATCGGGCTCGATGTTGTGGTCGGCGATCGTGGCGGCGGTTTTGACGGTCGTGATGTCGGTCATCGGCCGTGAGGCGTTGACCAAATCGGCCGAGTGGCGCGTTGGCCCGGCGTGGTTTTGGCTGATGACAAGCGTGGGAACGTGGCTGGTGCTGCTTGCCGGCAAGCAATGCGAACGCGGCAAGGGGGAACTGGGCAAGCGACGGTTTGGGATGTTGATACTGGGCCTTATTTTTGGCGCGATTGCTTTCTCGACGAGCGACTTTCTGCTGGTCGATTTGGGGAGCGCGGGAAAAGTGATGCGTGGTCCTGATTTCGTAAAAGACTTGTACGAAGCGACGGGTGAGCCGCGGCTGACGGCGTTTTTGGCTTATTTTGGCGCGTTGTTCATGACGATTGGCTGGTGGAAGCTGTGCGATCCGCTGCGGTCGTCGCGGCTGCGAATCGCACCGATCCTGCTCGCGGTGATGGCGGCTTGGATTTGGCAGATGTTTTTGCCGTTTCCGCAGCCGTGGGGCTTCATGCTGGTGGCGAGCATCGCGATTGCGACGCAACTTTCGGCACCGTGGATTAGTCCGGCGGAACGAATCAACGCGGCGAGCGGTCGTTAGTCATTGGTCATTGGTCGGTGGGAACGAAAGGATGTTTGCGATGACGATGCTGTTATTCGCGTTGCTGGCGATTTGCTTTTTTGCGGCGGCGTGGCCGGTGGTTTGGGCACCGATGTTTGCTCGCGCGAGGATGGGGCTGTCGGGCGCGTCGTGCGTGGGGTTGGGAACGGGCGTCGTTGCAGTTGCAATGAGCATGTTTCCGTTGACGAGTTCTACTGGCCGAGTTTTAGCGGATGAAAAGAAGGATGAAACGGTAAAGGTAGAAGCAGACGACCCGGTGATCGGCGAGCGGGATGATGAGATTGAGATTCCGCCGGGGCGGCCGGAGTGGATCGGGACGAAGCCGAGTGTGAGTGGCAAGGTTCACACGATTTCCGTCGCTTCGGGACCGTATGCGACGAAGAAGCAATCGCAAGCCGCACTCGATAAGGCATTGGCGAAAGCGACGAAGGAATATGTGGCGGAGCAACTCGGTAGCGAGACGGCGGCGAAGATGGTGACATTCGATGTGGGGACGATCAAGCGCCGGTTCGTCAAAGACAACTCTTACCACGACGAAGCCAAATACTCGGTGGGCAAGATGCATGAGAATTTTGCGAAGCTCGAATTCGATTCGAAGTTTCGCGGGGAATTGACGCGGAGGTGGAGCCAGGTGCGGTCGAAGAGCCGGCTATTGTCGATGGGTGTGCTGTCCGGGGCGGCGTTGCTGCTCGTCGCATCGGTCTTTGGTTATTTTCGTGCCGACAACGCGACGCGGGGCTATTACACGGGGCGATTGCAGATCATGACGGCGGCAGCGATACTGGCCGTTGTTGGCGCTGGCACGCTGATCGTCCACAAGATTCCGTGGCTGTAGTTGGCTGCGGGGATGAGGACGTGCCGCCGCTGGGTCGTCCCGCTTATTGCCCCAGATTTGCCGCCATGACCACGCCCGATGCCGATTCGCTGCTTATCGAGCGCATCCGCCGCGGCGAGAGCGATGCGTGGAACGATTTGATCGAACGTTATGAAGGGCGGCTACTGGCATTTGTCGAGAGCCGGCTCGGGCGACGTGGGCCGAGTGAAGACATCGTGCAGGAATCGTTCCTGGGGTTTCTCAATAGCTTGCCGAATTACGACGGTCGGCGGCCGCTCGAAGGGTATTTGTTTTCGATTTGTGCCTACAAACTGACGGACCATTTGCGGCGCGAGGGACGGCGGCCGGCGGTTCCCTTAGCCAGCTCGGCGGACTCCTCGGAAACTTGGGAGATTGCCGGGAGCGCGCGGCAGGCGAGCAGCATCGCGCGGAGCGGCGAGCGGAAATCGCTGGAGGAGAAGGCGATTGCGGAGGCGCTGGGAGATCAGATTGCCCGCTGGCGCGAGCGGGGCGATTGGACCAAGCTGAAATGCTCGGAGTTGTTGTTTGTGCGCGGCTGGGCCAATAAAGACGTGGCCGATTCGCTCGGGCTGAGCGAGCAGCAGGTGGCGAATTACAAGTTCGACTTCATCGCCCGCCTGAGAACGCTGATCACGCGGAGCGAAGTCTCGGCGGATGTGTTTCCGGAGTTGTACGATTCGGAAGAGGCGAAATAGCCATGCCCCGCGTCACACAATCCGATCTGCAAGCCTATCTCGACGAGGCGCTCGCGCCGGAGCAAATGGCGGCGGTGGAGGCGGAGCTGCGGAAGAAGCCGGAGCTGCTGAAGCAACTGGCGGCCATCAACGCGCGGCGGGACGCGGGGGTGCATAGCGTGGGGGAGATTTGGCGGCGGCAACGGCTGTCGTGCCCGACGCGCGATCAACTGGGAAGCCACTTGCTGGGAGCTCTGAGCGCGGAGCAGGCCGATTACATTCAGTTCCACGTTGAGACGATTGGCTGCCGGCTCTGTCAGGCGAACATCGAGGATTTGCGGCGGCAGCAAGAAGAGACGGCTGAGACGGTGAAGACGCGACGCACCAAGTATTTTCAATCGACAGCCGGGCACTTGCGCAAAAAATCCTGACGGCGGCTTCAATTCGCCGTGTCGAATGTGAGCTCGGCGGAGTACGCGCCTTGCTCGAAGTTGGCCTTGGATACGACGCGAATTTCGACGTTAGATACGTCGGAGCGGTTGTAGGTGAATTCGTGGATCGCGGTGCTGCCGTCGAGGGCATATTGGCGGCGCGTGAGATCGGGGGGCGGTGAGAGCCAAACGGCTTGGTCGAGGAGTTTTTGCAGCTCGGGCTGGCCATCGGTAGGTTCCCAGATGGCGGTGATTTTGCGAGGTGAGCCGCCATCGCCGCCGGATTGCTCGATTTGCCATTTCATCACGCCCGCGGTGAGAGACTGGCTGGCGCGGTCGGGAGAGATTTTGGCCTGCGCGAGGGCGAGCGGATCGGTGTAGCGGAACCAAGCCTTGGCCCTCGCGGCGGGGCAATCGGGCCATTTTTCGACGGCCATTTGCAGCCAGGGGAGGTTGACGTTTTCCTTCCACGCCGTGTCGATGAAGGGGAAACTTCGCTCGCTGGTTTCGCCGCCGAGCAGCACTGGTTTCATCTCCACCCAGATGTATTTGGGCCGGGGCGCGAAGCGGAGGGCATCTTCTTCTTCACGTAGGCGGAAGTTGAACTTGCTGACGGTCAGGCCTATTCGCTCGGGGTCGTGCGCGTCGAATTGCAAGCGCCGGGTATCGGTAGGGCGCGGCGGCTGCACCTTGCCGCTTCTGCGAAATGTTTGGGCCTGCTCGTCGGGGATAAAAAAGGCCTGGCCTTCACGCGGATCGTATTGCAGCACGACGCGCTCGCCGCCGATTAGTTCCAGTTCGCGGTCGATCGTGCGTGATTCGCCGGGAAGTTTCAGGTGGACGGTCTCTCGCAACGGCTCACGGCGTAGTAGCCCATCGGCGGGCCAATCGCGAATAGAAAGCGGCTGGCTGAAGGCCATTTGCTGGGTTGATGCAGGCGAGTCTGGCTTGCGGAGCTCGATGGTGGCCTTGGGCAGCGCGTCATAAATCGCCTTTTTGATTCCGGTCGCGTTGGGAACCAAAGAAACCTTGAGATTTCGATGAGCCTTTTCCATGTCTTGGAGCGCTTTGACTTGCTCCTTCTCGGTGGCTGTTTGCTCGGCAACGCCGAACAGCACAACTAAAACTTGCGTGTCGTCGGAATGCCGTGCGAGCGAAGATTCCAAAGCCACACGATCCTCGTTATTTACAATATGGCCGACCGTGGTGCCGATGCCTCCTTCGTAAGTTTCGTAGGGCATATTCACACCGTCAGAAATTACCACGATTTGGCGCACGCCGAGGGTATTGCGAGGCAAATCGCGGAAGCCCTGATCGAGCGCGGTTTGGATGGAATAGTAGAGTGGTGTGCAGCCGCGACATTGCTCGATCTGAAATTCATTGAGCTGCTGAATGGCTAGGAGTGGAGCGGCTAACTGGGCATAAACTTTCACGTCACGATCGGGATGGGGAAAGGCGACCTCGAAGGGAACGGTACCGCGATAATTGCTTTTTTGTTCACGGCCATGTGGAGTGAGATTATTCGGAGCGTCGTGCCTCAACTTTAGTTCATAATATTTCTTGGAAAATGCATCGGCGGGTGTTTGGCGTCCATACGCCATCAAACCCACTCGCAGACTACCGCGGGCATCCTGGTCGAGTTCTTTCAACAGGTCGATGACTTCTCGTTTGGCCGGGGGGAATCGCGAGTTAGCTTGCATGCTGGCCGAACAATCGAAGACGATCATGACCGCGCCGCGGATGGCGTCAGTGCCGCGAACTTCGACCGTGGGGGGAGGATAGTTGGGGCGAACGAACTCGTATTCCACGAAGGGTGTGCGATCCGCCGTGGGGAGCGGAAGAGGTTTCGATCGTACATGGCCACGGAACCATAGCCGGGCGTCGTAGGAGGCAACTGAAGCTGTGGTGCTCCCTGGGGCGGGCACAAAAGCGGCCAGCGGAGCGGATTCTTGGGGCGAAACGGGCAGCGATACCGCGTGCGTGAACTCTTGCCCCGCGGAATCGAAGGTTCCCAAGGGCGCGCTGGCCGAGGGCAGTAGCGCGAGCGTTGCGATACCGGCGGGAACTGCGGGCAAGCCGGTCTCGGCTGTTCGCGGCTGAAGCGTCAAATCGATCTTGAGGGAGCCGCCGCCAGCGTTTCCCGCACGTGGAGGGCGGGGCGTGGCGAGGGGCTCCCAACGGTCCAAAGCGGCGAGTGCGGGGGCTGAGCGTTCTGCGAAATCGGCGAATCCTCCACCAGGCGTGTCGTACCGAATCGGTCGCATGGTTTCAGGTAGAGCAGCTTCGCAGCGATCGATGGAGTCGGCAAAATAGGGCCGCGAGCGGTGTGCTTCAGGTCCTGCGCCATTTCCCCAGAAATCGCAGCGGGCGCGATAGGCTTGCCACGAGATCCAGTGCGCTGCGTTGATTTGTTGTAGCCAGATGGCCGGTGACGGCTGGTTGATGGGGCGTTTGAGGTTGGTTTGAAATGACGCCAACCACGGACCCGTTACGCGAATTCGGCGATCCCACTGGCGAAGCTTGGCGGTGGCCGCCACAGCTCGCTGCGAATTGCCCCAGGAGGGGGGCGTATTCGCGATGGCCTTGCCGTCTGCCTTGTCGTAGCTATCGAGGATGAGGCGGGTTTGCTCCCACGCCGATTGCATGCCGTTCTCGCGGAAGATGGCGTCGGGACGGCGACCTTCGTCCCAGGCTTGAGTATGCAAATGCTGCGCGTAGGGATCGGCAAACTCGTAGTCGAGCAGGCGGTGCAATTCGCGAAACAGGGGATACTGCGCAGCGGCCGGATCGGTGGGCGGAGGTGAAGCGGGTTCTGCTGCGGTGTTCGACGAGGCATCGACGATTGCCTTCACGTCTTCCTCGGCCCAGGCTTCCAGGGTTTGCAAATGGCTTTGGGCCAGTTGGCTGGGGTTTCCTGCCAGCGGCGGCAATTTTAAGGCGGCATCGGCATTGCGGATGTTCTCGCTACGCCGCTGGACATGCTCGATATTTTCTGATTGGC
>JANNTN010000064.1:0-14948 GCA_031394445.1 Anatilimnocola sp.
ATTGCAATCTGCGCGAAAAACCGGGCCAGAATGTTGGAAATAATTGGTCGATGCCATCTGGCAATTGGGGGTGGTATAACACCCCTGCTTCTGTCGCTCAAAACAACCACGCTGCTGCACCCAACCCGTGAACGATAGCGCCGCGCCTTCCGATTCGGCACTGGCCGACTTTATCCAACGCTGGCAGGCTTCTGGGGCGGCGGAGCGGGCGAACTATGTGCTGTTTCTGACGCAACTGTGCGATGTGCTGGCGGTGGCGGAGCCGAACCCGACGACGGATGACCCGGAGAAGAATACGTATGTCTTCGAGCGGGATGTGACCTTCGATCAAGGGGACGGGACAAGCACCACGGGGCGGATCGACCTGTATAAGCGTGGCAATTTTGTGCTGGAGGCGAAGCAGGGGAGCGATGCCCAGCGTGAGGAAGAAGAGGCTACTCGGGCGCTCGGTGACCAGACCAAGAAAGCGGCCAAGAAGAAGGGCACGGCTGTCCGCGGCACGAAGGCGTGGGACGACGCGATGATTCGCGCTCGCGGCCAGGCCGATCGCTATGCCCGCGCGCTGCCGGCGAGTGAAGGCTGGCCGCCATTTCTCATCGTGGTGGATGTCGGGCACTCGATCGAGCTGTACAGCGAGTTCACGCGGCAGGGAAAGACGTACATCCCGTTTCCCGATCCGCAATCGTTTCGGATCAAGCTGGCCGACTTGGCCGATGAAAAGGTTCGTGAGCGGCTGAAGCTGGTCTGGACCGATCCGCTCGCCCTCGACCCGAGCAAGAAGAGCGCGAAGGTGACGCGCGAGCTGGCGTCGCGCCTGGCAGAACTGGCGAAGCTGTTGGAGCGGGCGAATCACGATCCGGCGCGTGTGGCCCGGTTTCTGATGCGGTGTTTGTTCACGATGTTTGCCGAAGATGTCGAGCTGATCCCGAAGGACGCGTTCAAAAAGCTGCTCACCGAACTGGAAGAGACGCCCGAGAACTTTCAGCCGATGGTGGCGTCGCTGTGGCAGACGATGGACTCCGGCGGCTTTTCGACGATCCTGCGGAAGCACGTGGCGCGGTTCAACGGCGGCCTGTTTGCCGAGCATGAAGCGCTGAACCTCTCGCGGCCGATGCTCAAGCTGCTCCGCCAGGCGGCGGAAGCGTGTTGGGGGGATGTCGAGCCGGCGATTTTTGGCACGCTGTTGGAACGGGCGCTCGATCCGGTCGAGCGGCACAAGCTGGGGGCGCACTACACGCCGCGGGCCTACGTCGAGCGGCTGGTGATGCCGACGATCATCGAGCCGCTTCGCGACGAGTGGAACACGATCTACGCCACGGCCCTGAATGCCGCGCGCTCCGGCAAGCTGACCGAAGCGCACGACCTGATTCGCCACTTCCACGAAAAGCTGTGCGAAACGCGAGTGCTCGACCCAGCCTGCGGCAGCGGCAATTTTCTGTATGTCACGCTGGAGCACATGAAGCGGCTGGAAGGGGAAGTGCTCAACGCCCTCCGCGAGCTGGGGTACGAGCAAAAAATCCTGCTCGAGATCGACCCGCACCAGTTCCTGGGCATCGAGCTGAACCCGCGGGCCGCCGCCATCGCCGACCTCGTGCTCTGGATTGGCTACCTGCAATGGCACTTTCGCACCCGCGGCAAAGCCCAGCCCGCCGAGCCGATCATCAAGAATTATCAAAACATCGAATGCCGCGACGCCGTCCTCGCCTGGGACCGCACCGAGCCGCTGCTCGATGACGCCGGCCAGCCTGTGACGCGCTGGGACGGCCGGACAACGAAAACACATCCGGTCACCGGCGAGCAGGTGCCTGACGAAGCGGCGCAGGTGCCGGTACTCAAGTACATCAACCCGCGTAAGGCGGCATGGCCGAAGGCGGATTATGTCGTCGGAAATCCGCCGTTTATTGGAACCGCGAAAATGCGAGATGCATTAGGAAGCGGATACACCGAGGCGCTTCGTGCGACCTATGAGGAGATACCGGAATCCTGCGACTATGTGATGTATTGGTGGAACAACGCAGCCGAACTCGTTCGAGAATCATCATTGTCAAAATTCGGCTTCATTGCCACAAACAGCCTACGCCAAACATTCAATCGACGAGTACTGGCGAAGCACCTAAGCGCGACTCCGTCTCTCGCCTTGACTTACGCTGTGCCTGACCATCCTTGGGTCGATTCGGCAGATGGTGCTGCGGTCCGTATTTCGATGACTATTGGTGCCCGTGGGCCACAACGCGGCCGAATTGAGCGAGTAGTCGATGAAGTGGCTGGGGAGGAAGCGGCGGAACTCACATTCGCTAGTGAGCAAGGCATTATTCAAGCGGACCTAACTTGCGGTGCTGCCGTGAGTGCCACGCAGGAACTGCTGTCCAATAAAGATCTTAGTAACCGCGGATTTTGCTTGTTCGGTTCAGGATTCATCGTGTCCAAGGACGAAGCGAAACAGTTAGGTCGGGGAAGCGTCACAAATACGGCAAGCTACATCCGAGTGTACAGAAATGGCAGAGACTTAACCGGACGAAACCGAGACGTAATGGTAATTGATCTGTTCGGACTCAAAGCGGAAGAAGTGAGGGCGCAGTTCCCGCAGGTCTACCAATGGGTCATCGAAAAAGTAAAGCCCGAGCGAGATGTAAATCCTCGAAAATCACGTCGCGACAACTGGTGGATATTCGGCGAACCGAATGCAAAACTCCGGCAGATGATCGCTGGTTTGCGGCGCTACATCGCCACTGTCGAAACTTCTAAACATCGTTTCTTCGTCTTTCTCGAAGACTTTATCGCGCCGGATAACAGCCTCGTTGTTATTGCTCTTGATGACGCATTCCATCTTGGCATTCTCTCATCACGTGCTCACGTAGTGTATGCGCTTTCCGCGGGCGGACGCCTCGGTGTCGGAAACGACCCGCGTTACAACAAATCGCGTTGTTTCGAGCCGTTTCCTTTCCCAGGCTGTTCGGACGAACGGAAATCTCGAATCCGCTTATTGGCCGAGCAACTCGACGCCCATCGCAAACGCCAGCAGGAGCAGCATCCGTGGCTCACGCTGACCGATACATACAACGTCCTCGAAAAGCTCCGCTCTGGCGAAACGCTCACCGATAAAGACCAGAAAATCCACGCCGCGGGGCTCGTCAGCGTGCTCAAGCAGATTCACGACGACCTCGACGCCGCCGTCTTTGCCGCCTACGGATGGCCCACCACGCTCTCCGACGAACAGATTCTCGAACGCCTCGTCGCCCTGAATGCCGAACGCGCCGCCGAAGAAGCCCGCGGCCTCATCCGCTGGTTAAGGCCCGAGTTTCAGTGTCAAAGTAGTCCCCCGACGCCGTCGGGGACTGAGGCGGAAGAAACTTCGATCTCGGGTGAAAGTTTGCCGGCTAAGAAGGGTCGCTCCAAGGCCAGTCCCTCACGGCGTGAGGGGACTACTCAAAGTAGGCCCCTGACTCCGTCAGGGCCGGAAGCGGAAGACGCTTTTACTTCGGACGACGGCCAACCGGCCAAAAAGGGTCGTTCGAAGGCCAGTCCCTCACGGCGTGAGGGGACTACTTTGGGGGCGGAGGAGACTTCAACGTCGGGTGAAAGTTTGCCGGCTAGAAAGGGTCGCTCGAAGGTCGGTCCCTCACGGCGTGAGGGGACTACTAAACAGCCGTGGCCGAAGGAACTGGCGGCGCGCACGAAGGCGATTCAGGATGCGCTGGCTGGTGCTGATGTTCCCATCACGAGCGCCGATTTGGCCAAGCGTTTCTTGCGTGCCCGCCAGGATACCGTCGAAGACATTCTCACCGCCCTCGTCTCCCTCGGCCTCGCCCACCGACAGGGCAGCAGAAAAAACGCGGGCGGAACGTACTCTGCCTAAATCTCACAGTCAGCCGCGGGAAAATATTTTGCACAATCTGGCCCGCGAAGCGAGCATCCTTCAACGCGGCGAGGAGAGGAGAGAACGGATTTTGGGTTCATTTCTCGCGGCAGAGTGATAAGCAGCGGAAGGAGTGACAAAAAATTTGATGCGACGCACAAGCTGCCGGCGGGGGCCAGATGCCAGTTAGCGGGAGAGTCGGGGAATGAAGCGGCCGGTTTTGGCCATGTAGTTTCGGTAAGCATTGCCAAAGCGTTCGACGAGCATTTTTTCTTCGTGGGGAGTTCGGACGGCAAGGAATGCCAAGACGATTACGCTGCAGAGGCCGATGAGCCAATTGGCAGTTAGAACTGTTACCGATGCCATCAGGACGGCCGCGGTGACGTAGAAAGGGTGGCGCACCCAGCGATAGGGACCGTGCATGACCAAGGTAGCCTCTTTTCTGACGACGACGGTATCGGTCAGATTTTTTCCCAGAGTGGACATCGTCCAAAACATCAAGCCAGCACCGAGCAGGCCGCCACCTAAGCCGCACCAGCGAATCCAAGCGGGCAGCGGCAGTGCGGCGAAGCCCACGACGCGGGGTGAAATCAAATACGCCATCACGCTGAGCCACAACACGAGTCCCGCCAGGCGCAGCAGCGTCGCAAACAGGTAGCCTTCTTCCTTGTGAGAGATTCTCTCACCGCTTTTCGCTGCTTGCCAGCGATGAAAGCCGCCGATCACGGCCGTGACGCAGATAATCACGATCAGCGCGATTCGATAGGGGGCTTCGTGGGGCATGTGGTATTTGAAATGGATTATCCGGCTGTCACCGGTAAGAGCCAAACGAGTTGCCAAAAATAGCAGGCATTGCACAGGCTAATGCATGGGCATTTGGGCCTGATGAAGCGTCTGTATTTCTTGGCCGCTGAGTGCGCGGCTGAAGAGCCGCACGTCGCGCAGCTTGCCGTGGAAATGCGATTGAGGACCGAAGCCGATGAGCAAGGGGACAGAGATTGTAACGTCGTGACTGTCGTCACTCTCCGAGTTATTCGCAATCTGGCCGTCGATATACAGCTTCAGCGAACGACCTGAACGAACCGCGGCAACGTGCTTCCAGCCAGGGCCCATGTCGCGATCGGACGAGACGGCCGCGCCCGTGGCAAACGAATAGACCTTGCCACGAATTTCATCTGGAAGCGGGGAGTCGAGAGCGGTGCGATAACAAGTTGCGGTACTGACAAAGAGCTTGCCCTGAAACACACCCAGACTGGAGGCCCGCGACCAATCGGCAACTCCTGCTCCGCCACCGCCAACAGGGACCGGCTCGAATCCCGGCGGATCGAACAGGCGGCGAATGGAGGTCCATTGGTTGGGACCGTCAAAACGAAGCACTTCGGCGCGAGGAATCGTGCCGGCATACAAACTTCCATTATAGACGATCAATCCGACGATTTCGGTGGCGTCGCTTGGTTGTCCGAGATCGACCCAATTGCCATTACGTCTGACGGCCACTTTGCCCTTGGGCCAAGTTCCGGCAACCAGTTCGCCACGAAAAACTCCCATGGCGTGAATCTGGCTGCACTCCTTGGTTGAGCCGTACGGATTTCCCAGGTTTTCCCAGACGCGGCCGTCGTAGGAATAGACTTCGCCCTGGGGATAGGCGGCATACAGCCGACCGTCGTGAACGGCTAAGGTATGCGGCCAACCTTGAAACTCGCCACAATCATTCCACTGTCGATTTCCGGCATAGACATACACATGACCAAGGGCCGGTCCGATGTTGAAGCCAGCCGCATACAACTTTCCGCCAAACGATGCGAGGCTATTGAGTCGATAATTCTCACCTGGTTGTCCGATGTCTTCCCACTGTTGCTCGCCGTTGTAGCGATAGACTCGGCCAAAACTCATCGTCGCCGGCTGACGTCCGTGGCTGGACGACGTCGCGGCATAGAGCGCGCCTTCATGCACCACCATCGCATAAACACCGCGCGTGTGGCCAGCTCCCAATCGGCCGCAATCCTGCCAGGAATCGCCCGCCTGATACCGATAGACGTGGGCCCAATCCGCCTCGTCCGGTCCGTCGGTCGTTCCCGCATACAGAGCGCCTTCAAAGACGGTGAGTGCGTCACTATTGTGAGTCTTGCCTCCCGGTCGGCCGCAGTCAGCCCAGCGACCAGTCGTGCCGTTGTCTGTGCCGAAGAACAAATGGCGGACGTTGCTGGGAGCGTTGTAGCCGGGATTTCCAGCGTTGATCGTAAGGCTAAAACCCTGACGTTGGGTTGAGTCAAACTTTGAGACCAAGTCTCCCAGCACGTCGTTCAACTCTTTTTCCGTATGCACCCAGGCGGCGATGGAAAAGTCGCCCGTGCCAAACGAGAAATCGGCCGACGACGGCACTTCGATGTAGCTGCTTCGACCGTTGAACTCGCCCGTCCGCAGGTCAACGCCGTGGTTCGTTCCGTGATGGCCCTGGCCGGAATAGTCCAAGCAATCGCCCTGCAGCTTCCAGTGGCCAACCAAGCCTGGTTCAACGCCCGATACGTTACCAACCAAGAAAATCGTGATGCTACAAAAGAGCAGGGATTGAAACGCCAGACGGAAATGCACGGGATAGCATCCTTGATATAAAAAATCAGCCGACGATTTCGACGATGTCGATGAGATACATTTGCCGGCCATTAGCGCCGTGAGGGGAGTCGATTACGACTTTTTTCCCATCGGGACTGAATCGCGGATGCGTATCGACCCGCCATTCCCCCGTATATTCCGGCGGCGAATGAAAATGGCCAAGCGGCACACGACGGCCGGTGGCAACTTCGTACAGGTAGGGATTCTGTAAACGCTCGCGGCCCGGGTAGGTGTCGTTTAGAATCCACTTATTGTTCGGCAGGTAGGTGCAGTGACCGTCGGCGAGCATTACGTCCGATCCAACCGGTTCGGGAGCTCGTTCCAGCTTGTCATCAAACAGATAGAATCGTTTTCCTCGCGATGGCTGATCTGAGAATGCCAAGATGTGTCGTTCGTCTCGCCAAATGAAGTGCGAAGTCAGGCCATTGGCGTCGATGAGGCGAATATCGCTGCCATCGGCGGCTGCCGTAAACATTCGCGTGCCCGCATGCCTCTGAGGGGTTCGCCAACGATGTAAGAAAATGAACCGCTTGCCGTCTGGGCTGAAGAGTAAGTGAATGAAATAGTGTTTGGCCTGCCCCCAGTCAGGAAATGGCGTACCGAGCTTCAGCACTTGCGCGACTGAGACGAGCAGCCGCTGCTCACCCGTACGCAAATCGAGTGAATACACGCCGGAGTCGGTAGGAGCGGGCTGATCCGAGTCCGGGTCGGACAATCCCGGATAGCCATAGCCAGGACGCACGTCCCACAGGCGGCTGAAATTACAGCCGATACCCGTGCGCCCATCGGGACTCAAGGCATAAATCGGAGCAGGAAGTGTTCGCGACAGACCAGTGCGAGAGTCCAAAATACGACAGACAAAGCGGTCCCGCTCCCGGTCGTTGAATGCCACTTCGCGATCAGAGCCCGGCAGCCATTGCAACATGCAGCCTTGCTGCCAGCACCAGGCATTACTTACCCCGAGGTCAATCCACCGGTCTTGGTCGGCCGTATCAACCATCCCCAGACGCATCGGATCGGACGCCTCGGGCAGGCGATGCTCGAATGAAACTTCCATTCCCAGCACGTGCCGGCCAGTAGGATCGAACTGCAGCTTGTCGTAATAGCTGAACCAGTGGAATCGCGGCCCGCTCGTAAGCGGCCGCACGGGTGGGAGTGTTTCGGCCAATGCTGCCGAGTTCAAACTGGCCGCTCCCAAGCCTAGGCCAGCAGCGAGCGAGGCACGCAGTAATTGGCGTCGCGAGACAGACACAGGAAACTCCTTGAGGCAGAGTGACCGCTTCGCCGCCACGATAGCCCCGCGAGGCGCTGGAAACAATCAGCAAGGCGGCAGGTCACGAGCATACAGCACACACTTTACGGCCGCGACGCACACCACGGCCGATCGTGAAATACGGTCCTACTTGAGAATTTCGTAGAGAGCGCTTTGGAGAGCCGGCCGTGAAGGGTACATTGGACGACTTGCATGGTCCCCGGGGAGGCGTCGAATGAAGACATTTAAGCAACCTTGCAGTTTGATCTTTGTCGTTCTGCTTTATACGAGCACTGTCATGGGCAGCGAGCCGCTCGATATCTGGCCGCAGCTTGCTCCTGGAGAGACGACCCGGCAAATCGGGGAGCAACTTCCGCCGCGGGCCGGCGAAATGCCTCCCATCACCCGCGTTGCCAACATCACGCGACCCACGATGACGGTGCATTTGGCCGGTGAGCCCAACGGAGCCGGCGTGGTGATTCTCCCTGGTGGCGGTTTCGCGAGAGTCGTTCCCAATCTAGAAGGAACGGAAGCCGCAAATTGGTTGAATCGCCACGGTGTTTCAGCTTTTGTGCTGAGTTACCGCACCACCGCGGACAGCCAGTCGCCCGGGTGGGTGAAACCACTTCAAGATGCTCAACGCGCGCTGGCCCTGGTTCGTTCGCGGGCGGACCAGTGGGGTATTCGCAAGGATCGGCTGGGCCTTGTCGGCTTCTCGGCCGGCGGGCAGGTGGCCGGCCGATTGCTCAGTGATGGGGGCCAGCTCACTTACGGTCGCCTGGATGAGGTGGACGATGTTTCACACCGGCCCGATTTCGCCATCTTGGTGTATCCCTGGAACATGTACGACGCGAAGACCGAAACACTCATTGCGGGCGTCGAAGTTCCCAAGGATTGTCCACCCACCTATTTGGTGCATACCGACGACGATCGTTCCTCTTCCCTGGGTGCTGTGCTTTTCTACGCTGGCCTGAAAAAGCACGGCGTTCCCGCGGAATTGCATGTTTATGGAAATGGCGGGCATGGTTACGGCTTGCGCCCCGTCTCAAAATCGCAGATTTCTAGCTGGCCCGAGCACGCCGCCCATTGGTTGGGCACACGCGGGTTTTTGAAATAAAGCTATTTGCGGTTGTCGGCACTTTACTCCGTGCGAGCGATCCGGAAGCCGATCGATATGGAATGTTCCCGGGTTGGCGCGCTGCGAATTCTGTTGGAGCTGCGGAGATCCCTGGCTGGTGAATTAAAGTAGCCGCCGCGCAATATTCGCTCCGTATCGGTCTTTGTCGAGGCCCCGATGTTGTCGTCGTATCCCATTGCGTCCAGCGGGGTGCGATAGGCCGAACTCGCATTCAAACACCATTCATTGACATTTCCAAGTATGTCGAAAAGCCCAACATCATTCGGCTTGAGCAAGCCAACATCGTGTGTGCGGCCCTTGGAATTAGTGGAGAACCAGGCATACGCTGGCAGCAATACGTGCGAACCGCCAAACGGACGCGTTGCGCTCGATCCGCCCCGGCAGGCTAGTTCCATTTCCGCTTCGGTTGGCATTCGATAGCCACGTCGCTTGAGAACATCAGCAGGTATTTCCAATTCACCGTCTTCCACTTGCCAAATTCCCGGAAAGCACCATTCCTGGGGCGGCAATCCCTCTTGTTCGCTCAGCCACTGACAATAACGAGCCGCGTCATACCAGCGGACAGAGATTTGAGGACATTCGGGCGATGGAGCATAGATGCGCTTGGACGACTGGAATTCGTACTTGGCATACGCTGCCTGGACCTTGGGATCGGCCAAAAACTGTTCGAATTGGCTGTTGGTCGTTTCCGTGCTGGCAATAGCGACGCGGCGTCCAACTTGAACCCAGTGCAGATTCTCTGACGACGTTCGTTCCGTATCGTTCGCGGCCGAACCCATCAGCGCCGGCTCTCGCAAGTCGAGCACCACCATCGTCTGTCCTTGGCTTGTCCGGTACCAGTTTTTATGCGTGCTACTCGGCTCACTTGAATTGGACGACGCATCGGCAAAATTCCACTTCCGTCGCAGCCACTGGGCCGCCATCTGAGTGCCCGCATCGAGCGAGGTCTTTTGCGTCTGCTCATCCAGATAGCGCCGTTCATCGTCAGTCGCCGCGCTGGGCGCATATGTGCCCAACAGCCGCAACAAATTGCGCCGCGTCGAGTCATTGCCCGCTTGTCGTAGCAGCGCGACACCAACCGACAGCGGCAACACCGCCGGCGCGCCCTCAATGGCCCACGAGCGCACCTCGATTCCACACTCATCAGCCATCGCGCTCGCCAGCCTAGCCAGCTCCCCCTGCGAAGCCAGAAACAACGCCAGGCAAGCGATCTTTCGCGCGGCAGCCTGCTCACTGGCCAGCACCGGCATGGCTTGCTCCCAAACCGACGCCGCGGCCACCTCGCCCAGTTTGCCTGTCGGCGCTGCCGAGATAATTCGCGGCAGAAAACCTTCTTGCCGCAAGCGTCGAGCTTCGCGCGCGTGCTCCGTGGCCGTCAAGCCAATCACCTGCTTCGTCGTCGTTTCACTCCGCTCGTTCCAAGCGCCGACGAACCGGCGATCCAGGTCCAATTCGTGCAACAGCGTGGCGAACTCAACTTCGCCGCGCAGACCGTCAAAATGAATCCGATCAACGAGTTCCTCAGGCAGCTTGGTTTCGGGCCGCTGAATCAACTCCTGCAGCGCGCGAATCGCCTGCTGGCGGTCTGTTTCGCTCGCCGATTCGGCCGGCAATTCCCGCAAGAATAGTGCGCGGGCGTGCGCCAGTACATCCAATCCGGCAAAGTCCTTCCCCGGTGCGTACTTCTCTACCACTGCCAGCCTGTCGCGGGCCAGATTTTCGTTTCCCTGCCGCAATGCCAACACCATCAACAGTTGCTGATAAACTGCCTGTTTCAATTTCGGATCGCGCGGCGTTCGCACCGCTTGGAATCGTTCGATCTCTTTTTCCGCCTCGTCAAGCCGCCCCATGAGCAGCAGCGTCATCGCCCGCGATTCCGCCAGCGGGCTGCTCGTGGGGCTAAACAAACGATCGAAGGTCGCTAGCGCCGCCTCAAATTGACCGCAATTCAACTGGTAGCGGGCCGCGGTGAATTCCAAGTTGTTCCTCGGCGTTCCCGACTTCTCGTTCGTCGCGTCTTCGAGATTTTCATAGTAGCGCTCATACAGCGCTAAACGATCGCGCGTCTTCGCATCGAGCTTGTGCAGCCGCAAATCGGTTTGCATCAATCCGGGATGCAAATCGCCATACGTTCGGCCTGTGCGCGTCTCAACCACCACATCCAGCTCTGTTTCATCGGTCGTGCGTCGCCAAATTGCGGTCGCCAGCGGTGCTTCGTCGTCATACGCGTAAAGGTCAAACCGTTCGAGAGAAAAATCTTCCTTCGGCCAAGCCTCCAGCCGCTGCTGATGTTCGGAATACGGCAAATCTGCATAAAACCGCGTTTCACTTTCTCCATCGGCCTTCGCCACCCACAATCCCCACCAGCGGCCGCGTCCATCCCGCGCCACATCACAAAGCGCCAAACCTTCCGCACTAGCCGCCTCATTCCGCGCGCGCAACTCCGCCGTCGTCAAATCCATCAGTACGCGAAATGCTTTCCGATCGCGCCGCCAACTCGCCGCCACTAGCGCCTGGCCCGACTGTTCAAACGGCCGCACTGACTCAGGTCGATACCCTGCCTTCGCTAAATCCCCGTTCAACGGCTCAAACTTCACTCGCGGCAACTCGACGACCCAACCGGCCTCCGCGTCCAAAAAACCCCCGTGGCGTTCCAACGTCGCGGCGCTTGCCGCCAACTCAGGAGTATTTACTCTCGAAATCTCGGCCGTTTTGGCCGTCAGCGCCGCAAATCTTCGCTCAGCAGCAGCCGACACCGCGCTGGCCGACTTCTTCGCCGCGTCGCGCAGCACCGCCAGCTCCGCCGGAACCACCTCCTCCATCGCTGCTACCAACGTCACCGCGTCGTCGGCTCCATATCGCGCGAGGGCCTCGATCAACTGAGCCCGCTCACCGCTTGCCGACTGATTTTTCGCTAATTCCAAAAGCGGCCCTCTAAGCTCGCTGGCAATCGGCGACAACTGCCGCAGCCATATCGAAAATTGTGCCGCCCGCGCCGTCACCAAATCCTTCGCAATTGCTCCCGCTGCACCTCGCCATCGTTCGTCTGCCGGCGCCAGGCCCGCGAGCACGCTGGCGATCGCCAGCGTTTCCTCGCCGCCTTCTTTCGCGCGTGCCTCGATTCGTCGCTTCAGCTTCGGCCACGCTTTTTCAATCGCCGCCGCTTTTTTTTGCGCTAGCGCCTCGGTCACCGCCGGCAGATCGTCCGGATTGATATCGCCCAGATGATCGAGCACATAGTCCAGCTTCGATTCATCCCATTTCGCCAGCGCCAGCGAGAGATGCATTCGCCGCCGTAACCGCAGCGGGTCGGCATTCGAACCAGATGCTGTCTCCTCGGTCACCGCAAACTCGTCGCGATGCGTCCTCTCCCACAGCGGACGCGTCCACCGCTCGGTCAGCGCGGCTTCGGACAAAATCTTGGGCACCCGGCTCGTGTCAAAATTCACCAATTGCTCGCGCAGCGCCACCGCCCGGTTTCGTCCCCGTATTTCCCAACCGATCGCTCCGGCCCCGGCCATTACCAGCAATACCGCGATGGCCCACGAAAAAATCCGCCGGTTCGCCGCCTGCATCAGGTGGGCGTCTTGCGGCGACCACAATCTTCGACTCACCAGCAAATGAATCGCCAGCCACTCCGCCACCGTCGGCAGCCGCCGCGCCTCCGGCCGGCGATTCCAATCTTCCGATCGCTCGCGCAATCGCAGCAGAGCCTGCCCGCGCCGCGTCCTTCGCAATTCCGACGTCAACCACTTCCCCAGTGCCGGCACCAAAAAATCGTGCGTCAACTGATAGTATTGCCCTGCCGGCCCGCTCGTTTTCTCCGCGATGCCATCATCCGCGATGCCGGCCGGCGTCGTCGGCGTAATCAGTTTCAGATCCTCGTCCAAAATTCGCAGCAAATCTTGAAACGGCTTTTCAGGCAGCTCCGCGCTCGCCCGCAACTGCTCCACCGTCCGCATTTGCCCACGCAACTCGCTCCCCGCCGGCGGCAACAAGGCAGCCAGCACGCGCTGCGCCGCCACCCGATGCACGCGATAAATCGCCGGAGCTTGCGCCCCAAATTTCTCCTCCAAGAACTTCACTCCCACGCCCTTGGCCCCGCCAACCGCTTCCAATTCCTTGCTCGTCCACGGCCTCCCTCGCATCAAATCGGCAAACAGCGCCAGCCGCACGCAAATCACCCGCTCGTGCTCCGACAGTTCATCGATCGCCCGGTTGAGAAAAGCCTGCTGATCCGCCGTCAATTCCTTTTCCGTCGCCGGCAACCGCCCATGTGCCCGTCCAAACAAAATCAAGACCTTCCGCGCGTGGGCCCGATCGAACAGATCGACCGCCGCACAGTTCTCCCCTTCCCGCAACGAAATCGACAGCTCATCCGCAAATCGGCTGAGCGGCATCCAAAAATCATCCCGCACCAGTAGCAGCGCCTGCAGCGTCGCGCCGTTGCAATATTCCATCGCCCGCACTAATTCGGTCCCGCGCGGCTCCGGGTGCGAGTGCAACCACTGCTCGAACTGATCCAGCACAATCACAAACTTCCGCCCCACCGTGCCTTGCTGTTGCAACTTCTGAAACAACTCCGGCAATGTCAGCTCCGCCGCCGCATCCGCTCCACTATCCGCCAGCGCCCGTCGCACCGCCGCCGCCAGTCGCGACTCCGTATTGTGCGCGTTGCACTCAACGGTGATCGACGACACCCCTTCCGGCAGACTCGGCGTCACCCCGGCCTTGATTAGCGACGACTTGCCGCTCCCTGAAGGTCCATACACCACGCACACATCCAGCCGCCCCTCGGCCCTCGCCAGCCCCAATCGCTCCACCCAAAAGCTCACGCACGACGGCAACCCCGCTTGATCCCGCGGCCCTGGCAGCAGATCGAGAAAAAAATCTTCATCACCCCGCTCGAACGACCGCAATCCCCTCGGAACCACCGCCAGCGTCGCCATCCCCGCCGGCGTTGGCACTGCGGTTTCTTCCGCGTCCTGCTGTTGCCAATCGCGATTCTGCCGATCACGATATCTCCGCAGCGCCTCCGCCAGGTCATCCCCCGTTTTGAAACGATGCCGTTTCTCTTTCTCCAAGCATCGCAGGCAAATATCTTCCAGATCACGCGACAAACCCGGTGCAAACGTCCGCAGCGGCTCAGGATCATTCTCCTCAATTGCTTCCGTCAACAGCGCGAAATACTCCTCGCTCCCACTCGGCCGGCTCACGCCCCCAAACGGCAACCGCCCCGCCAGCAGTTCATACAAAATCACTCCCATGCTCCAAATATCCGTCCGCCCGTCCACGCGCTTCGTCCGCCCGCGAATCTGCTCCGGGGCCATATAGCCGAACGTCCCCGCCACCTCCCCCTCGCGCAATTGCAGCTCGCTCTCATGAATCGCTAATCCAAAATCGCTGACGTACGGCCGCCCCGCGCTATCGAGCAAAATGTTGTTCGGCTTCAAGTCGCGATGAAACAGCCGCGAACGATGCAGATACGCAATCGCCTCCGCGACCGGGATCATCATCGCGATCACTTCATCCGCCCCCCGCGGCTTAGCGAGCGCCCACTCCAGCAGGCTCGGACCATCCACATATTGCTCGACAATAAACGGCCGCCGCGCCTCGTCATGCTCCAGGCCATACACCTGCACCAGATTCGCGTGCGAGAGCCGCTTCGCCGTCTCCGCCTCTTTTTCAAAGGCCACCCGCTGCGGCACGATTTCACACAGCTCCTCGCGCAGCACCTTGATCGCCACATCCTTGCCCGAGCGCGCATCATGGGCCCGATACACGACACCAAACCCACCTTGGCCGAGCCATTTCAAAACCGGATAGCGGCCCACGCGTTCAGGCAACGGCCCGCGCGAAGACTTCCCTCGCACCGAGCTATTGAAAGTGACCGTCTCGCGCTGCCCATTAATACGAGAACGACCGTCCGACTCAATCAGGTCGGCCGCGACGCTACTTTCGCCGCTCGCCGGGTCGTTAGACATGTCAGCGCTACATCAAAGAAGCATTCCGAGATGCCCCTAGTCTGACGCCACCAGCATCCAAAGTCCACTCTTTCCCCTTGTAGGGTGGGACCAGCGAGCTTGCTC
>JANNTN010000072.1:0-40713 GCA_031394445.1 Anatilimnocola sp.
TGTCGGCCTTGGAGCAGCTACTGGCTGAGCAGGGTTATAAGTTCTCGGCCGGATCGTCGATTGCAGCCGCGAATGCCTGTTATCTTTCGTAGTGGGCTTTGGCGGATTGCAATCAGTAACGATCCGAATTCTCACGAATTCGGCTACGGCGCTCAAATTAGCTCGGGCATGGGGGCGTGGTGATCGACGAGATATTGAGGCCGGCCGGCCAAGTCTGGGATCGTGATTTTGTTGGGATTGATGCCGAGTTGATGATAGAGAGTGGCTAAGACTTCGCCAAAATGCACGGGGCGCTGCTCGATTTGGCCACCCAGCCGATCGGTTTTTCCGATGATTTGCCCCATTTTCATGCCGCCGCCGGCGAGGAGGCCGCAGCCGACTTGGGGCCAATGATCGCGCCCGGCGTCTTTGTTGATGATGGGGGTGCGGCCGAATTCACCCCAGGCCACGACCGAGACATCTTGATCCAAGCCGCGCTCGTGCAGGTCTTCCACCAATGCGCTCAGGCCTTGGTCGAACTGAGGTCCGTGCGTGTTTTTGAATTCGGAGAAATTGTTGCTGTGGAAATCCCAGCGGCCAAAATTCAGCGTTACGCAGCGGGCACCCGCTTCGACCAATCGCCTGGCGATCAAGAAATGCTCCAGATTGCGCGGAGCGCCGTCACCATAGTTGCGCGCGTCACCCTGGCCGTAGCGCTCGCGTGTTTTAGGACTTTCGCTGGAAATATCGAGGGCGGCGGCGAGGCGATTGGACGTGAGAACGCCCAAGGCTTGCTGCGTGAAGGCATCTTGGCCGTCGAGTTTGCCGCTGGTGTCGAGCTCGCGACGAATTCGATCTAAGCCGGAGAGGAGTTGGCGGCGATCGCCGAGCCGATCGGAAGTGATGCCGCCGAGCTTGAGGTCGGCTTGGCCTTCGCCATTGGGACGAAAAGCGCTGTGGGCAGCGCCAACATAGCCCGGATGGCCAGGCGAGCCGTAAGGCGGGTGACCGGTGCGCGGGGAAAGGCCGATGAAGGGTGGAATGGACTCGTTCTTGGGGCCAAGCAGCTTGGCGACAGTGGCACCGACGGATGGCCAACCGCCGGGCGGCTGTTGCTGAAACGATCGGCCAGTGTAGCAGATGAAGGAATCGTGGCTACCGTTGGGGGAGCCATAGACGGTGCGGATCGGTGTCAATTTGTCCATGATGCGAGCCAGACGCGGCAAATGCTCGCAGATTTGAATGCCGGGAACGGCTGTATCGATCGGTCGAAACTCTCCGCGGATTTCCGCCGGGGCATTCATTTTTAAGTCGAACATGTCCTGATGCGGCGGCGCGCCGCACAGGTAGATCATGATGATCGCTTTTTGCGATTTCCCCACGCCTTGGCGGGCTTCTGCCCGCAGCAACTCAGGCAAGGTGAGGCCGCCGACGCCGAGCGCGCCGACGGTGAGAAACTCGCGGCGAGTCCAACCTTGGCAGAGTTTTTGTGGGCGGCCGTAGAGGGAGAGCATGATCGGGCGACTGTTTTTATGGGCGGGATCTATCCGGGCAGGATGTTTAATTTAACCCGGTGCGACCGCGAATGCCACACGAATTGAGTGCGGGGCGAAAGACGCGCTTCAAACGAGGATTTCTTTGACGACGCGGGCCTTTTCGACGCCGGTTAGTCGGATATCGAGGCCGCGGAAGGGAAAGGAAAATCGCTCGTGGTCGATGCCGAGGCAATGCAGGACGGTGGCGTGCAGGTCGTGCAGGTGAACCGGATTTTCCGCGATGTTGTAGCAGAAATCGTCGGTGCGGCCGTATTCCATGCCGCCGCGGATGCCGCCGCCGGCGAGCCAGACGGTGAAGCAACGGCCGTGGTGGTCGCGGCCCATGTTGGGATCGCCGAGTTGTCCTTGACTGAAGACGGTGCGGCCGAATTCCGTGTTGAACAAGACGAGCGTGTCTTTCAATAGGCCGCGCTGCTTGAGATCGTTGAGGAGGGCCGCGGTGGGTTGATCGACATCGCGGCATTGATTGGGCAATTGGCGCGCGATGGCGATGTGCTGGTCCCAGCCGCGATGAAAAAGCTGCACGAAGCGGACGTCGCGTTCGAGCAGGCGGCGAGCGATGAGGCAGTTGGCGGCGTAGCTGCCGGGGCGATGAACATCGGGACCGTAAGCTTCGAGCGTGGCCGCGGACTCACCGGTCAGGTCGGTCAACTCGGGCACGGAAGATTGCATTCGGTACGCCATCTCGTAGGCGGCGATGCGAGCGAGGGTTTCGGGATCGCCTAATTCGGCTGCGCGCTGGCGATTGAGCTGTGCCAGATCGTCCAAGAATGCGCGGCGCTGATCGCGATCGGTTCCGGGGGGATTAGCGAGATACAGAACCGGATTGGCACCTGGCCGCAGCCCAACGCCCTGATGCGACGAAGGGAGAAAGCCGTTGCCCCACAGCCGGGAGAAGATGGGCTGGCCAGGATTTTTCCCTGAGCCTTGGGAAACCATCGCGATGAACGCCGGCAGATTTTCGTTTTCGCTGCCGAGGCCGTAATTGACCCAGGCCCCCATGCTGGCGTAGCCGGGCTGCTGATTGCCCGTGTTCATGTAGGTGATGGCTGGGTCATGGTTGATCGCCTCGGTGTGCATCGACTTGACGATGCAGATGTCATCGGCGATTGTTTGCGTGTGGGGCAAGAAGTCGCTGATCCAGGTGCCGTGTTGACCGCACGCGCGGCCTTCCTTCAGCGGAGCGACGACGGGGTATTTGGCTTGCCGCGAGGTCATGCCGGTGAGGCGCTGAGTGCCCTTTATCGATGGCGGGATTTCCTCGCCGTGATGTTTGGTCAGGGTGGGCTTGTAGTCGAACAGGTCAACGTGCGAGAATCCTTCGGACTGGAAGAGGCAGAGGACGCGTTTGGCTGTGGGGGCGAAATGCGGTAAGCCGGCGATGTTGTTTGACTTGGGCTTTAGCGTCGAATCGGCCGCGCGTGCTGACGACGCTGGAAGCAGTGACGCGAGGGCCATTGCGCCCAGGCCGTGCGAGGCAGTGGCGAGAAACGCCCGGCGCGCGAGTGTCGTTTGGAGCTCTTCAAATGGATGCATGTGATTCACGCCTTAGTTTCGCGTCACCGTTTCGCTCAGGTTCAAAATGAGGGCGGCGACTTGTGCCCAGGCCGCGTGCTCGACAATTGAGAGGCGCTCGTCGCGTGGCGACTCTCCGGCAGACAACAGCTCGCGAGCCAATTGCTGGTTTGCTCCGTAGCGTTTTCGTTCGCGGTTGAGCGCGGCGGTCAAGACTTTCAATTCGCCATCACCTGGCGGCCGCGACGTGGCCTCTTCAAATCCCCAGCTTAATCGCTCGTGGTCTCCGCCCGGGCGATGCAACATTTGTTCGGCAAATGCTCGTGCAGCCTCGACAAATTGCACGTCGTTGAGCAGCACGAGGGCTTGGAGAGGCGTGGTCGTGACCGGCCGAGCGACGACGCAGGTTTCGCGATTAGGGGCGTCGAATACGGTCATGTTGGGGGGCGGGGCGGTACGTTTCCAGAAGGTGTAGAGCGACCGGCGGTAGAGTTTTTCGCCGTGGTCTTGGACGAAAGCCTGGGCTGTGGCGGGGGTGCTGCCGTAGTGGCTGATTTCTCGCCACAAGTCGCCGGGAGTATAGGGATTGACGCTCGGTCCGCCGACACGTGGCACGAACAGTCCGCTGGTTTTTAGAGCCGAGTCGCGAATTAGCTCGGCGGACAGGCGAAAACGCGGCCCGCGGGCCATGAGCCGATTCGCCGGGTCGCGGGCGAGCAGTTCGGGTGTCGCGGCTGATGATTGTTGATACGTCGCCGAAAGCACAATCTTGCGAATGAGAGCTTTCTGATCCCAACCGCAATCCATCAAGTCCACGGCAAGCCAATCGAGCAATTGGGGGTGACTTGGATACTCGCCTTGCGTGCCAAAATCGGCCGAGGTTTTTACTAAGCCAACGCCGAACAGCATTTGCCATGCACGATTGACGGCAACGCGAGCGGTGAGCGGGTTTTCACGCATCACAATCCAGCGGGCGAGGGCGAGTCGATTGGTGCCCACACTTTCACTAAGATTTGGCAAAAAGCCTGGCAGGCCCGGCTCGACTTTATCGGTTGGTTGGGAATAGTCGCCGCGATGCAAAATGAAGGTGTCTCGCGGCTTGGCCGCCACATCCATTACCATCGTGGGGAATTCTCGCGTCAGCACGGCCAGGCGTTCTTCGAGATTAGCAATGTTCGTGCGGACCCGCCGAGTGGAGTCGGCGTGATTCGCAAAATAGGTGCTTAGGCGATCAATCTCTTCCGGCGAACGCGCGGCTGCGTTTTTTTCGACTGTATCTTTTTCGAGGAGGGTGATGATGTCGGCGGGGAGTGGGCTGCCATCGTCGTTGCCGGTGATGGCGATCATTTCAAATCGCGCGGCGACCTGCGAACGGCCGTGGCCAAAATTGACCTGCACCGTGGCATAGGGGGTTTGGGTTGCGTCGATGGGCTGCTTAAATGTTGCCGTGAGATGGACATTGCCCTCATGATCGACGGCGGGGGACCAGCCGTTTTCATTGCGCGGGTCAAGGCAGTTTTCCGGCGGGTAAGCATCTTGCCAGGAGTTGGCGGTGACGCGGCGGACGGACAGAAGCTGGTTGAGGTTTACCTGGTCGCCGGCAACTGCATCGGCACTTGCCGAGAAGGCCGTTAGGACGAAATTGCCTTTCAAGTCAGGTTTCTTGTCCGCCGTTTTGGATTGCCGCCGGGCTGGCCCTTCCGACGGGCCATAGCCCCAGCCGCCGCCGGGAGCGGCATCGTCTGGATGGAACACAACGCGAATGCCGGTGATCGGCGTGGTCGTGGTGGGCAGCTTCAGAGATACGTCATACGCGACGAGGTCGCTCGCCTGTGTGATTTTTACATAGCGGCTGCTCTCGATGTCCCAGCCCGCGCCGCGGTTGGGTGTACTGACTTTGAGCACTTCGAGAGGGTGCAGCGCGAGCGATTGGCCCCGCTCGGCCAATTCTTGCTTTTGCGCAGAAGCCCATGCGGTGACGGCTGCGGGATCGGGATGAGCCAACAGCTTCTTCAGTCGTACTAAATCGGCTTCCACCTGCGGTTGGTCGCCCGACTGAAGCACCGTGCGGGCCTGAAGCTCGGGGCGGGGGTTTTTGCCGGCGTTGCCATCAAGGCCGATGTCGCTGACGGAGTTGAAAAACGCGAACAGTTGATAGTAGTCACGCTGCGTGATCGGATCGTATTTGTGATCGTGGCACTGAGCGCAGGCGAGCGTGAGGCCGAGGACCGCTTCGCCGAGTGTCTTCACGCGATCGACGTTGTAGTTCGTGAGATTCTCTTCGGGGATGGTGCCGCCCTCGTGCGTGACCATGTTGTTTCGCTGAAAGCCAGTGGCGATCAACATCGAGGGAGTTGGATTCGGCAGATGGTCGCCGGCAATTTGCTCGAGCAAGAACCGGTCGTAAGGCATGTTGGAATTGAATGCCTGAATCACCCAATCGCGCCACAGCCACATGTTTCGGCCGCCGTCGATTGAAAAGCCGTTGGTGTCGGCATAGCGGGCGGCGTCGAGCCAGTCGAGCGCCAGCCGTTCGCCGAAATGAGGGCTTTTGAGCAACCGATCGGCGAGCCGCTCGATGGCTTTGGGATCTACATCACTTACAAACGCTTCAACTTCTTCAGCGGAAGGGGGCAAGCCGGTGAGGTCGAGCGACAAACGCCGAATGAGCGTGCGACGATCGGTAGAGGCTGAGGCTGAGGGGGGCAAATTTTCTGCTTCGAGCCGGGCTAAAACAAAGCGATCGATTTCATTTCGCACCCACTTTTGGTTGGCAACCGTTGGCAGCGGGGCCTTTTGGGGCGGAATGAATGACCAGTGCTGGGCGTAGCCCGCCCCTTCTTGAATCCATCGCTTCAAGAGGTCTTTCTGCGCTTCGCTAAGGACTTTGTTCGAATCGGCGGGCGGCATGCGTTCGCTCTTGTCCGCTGTCATGATGCGGGCGATGAGCGCACTCTTAGCTACATCGCCTGGCACTACTGCGATCAAGCCCGATTCCTGTCGCTTGGTCGCATCTTCTTGCAGATCGAGCCGCAAACCGGCTTGGCGTTGTTTTGCGTCAGGGCCGTGGCAGCGAAAGCAATTGTCGGCCAGGATCGGCCGGATGTCGCGACCAAAATCCAGCTTTCCATCAGCCGCCGATGTGACGCTAATTGCAGTCACAAGCCATGCTCCGCACCCAATGGCGAAACGCGGCATACTCTGAGTAACGAAATCGCGCAGCATGAACTGCTCAGCAATCAGGGAGAGATGTGGGGCAGGCAGGAACTCCATTTTCAACTGCACTGTGAATTGTTGCAAGACAGGCGTTGTCGCAAGCAATGCGTTGTTGCAAGCCGCGATGGATCGCTCAATCGGACATGCTAACGACATGGATGCGGCCATAGTCGGGCCATTTGCCCTTATCCCGTTTGGGCTGGCCAATGGCGGCAGCTAAATAAAGCGTTTGGCCGTCGGGCGCGAACACGCCGCGGGTGATGCGTGACTTCGTGTCGAGCGTTGCCAATTGCTTGCCGTCGCTATCAAAAACGGATGCGTTCCATGTTCCTTGGGCCTGCCGGCCGGCCATGAGGAACGCGCCGTCCGCCGCGAAGCTGAGCACTTCCATCAAGCCTGATCCGCCATCACCGTCGCGGATTTGCGAGAGCTTGTTTGGCGGCGACGAAAGCCAGTCCCAGCGCTGCCAGGTCATCTTGCCGTTGCCGGCCATCGGATCGTTCATGGGGCCCATGCCGCAGCACAACAAGGATTGCCCATCCGGGGCGAAGGCGAGGCCGTAGATACCGCCGCAGTAATGGGGGCTCTTGATAATGCCCCAACTGGTGAAATCGGGTGTATTGAATTGCGCGGCAATATCGCCGGTTTCCAAGCTCCAGACTTGAACGTCGCCCATCATGTTCGCTGCGGCCAGGTGCTTTCCATCGGGCGAGAATGCAACGCTGAGCACGGGCGGAAGCAGGTTGAAGCTGTGGACAAGATCGCTGGTGTGGGCGTCGAACACCTTAACGGTCGGTTCGGTTGATTGGGAAGGCTCGTATTTCTCGCCACCGACGAGGTATTGTCCCGTGACGGTCGCAATTCGCTCGCCACCGGCGCTGCGGGCGAGTTGCCAGGACCAGAATGAATGTGCTTGCAAACGGCGAAAACATTCACGAGTGGCTACATCGTGCCACAGAAGGCAGCCATCGTAGCCCGCGGAAACTAATGTCTTTTCATCCGCAAGCAAGACGCAGCCGGAAGCAAAGCTGGCGTGCCGCGCGGTAAATGGTGTATGCACACCGGAAGCGGCGTCGCACTCATAAATTGCTCCATCCATGCAGGAGGCATAAAGCCGCTGGCCATCTTGAGCGATGGCTAAGCCAAGGACGCCGGTGGGGAGCGAAAGATCTTTGGTTTTGGTGAGTTTCACGCCAACACCTCTTGAATTGGCGGTGCTTGATCTTCGACGCGGTGGAATGTCGGTAGGCCGGGTAGATCGAACTCCGCGTACGGGTCGATTCCGAGGGCGGTGAAAATGGTGGCGAACAGATTTTGCTCGTTGAACGATCGATCGTGTGGATCGACGCCATCGATGTCGGTGCCGCCGACGACTACGCCACGCTTGAGGCCGCAGCCGGTCAGCATCAGGCTCCAGGCGTTGGGATAGTGGTCGCGGCCACGAGCGGCGTTGAGCCAGGGGGTGCGGCCGAATTCTCCCATGGCAATCACCAGCGTGTGGTCGAGCAGGCCGCGGGTTTCAAGATCGGTGACGAGGTGGTAGAGCACGCGGTCGAGCTCGGGGACGAGCATCTGGTGGATTTCGTGCTGAAAGACGTGGTTGTCCCAGGGCATGCCGTTGGCCACCATCACGAACGGCGCACCATGCTCGACCAAGTTACGCGACATCAAGGCGTGGAGGCCGAAGATGCCGGGGCCGTAGCGGGCGCGGTCGGCTTCGGGGATTTTCGTCAGGTCGAATAAGTCGGCACTGGCTGTGAGGCCTTTGAACTTTTCGAAAGCCGCGTTCTGCGAGGCAGCTATGGAGCTATTGCGTTCGGTTTCATACCGCTTGGAAAAATAGCGCCGGAGGGCAAGGCGATCCTCGCGCTCTTCCGTTAAGGTGTCAGCCGTTCGCTTGAGCTGCGTGTAGCTGCCGCCCAGACGCACGGGTGCGTGCTCCGGGCCGAGCCAACCGGCAAGATCGCTGGCTTTGTATTGCTCGAACTCGTTGCCGCGTGGATTGGGATCGAGCAGGATGAAATTTGGCAGCGCGGTGTCGAGCGTGCCCAAGGCCCCTGAAATGGTCGCGCCGAGAGTCGGCCGGGTGAAGCCGGCGCGGTCGGGATTTCCTCGCGTGAGCAAATTGATGGCTTGCAGATGCTCGGTTTGCTTCGTCCGCATGCAGCGAACGATGTTCAAATGGTCGGCGAGCCTGGCACACTGCGGCATGAGCGACGAAAAATGGACGCCTGGTATCGCCGTGGGAATGCTTCCGAAGGGGCCACCGGTGGGCCGGCCCGGTTTGGGATCCCAGGTTTCAAATTGGCTGGGAGCGCCGCACAACCAGAGCAAGATCACATTTTTGCCGGCCTTGCGTGTGCTTTCGGCAAAGACGGGATTGGTGAAGAGGCCGCAAAAGCTGGTCACTGCCGGTGCCGTTGCCGCTAACCCCTTGAGAAACAGCCGGCGATGAAGCTGGTGTTCTGCTGGTGTGCAGGAGCCGGGTGGTGGGGTGTGCTGTGCCATCATCAATGGTTGGTCAGGAATTCCGGTCCAGCGACGAGCGCCCAGATTAGCTGGCCGGTCGCCGCCCGTGAATCGCCATGCGACTGAAGGAACTCGACGCCGCGAGCCAACTCCTCGGCATCTGGATCGCGAATCAACGTGCGGCGAAAAGCTGCGCGAACGCGTTCTTCAACAGTGGTTTGCGGCGCGGCGTCACTCTCTGGCGGTGCAAACAGGGCCGCCATTTGCTCACTGTTGGCCAGGAACATGGTTTGTTGGATTGTCGCTCGCGCGGGCCGAATGGGCGAATCGGGGAAACGCTCCATGAGGGCCTGCCGGAAGGCGTCGTCAGTTTCCCGTCCGCTAGCGAGCTGCGCAGAGCGAGCGAGCGCTTCGGCCGTCAAGGGTTTTTCGAGTGCGGCCGCGAAGGCTTCTGGCGGGGACGAAGCGGAGTCGCTCCCGCGGGCCAATTGGTAGCCGCGACTGAGCACGATGGCGCGAATTAGCCGGCGAACCTGATGATTGTGGTCCGCGAAATCGACCGCGAGCCAATCGAGCAGCTCGGGATGGCTCGCCGGGTGCTTTGAGTTCATTTCGTCGGGCGGATCGACGATGCCGCGGCCCAGCAAGATTGCCCAGGTATGGTTCACGAAGGAGCGGGCTAATAGCGCATTGTCGCGAGTGGCGACCTCGGCAAATGTCGCCCGCCGCGAGAATTTTGGCACCTTCACGGTGGCGCTGGGATCGATGTAGCGGTCGGGCGTGTCCTCGTCTTTCTCGGGTCGCGGCTCGTCGATCTTGCTGCCGGCGAGCATCACCATCACGGCCGGCTGCGATTCTTTTTTCAGGTTTGTGAAGTTCATGAAGCCGCCGCTGGCCGACTCGCGAATGGCAGGAGGGCCGTTCTCGGAATTGCGGCTGCGATTGAAAGCGGCGACGAGGCCCCAGTAGTGTTCCTGCTTGATTTCGCCGGCGAGCGGGTGATCGTGGCACTGGGCACAGTCAATTCGCGTGCCGTAAATGACCGGCGCGATGGCCTCGGCGATTTGCTGGTGATCGTTGCGACGCTCGTAGAGGAACCAAATGGCCCCGGCATCCTCCGGTTGTGTGGGGCGGGCCGTGATGAGGGTGCGGACTACGTCGTCCCATGAGCGATTTTTTTTGAAAGCATTTTCCAGAAATGTGTGCCAGCCGCCTTCGCGTCGGCGTTCCTCTCGGCGGACACCGCGGCGGCCCATGAGGAGCGCATCCCAGACCTCGCGGAAGTTGCGGGCGGCCTCGTCGCTGGCCAGCAGGCGATCGATAAGGGCCGTGCGCT
This sequence comes from Anatilimnocola sp., assembly GCA_031394445.1. Lineage (GTDB taxonomy): Bacteria > Planctomycetota > Planctomycetia > Pirellulales > Pirellulaceae > CAYLLN01. Next base: position 10,072 of record JANNTN010000072.1, read on the forward strand.
TGTCGGGCGAACCGTCGAACAGAAAGGCCAGGGTTTCTTCGGGTGTGGGGATGCGCCCGGCGAGATCGAGCGTCACGCGGCGGATAAAAGTTCGGTCATCGCAGAGTGCTGCTGGGGTCACCTGCCGTGCCTGCCAACCTGCGGCGAGAAAAAAGTCGATCGCGGCTGTCGGATCGTTGGGAACATTGTGATTGGCCGCCGGAAGGCTCACCGCTGGCCGGGAGTGCGCTGATTTGATCCACTCTCGAAAAATCGATATCTCTTTATCGCCCAGTTGCTTCTTGGGCGGCATGTGAAGTTCCGCATCGGCAGCCAGCACTTGTAGGAGTTTGCTGCCTGTTTGGTCTCCGGCCAGAACGACAGGCCCCGCGGAGCTTCCCTTCCAGATGCTGGCGGTGGAATCGAGCCGCAACTCGGCATTTTGCTCGAGCGGGCCATGACACTTCACGCAATGGCGGTCAAGAATCGCTTGGGCGGCGGCGGGAATTGGGAGTGCTTCATTTGCAACTGCGATCGGCGCAATCAGCAACGGTAAGCAGGAGAAAAAAATCCGCAGAACGATTGGAGGACATCGCATAAGGTGCTGATTTTACACGAGTCTGGTTGCGTTTTCGAGACAATCCGCAGATCTCAGCGTCGCGACGCCAGGTAGGCTATTGTGCCTGGGAGCCTGCTGATTCGTAGAGTTTGGCCAGTTCGACCAGGATTGGCTCAAGGAGCGAAAGGTACTCTTCGTCGGCAAGCTTGGTTTTGCGCTGGCGAAGTTGGGCGAGGTCGCGTTCGAGCTCATCGCGGCGGGCGCGAGTGGCGGGGGGTAATTGCTGCTCGCGGGCGGAGCGGACGAGGACGATTTGACCAGCGCGGAGGCCGTCGAGCTGGGCACTGTCCTTGGCGGCTTTGGTCGCACGGAGGCCTTGGAACCAGTCAGCCGGAGTGCCGAGGCTGTCGCCGTTGTCGTCGATGAGGGCGTGCTCGGTTGCGAGACGGCCTTCACTGTCGTAGAACTCTTTAACTCGCGACGAAGCGAGCAAAAACGCTTCGAGGAGCGAGGTTTGATCGTCTTTATCGAGGTCGGCCTTGGGATCGGTGATGGCCGACGAGAAGTGGTCGCCGAATCTGGCGTAGTTGTATTCGACACCGCTACGGGCGGCGGTGATGACGCAGCGATTTTTTCCCGATAGCTCATTCAAAAACGGCCCGCTGGACGACGTACAGTCGATTACGGCAATTGGCCTCTCGATCGGCTTTAGCCAGCCGGCCAATTCGCTGGGCGTGATGTCCGGCCCGCGGAGGCTGAGCTTGGCCGTTTTGCCATCGAACGTGCCGTGGCCGATGAACACCAGCCACGCGACTTCCGTCGATGGAGCTGACCAGCTTGCGAGTTGCTGCTCTAGTAATTCGCGGTCGGACTTTTCCGCCAAGTCATCCAGGCCGAGGACGGCATACTCGGCCTGAGCTTTTTCGGCTGCTGTTTTCCAACGGCCTGCCCATTTGGCGAATTGTTCGCCGAAGTCTTTTTCGCCCGATGCGCCGACGACGACGAGAACGGATGGGCGGTCAGCGGCGTGAAGGGAAACAGATAGCATTCCAACGAAGAGAACCGCTGCGAGAGCATAACCCTTCAGCCAACCGGAGAGGATGTCCTCGCTTACGTTTCGGGTTGGTAAGGTCATGGCAGGCCCCTCCAGCGGCGGAGGCCCCATTCGCCGACGAGGCAGGCGAGGGCGAGCAGGAACACTTGCCACTGGTGCCAAAGTGGATAGGTCCAGCTTTCGGTGAGAGGGATTTTGCGGTTCGGCAGGCCGGCAACGAAGGAATCGAGCGAGTTCAATTCGATGAGCTCACCGCCGCTGTCCTGGGCAATTCGCTCCAAGAGCGGGCGATTGACGGCGAGCGTACGGAACTCTTCGGTCTCGGGCTCGATGGACCAGCCGGTTGGTCGTTCGCCAACTGCCCTGCCGTCGGCGGCGGTTACCGAAACAGTGGCGCGATACGCGCCGGCCACGCGCGGGGAGAAGCTGGCCTGATAGCTGCCGGGAGATTTGTCGCTGCTTTCGGCGACGAGCTCGATTTGCTTGCCGTCGGGTGATTTTACCGAGAGTTTCACCTCGGCATTGTCGAGCGGCTCAAACTGCTTGTCGCGGGCTTTGACATGAATTTCGACGCCTGATCCGCCGCTGGCGGCGCGGCGAGTTTCGACCTCGACCGGTTGCGGCACATCGGAAATCAGCCAGCGGACCGTTTGTCGCCAGGCTTTATCGAGATCGTTCTCTTTATGGTCTTTCCGCTGGAGGTTCCAGCGCCAGAGATCGCTAAAGAGGAGCGCGCCAACGCGGCCGCGGCCGAAGGTTTGCACTACGAGGGCGGGACGCGCTTTGTCTCCGGCGACTTCAGCTTCTGCCAAGATTGAAGCGCCGGGCTTGATGGAATCGATGCGGTTCATGGCTTTGAAAGCCGGCATGGATTCCAGGCGTTTCGTTTCGTCGCGCTCGTTGGCCCGCAGCCGGGCCCAGGGTTGCAGGAGCCCCTCGCGCGTCAGCCGGAGGCGGAAATGGTCGGGAATTTCGGCTTCGGTGAAGTGACGGTCGAGATAGACGGGGAGCATTTCGCCGACGGGAGTGCGGTTGTAGCCGCCTTCGGCGAAGGAATCCTTGCCGCCAAGCATCAAGAGACCGCCGCCGCGGCGCGAGACGAACAGCTGGAGGAGCGAAAGCTGGTCTTGTTTGAAGAAGCCGGCTTCGACGTCGTCGAGGATGATCGCGTGGTAGCGAAACAGGCCGTCAGCGTCTTGGGGAAAGCCGCCGCGGAGCTCGTCCTGATCCTCGGTGCCGAGGCGCACGAGCACGGGCTGGTCGTATTGCTCGGCCGCTTCGTCGGAGTTGTTGCCGAAGCCGCGGAACAGCGGGTTGGTGCGCTCGCCACTGCGACCGAGGAAGGTGAATTTTGGCTCGCGCTTGGCGATGCGGACGAGGCCGACGAGATCGAGCTCGTCGTCTTCATCGAGAGCGCGGCGGAGGAACTTAAATTCCCAATTGGGCCGACCGCTTACATACAGCACGCGAAACGGGCCGCCGCCACGATCGACCGTGGCCAGACGCTTGTTATTGGCGAGCGTGGCCTCGGCCGTGCGGCCGTCCTTGGCGTCCTCCTCGCCTTCGAGTGATGCTTGGACGGTGTAAAAGCTGATGCCGGGCTGCTCGGGTTTGATGAGGAAGCGCTGGGCGAGCGGCGCACCGTCAGCCGAGGCGGCGAGCGTGCGGCGTTCGAGTTCTTTGCCGGCTTCGTCGAGGACGCGGAGGGCGATTTTGCGGCCGGCGATCCCCTGGCCGGCAACTTCCGTGGTGATGGTGACGGGGGAGGCTTCGAAATTGGTTTGAGTGACTGAAACGCGGGAGACGGAGACATCGACCAGCTCAGAATTGCTGCCGACGGCGACGGGATAGACCGGCGGTAGTTGCTTCCAGTCGGATTCACCGTCTGCGAGGTCGGTGGCGTTGCCGTCAGTGAGCAACAAAATGCCGGCGATGGGCTGGCCGCGGTAGCGATCGCCGAGGGCCGCCAGTGTGCCGCGGAGCGCCGACGACTCGCCGTCGAGCGTGACTTCGGAAAAGTCCTTCAGCGGACATGGCGCGGAGTCGAAGGCGTAGCGCCGGACGTCGAAATCCTGAGCGAGTCGCGTGAGCCAGGAAGATTGATTGCTGAGCGCGTCTTTCATTGCCGCGCCGCGCGATTTGTCATGGCCGCGATCGGTCAGTTGAAGGCTGCGGCTGTTATCGGCCACGACAAGAAAAACATTGCTGCCGGGTCGCGGGCGGGTACCGGTGAAGAGTGGTTCGACCAAAAGCGCGGCGAGCAGCAAGATGCCAGTCGCTTTGAGCAAGCCGGCCAGGACGCGGACCCAGACGACGTGGCCGGCGCGGGCGTAGGCCCAGATCAGCACCGTAATTGAGACAAGGCAAATGCCGACGGCAACGCCGAGCCATTGGCGGCCAGCGAGGATGATTTCCGCTACGATGATGTCCGTTGGAAGGACCGACGCACCGCTCATGGATTGCCCTCGGGGCGCTCGTCGGTGCTGAGCCGCTGATAGTACAGTCGCGTTTTTTCGGAGTAGCGGGGCGGCACGGGGTCACGGTCGAGCGGCACAATCGCTTGCTTAGCGGTGCGACGGAGCAGCTCTGAAGCAACTCGGTCACGCAACTCGACCAGCGGACCGGCAACCTGGCTTTGCACGAGCTCCCAGTTAGGCTCGGCGGAGTGGCGTTTCATTTCGGAACGCATGGTTCGGGCGCGTTCGCGAATGCGGGCAGCTTCGGCCCGCAACTGCGGATCGGCAACCATTTCTTCTACGTCGCGGAGGCGGTCGGACCATTCGCGGAATTGGTCGCCCGTGAGAGGGCTGAGCATGTCGGTCGGCGTGAAGCTGTCGAAAGAGCCGGGCGTGCCGCGGAGATTGCCGGCTTGGCGCTCGCCGGCTTGACGTTGGCCGTTGGGGCGTTCGCCATCTTGCCCAGGCTGCTGCTGGCCGGGTTGTTGTTGCCCATTTTGGGGCTGACCAGCTTTACCTTGGCCACCTTTGCCGCCACTGGCTATGCTGCCCTCGCCTTGCTTGCCACCCTTTCCGCCTTTTCCCTCGCCGGACTTTTGACCCTCTGGCTGTTCGCCCGGCTGTGGTTGAGCGTCTTGTGCAGAGCCACCGAATCCGCCTTTGCCATCCTTACTCATCCCTCCGCCGGTCGGCCGTTCCTGCCCCTTTTTTCCTTTCTCACCTTCGCCTTGGCCTGCTCCTTTTTGACCTTCACTCTTTTGACCTTTGCCGGCTTTTTGCTGATCGCTCGGCTGCTCGCCGGGTTGTGGTGCGCCAGCTTGCGGCTGGCCGGGCTGCGGCTCGCCTTGTTGATTTTGGTTGGCCTGATTCTGTCCTGGTTGATTGGTGCGATTCGGTGAATTGCGGTTTACTTCATTATTCAATTCATTCGTCAGGCGCTGGAGTTCTTCGCGGGCGCGGCGGAGGGCTTCGGTTTCATCGCCTAGCACCGATTCAGCGGCTTGCTCGATGCCTTCGCGCAGTTGTTGGATGCCGCGGCCGGCCGGCTGTTCTTGCTGCTGGGCATCGCGAGTCAAGCCGTTGCGGAGGGAGCGCTCGGCCGCTTCGAGGGCCCGCTCGACATTGTGATCTTGAGCGTTGCGGGCAGCATCGTAAAGTTTTTCGGCCAAGAGCGGCTCGGTTTCTTCGGATTCCTCGATCGTTTGTCGCATCTGCTCCTGCAGGCCCTGCAAGCGCTGCCGCTGCTCGGTCAGGTCTTCGGCGATTTTCTCCCGCTCGCCGGTGTCGCGGAGCGATTTGCTCGCGCCTTTGGCCTGTGGCTGGGCGGCTTCGTTCAAGCGTTGGCTTAAGTCTTGCTCGCGCTGGTCGAGCTCGCGAGCCGCTTCGCGCATTTGCCGCACTTCTTCGTTGAAGCGGCCGGAGGCGCGGCGGCGGAACTCGTTACGCAGCTCTTCGAAGGTTTGCTCGGCACGCGTGCCGGAGGCGGCGGCTTGCGTCACGCGTTCATTTTCCAATGCTTCGGAGGCTCGCTGGGCTTGCTCGCGAGCTTGCTCAAGTTGCTCGCGCTCGGCGGACATGCGTTCCATGTTCTCCGGCGTTTCCATGCGCGATTGCAGCTCTTCGGTGTCTTGAAGCACTTGCCGCTGCTCGTCTTGCAGACGCTGAAGTTGCCGCTTGAGCTCTTCGCGTTGTTGCTCCGTGCGGGATTCTTCCAATGCAGATTGCAACTCCTTCAGGCGATCGTTGAGGTCGTGCTGCCGCTGAGCCAACTCCTTCAGACGATTGAGCACCTGACGGTTTTCTCGCTCTTCGGGGGATTCCTGGGAGTCTTGGGCCTGCCGCTGCGTCTCATAGCGGTTTTCATCGTTTTTCAACTCAAGCTGCTGCATCTGTTGCCGCTGCTGCTGCGAGCGGGAACTCGATTGGCCGCGCTGCTGCCGCTGACTCTGGCGCACGATGTTGTGCTCGCGGGCGCGGAGTTTTAGCAGCGACTGATAGGCGGCTTGCTCTGACTTGAGGGCGGGGGTAAGTGGCTGGCGGGAAGGTTGATCGTTAGCCGAGGTGAGCAGGCTGATCGCCTCTTGCATCGCCTTCAGCACCGCCTCGCCATGCTCTTGCGATTGCGGGTCTTGGAGTTTTTCAACCAACGCGGTGCCTTGTTCCAAGGCCGAGGCTTGCGAGAGGCGAATTTGCTCGACATCGTCGGCGAAGGGCTCCGTGAGCTTGCTCGTAATTTCGCGGCGAATCACTTTCCAGGTGGCGTTGATGATTTCCTTTTGCAATTGGGCCAATTGCTGAGCCTGCATCGTGTTGGGGCTTTGGTTTTGCTGCTGCTGTTGCTGTTGGCCGCCCGGCGGCTGCTCGCCCTGGCGAAAGATTTCTTCAAAGGGCCGGACCTCGGCGAAGTACATGTCGCTTTCGGTCCGCCGCAACTCGCCGCCGGGGCCAAAATCTTCGGCCCAGAAGTGGTAGGAGAGGAGATCGTCGGCCTGGGCCTGAAGCGCTTCGAGCGAAATCGTGTGGGCCAAGTCGTGTTTTTGCTTGCCGGCGGCGTTTTCAGCCAATACAACTTCGACCGGGTCGTGGCCTGACAAGGCGTAGGAGAGTCCCAGCCGTTTGATGCCAAAATCGTCGAAGGCGGTGCCTTTGACCTCGATTTCTTCGAGGGCGGAAACTTCAATGTCGCGGGCGGGGAAAACGGGCTTCAGAACGACCGGTTTGTTCGGCAGGACATTAATGACGAACGTGACAACCTTATTGTTTTTGCGGCCGGCGGCATCGACGAGTTCCAGCTTGAGACGTCGCGTTTGGTCGCAGGGAATCGCAGCTTGATAGGTGGGTTTGTCGCCGGGAAGTGGCGAGAGAACGATTGGTTCGTGTTTGTCTTCGGTGAGAATTGCCTCGGTGACGGGCTTGTTGAGATGGCAGAGGAGCGTCAGCTCGGTTCCTTCGACGACGGAGAGCGTGCGGACGTCGTTGATCGTGCGCGGTTCCAGGCCGGTATAAGAAGGATAGACCAGACGGGCGTCGGCTTTTTCGAGGCGTGGGTATTCGAAAACGGTGACGTGATAAACCTTGGAAGTTTTGTCCCCAAGCTCGACATGGTAATCCACTGGCTGCTCAATGAGCGGAATTCGGCCGCCGAAGACGGGGTCGTTCAAGCTGGCAGACATGGCGAGACGGCTTTCCACGCCGTCGGCTGGCTTCATGATGAGCGTGGCTTCGGGCGGCATTTGGCCGGTGACCTTGGCCATGATCAGTAGGCTCGTGCCGCGTTCGACCTCAGTGTCGCCCGGCTCGACCGTGACCGCAAAGTCGGTAGTGGCGGGTGAGGGGCGCACGGCACCCAGAATAGCCGCGGCCGATGATGGCGAAATTTTGACGAAGGCGATGGCGGCAAGAACGAACAGAAAGAAGCCGAGAGCGGCAGCGTTGCCAAGAGCGGCGGTGGCGATGCGTCCCGTGGTGACCACATGCCGCCATTCGTGCCGATCGGCGTGAGCCAAGGCTTGATGGATGACGTTTGATTGGAGATAGCCAAAGCGGCCGTTCGGCAAATTGGGACGCTGCTCGACGGCGGCGATGAGGCAGGTATGCAGTTCGGGAAAGGCTGCTTCGATTTGACGAGCGACCCACAGATCATCGCGAGCCGTGAGCGTGGCGAGCCAGACACAAATGCCAGTGAGCAAGACTGCCGCGATGCAGACGATTGAGAGAGCGGCACCAAGGGGCGATTGTAGGGCCAGTTTGAGCGCGAGCACGGCAAGGCCAAGGATGCCGGCTCCTAGCCAGGCGGCGGCCAGATATTGCCAAAGCCGCAACATGCGGAAACGCTGGGCCACTCGATCGAGCTCAAACAGCAAGCGATGCTGGTTCATGCGATGCTCTCCGTCGTGGCGATTTGTCTGGCCGCGCGACCGGCCAAAAATGTTTCCAAAACGAGCAGTCCCAGCACGGCAGCGAGCATCCAGCGCCAGATTTTTTGGCGGCTTTCGAGCTCGGTATCGCGCTGTTGGCGGATGCGATCGAGCCGCTCGGCGCGCGTCAGGACTGACTTCATATTAACGCCCAATTGCTCCAGTTGCTCTAGTTCCAGCAGGGCGGTGTTGCTTTCGGCGGCGGACAGGTTCGCGGCGAAGCGAGCAGGAGTTGCCGGGCCGTGAATTTCATAGATTCCCGGCTGATCGACGTCGTTAAACGATGTAGAGTTGGCCGAGATGGCAACCTCGGCACCGTCGGGTTTGTGAACGACCAGCGGTTGATCGGATTCAAGGCCGGACAGATCGACGGTTTGGCCGATGGTTACGCTGGCGAGCGACGTGGTGGGACCGCAGGCCAGGTCAAGCAAGGCACCGATCAGCGGGACGAACTTCGTCGAGAGAGCGAGTTGACTTTCTGCGGGTTGCCAGCCGCTAGTGAAGATGAAAATGCGGCCGCGACCGAGCGAGCGCTCTAAAATCGCCGGCTCGCCGTTATCGAACTTGGCGACGACTTGAGTTCTGGCGTTTTCCTTGAGCTTTAACGACCGATGCTTCCAAAAGTGAATCTTGGTGAAGTCGCTGTAGCGCGGATTGGCAAAGGGGGCGAAGAGCGGGTGCGTGAAATCGATCTCGCCGAGCAGGAGGTATTCACTGGCGGCGGGCTTTTCGGCGAGTTCGATGTCGTCCACAAGTTGGGTGATCGCTTGAGCCGCGTCGTCGTTGTCTGGAGCAATGACGAGCGTGCCGCCGCTTTCGACGAAGGATTTTAGTGGGGACTGAAGCGTTGATGCGATCTTGGATGTGGCGACCGCGATTTGGGGCGTCTGAGTAGTTAGTACTGTAGGGCCGTCGCTAGTGGCGAGGGTTTCGATCTTCACTTGCCGCAGCGGGTCGTCGCTGGTGGCGATTTCCAGATAGTAGCGCTGGCCGTGACGGTCGCCGACCGCATCGTCCCCGAAATAGACGATGTTGACCTGCTGCTTGCGGGGCGGGACAACGAAAAAAGTGTTATCAAAATCGTGATCGTCGCCGCGGATGGCGATCCGATCGGCAGCGATGCTTTCTTCCGGGCGGGGCAGCTTGATGACACGGCTTTGGCCGGGCGGGACAAAGACGGCGGTATCATTCGCTGGCTGGCTTTTAACACCATCCGAAGACCAGGCAATGTAGAACTGCTCGTCCTTTGAGTTGGCAGCGTTGACGACACGGACGCGGGCATCGGCCGTGGATGAATCTTCCTCGCTGGTGATCAGTTGGGCGGCGGCGTTCGTGGTTCGCTTGGGCGTAAGTTGCCGCGTGATGATGTGCACGCGGTCTTTGGGCCATTCAAAGCCTTGGAGGGCATCGAGGCGGGCGCTCTTTTGAAAGTCGCTGATGAGGATGATTTGCGGCTCGCCGGTGTGTTGCTTGACGTCGCTGGAGGCGTCCAACTCCCGGGCTAGCTCGACGAGGTTCGTCGCTAAATCGGTGGACTGCCAGGTGGGGCGGAGTTTTTTGGCGGCCTGGCGGACGATTTCGGGCTGTTTGCCGGCCGCATCGACTTCCGCGGAATGCGAGTCGAAACCGACTTGCGTTTGGAGCCGATCGCCGAAGGTGTAGAGGGCCACTTCGTCGTGTGGGCCGATATCTTTCAATTCTTTTTCTACCTGCGCGAGTGCCTGCTGCCACAGATCGCCACGGCGCATGCTGGCGCTTGAATCCAGAAGAATCGCGACACGGCGGGCGGGTAGATCGTCGAGGGCGAGCGTTGCAGACTGACGCAAAAACGGGCGGGCGAAGGCAAAAGCGAGGAGGGCCAGGGCGGCCAGTCGCAGGAGCAGCAGCAGAATCTGATCCAGCCGGCTGCGGCGCGTCAGCCGGGGGGGCGAGGGGAGCAGGAACATCAACGAGCTGAATTCGCGGCGTCCACGAGGCGTGCGACGGATCAAATGAAAGATGAGCGGCAGCGCGAGCGCCGCAAGACCGGCCAAGTAGAGGGGCGCGAGGACTCCCATTAGCCGGCACCTCCACCGCTGGAACGCCGGCTTGCGCCCGGCCGGCGGGAGACTTGCCGGCCACGCCGCATGCGTGCGCTCATGAAGTCGAAGAGCGTCAGCTCCAGAGGGCGATCGGTTCGCAGCTCGACCAGGTTGATGCCGAGCTTGTTGCAGGCTTGCGCGAGGCCAGCGGCGTGCTCTGCAAAGCGTTGGCGATAGCGCTCGCGGGCCAATTGCGGATCGACATACAACTCGCGGCCGCTTTCGACATCTTGAAAGAGGGCCGCGTCTTGGAAGGGGAAATCAATTTCGGCCGGGTCGAGAACGCGCATGACGACCACTTCGTGACCGCGCGAACGCAAATAGCCGAGGCGCGTTTCGATCGATTCCAGCGGCGCGAGCAGATCGGATATCAGCACCACGAGACCACGCTTGCGGGCGATTTGCGCGACTTGCTCCAAGGGGGCGACGAGGTCGGTCGCGGTGCCGGCCGTAGCGCGCTCGAGCGCCAGCATCAGGCGATGGAGGTGGCCGGGGCGAAAGCGGGCCGGTAGGAATTCTTGAATCGAGGCGTCGAAGGTAATCAAGCCGACGCCGTCGCGTTGGAGCAAGAGAAAATACGCGATGGTCGCGGCGGCGGTGCGAGCGTAGGTTGCTTTGTCGTATTCGAGAGAGCTGAAGCCCATCGAACGGCTGAGATCGACTAGCAGCCAGGCGCGGAGATTCGTTTCGTCCTCAAACCGCTTGAGGTAGTAGCGGTCGGAACGGGCGTAGAGCTTCCAATCGAGGTAGCGGGGATCGTCGCCGGGTGAATATTGGCGGTATTCGGTGAACTCGACGGAGAAGCCGTGATAGGGGCTTTTGTGCAGGCCGCTCAGAAACCCTTCGACGACAACGCGAGCCCGCAACTCCATACTTTTGATCCGCATGAGGGTGGCCGGGTCGATATACGAAGCGGCGGTACTTCCCGCGGGCCGAGCGGCATTTTGTCCGGTCAATCGGACAGTGCGAACCTTTTCTGGGCGAACCACTGGGCGGGGCAAGCGTCTTCTCCCTGTATTGAAAGTGGCTGCTTGGAGAAATGCGATTATTGCGGCGTGGGAACGGATTCGAGCAGCTTGTCGATGACTTGCTCGACCGAAACTCCTTCGGCCTCGGCGCGGTAACCGATGAGGACGCGATGTCGCAATACCGGATGTATGAGGGCCCGCACGTCGTCGAGCGTGGCGTGGTTGCGGCCGGAGAGGAGGGCCCGAGCCTTGGCCCCCAGCACGACATACTGCCCGGCGCGCGTGCCCGCGCCCCAACTGACCCAGTCGTTGACGAATTGTGGCGAGTTGGGCTGCCCCGGGCGGCTGGCGGCGGCGAGACGCACCGCGTAGCGAATCACGTCTTCGGCGATTGGCACGCGCTGCACGACTTCGTGAAAGCGGCGGACATCTTCGCCGGAAAATAAGGGTTCGATCAGGGCGGGGCGGCGGGAGGTGGTTTGCTTAACGACTTCCACTTCGTCGTTCTCGGGCAAATAGTCGATCAAGACGTTAAACATGAAGCGATCGAGCTGGGCTTCGGGCAGCGGGTAAGTGCCTTCCATCTCGATCGGGTTTTGTGTCGCGAGGACGAAGAAGGGCTCTTCGAGCGGATAGCGCACGCCGGCGACGGTGACCTGATGCTCTTGCATTGCTTCCAAGAGCGCGGCCTGCGTCTTGGGTGGCGTGCGGTTGATCTCGTCGGCCAGGATCACATTGCCAAAGATCGGGCCTTTGACGAATTGCATTCGCCGGTGGCCGTCGGAACCTTGCTCCAGAATTTCCGTGCCGGTGATGTCGGCCGGCATCAGGTCGGGGGTGAACTGAATGCGCTGGAACTTGAGGTGGAAGATTTGGGCGATGGAACGCACAAGTAGCGTCTTCGCCAAGCCCGGCGCGCCCGTGATCAGGCAGTGGCCGCCGGCGAAGAGGCTGATGAGCAATTGCTCGACCACCTCGGCTTGGCCGATGATGACCTTCGACAGCTCTTCGTCGATGCGGTGACGGCTCTCGCGGATTTGCTCAACGACTTGTTGTTCCAGCGTGTATTCATCAAGTTCAACGGCCACGTTCACCAATTCCTTTTCTAAATTCTCGTTGATAGTTGATAGTTGTCAGTTGCGTTGGGCATCTAACACCTGGCCGTGAAAAACAGACCGTTGGCTAATGGGTCATAGCGTAAGTCACGATGTTGATTCCTAACGGATAGGACCACTTCTCCGAAAATTCCTTGAAATAGCCTGGATCGACGCCTTCGCGCTCCCAGCCATCGCCGACATCGGTGTTGTGGCAAATGATGGCCATGAGGCGGCCTTTGTCGTCGAACAGGCCGCGATAGTGCGGCTCTTGGGCGTCCCAACGTTCGGCGGTGCGGCCGTCGTACCAGCCGTGGATGCTGGGAATTTGCGGCTTCTTTTTCAGGTCATAGACGCAGTGGAAGATTTCATGCTCCAGAGGCAACTCGATCGGCTCTTTATCGGGAAAGACGCGCTTGATGTTCTCGTAGAAGACGGCCCATTCGCTCTCGCCCCAGAAGTCATCGACCATGAGGAACCCGCCGTTAAGCAGGTATTTGCGAAGGGCGGCGACCTCTTCGTCTTCGAGGTACATGCTGCCGGGCTCGATCAGGTAGATCCACGGATAGTCGAAGAGCTTCTCATCGGTGAGTTCGAGGATTACGGGGTCGGAGTTGACTTCCAGGGCGGTGAGCTGCTGCAGCCGGAAGGAGAAGTTGAAATCGCTGTCGGGATAATCCGTGAGCCATTTTCCGCCCCTGCCATAGCCTCCGTAGCCACGGCGGCTGTAGCCGTCGTTGTATTTGATGCGAACGAATGTGAAGACGTCGTGCTTGAATCGTTCGTTATTTTTCCATTCGGGAACGCCGCCACGGTCGCCGTTAGGATACTCTCGGCGACTGCGGAATTGCCCTGTCGCGACGGCAGCCAAAACAACCAGCGCCAGAAGCGACAGAACCACTAGCGGCATTGCTCGAAGTCTCATCATTTCGATTCGGCCTCCTTGGATGCATTCTGCTCCATTTGACGGACAATTGCGAGCAATCGCTCGTGGGCAGCGCGAAAACGGGGCGTTTCTTCCAGGGCCAGCAGCGCGTGGCGCTTGGCGACTGGCAAATTGCCGCTGCGCTGCAAGGTTGTGGAAAGCTGTAGATGGATTTCCGCCGGATCGAATGGCTGCAAAAGGAGCTGGGCTTGGTAGCTTTCAATCGCCAAAGGGTCGTCGTGCAGAACTTCGGCCGCAGTGGCGGCGGCACGGTGAGGGGCAGCCGTGAGAGGATTGACGGCGAGCCAGCGAGCCGCGTGCTTTTTAACGGCGGACCAATCTTCTGTTTTTGTGGCCAGTTCAATCAAACGGGCAAATAGATCCACGTCGTCGTCCGATAAAGTTGCCAGCTCTTCGAGTGTTTGTCGCTCCGCCCCGGCGTCGTTCAACTCGCGGTGGACTTCGGCGAGCAAAGACAATGCGCCGTTGGTCGTGTCATCGTGCGGGTAAAGCTTACGCATGTGGGTGATCGTGGCTTTCACGTCGTCCCATTTGCTTTCGTTCATGAGCTGGCGAGCCAGCCGGGCTAAACCGGCATAATTATTCGGATGATCGGCGAGCCAAGCGGAGATCATTGTGCTGGTGGCGCGGCGGGGAAGCTCGGGAGCGGACCAATCGGCTTCGGGGGCAAGGGCGGTGGCTTGCTTGCGGGCGTAGGCTGCGAAGTCGGCGTCGAGCGATTCGAGCAAGCCGGCGTAACGAGCCAGCGATTCGTTGATGGGCATTCCGGCCCCCAGATCGACCAGGATTCGCTTCAAAGTGTCCAAGCCATATTTTTGAATCAAGAACTCCACAGCCAGCGACGACTCGAAATAAGCAAATTGCAGATGCAGCGGTGATTTTGGATTCAAAAATGCGCCGCTGAGCTTGCTGATTGGCACGAATTCGTCGCTGAGGAGCATCTCGCGGTATTTGGGGTTCATGGTCTGGCCCCAAGTTTTGTCGGCCTGGCACTCTTCATAGACCGAAATGCCCTCGCTCAGCCAGCGCGGCATCTTGTTGTTGGTTTTGTTGAGCGTCACGACGTGGCAGAACTCGTGATAGAGCGTGGCTTCCCAGCAGGTGGGGCTGGAAGTTTGCGAGGCTGGGCTGTTTGCGGTAATGACTGTGCCAAAACAGACGCCGAGAAAGCCCGCGCCGCCCGGCAAGCCGAAGGTGCGGATGGCAAAGTCTTGCTGACGGGGAAAGAGTTCCACAATAACAGGCTGCATGAGCTCGACATCATATTTGGGGCAGAGTTCGCGGCGGGCACGCTGCAGCAGGGCGAGAACGCGGTGACCGTAAATCTCTGCCTCACGGGCATCCATGCGCAAGATGAAACCGTCGGCTTCGAGCGTGCGGAACTTAGCGATGCTTTCTTGCAGCGTGACCAAATTGTGGGCGACGACGTTGTAGCCGTCAGCCGTGAAGGCTTCGTCGGCCAACTTCCAGCCTTCTTCTTCGTGGCCCAGGCGCAGCAGATCTTGAGCAAGCTGCATCTTGGCGGGCAGGTAATTCTCGCTCATCGCCAGCGCCTGCCGTTGGTATTTTTCTCCTTCGACGAAACGATATTTTTGCGAGAGTTTTCTGCCGATGAGGTGATCAACCTCTGGATTGGTGGGCCAGTGGCGTAGCGCCGCCAGGCGGTTGAATTTTTCGCTCTCAGCTTGATTCTTGAGGTGAGCGATGACGGCCCGATACGCCAGCGCTCGCGGCTGATGGGGATTAATCTTCGTGACTTGTGTTAGCGTCTGCTCGGCCTCGTCATATCGCTCGGCTTCAATCTGCTCTTCGGCGACCAAGAGCAAGCTTGGGACATGCTGTGGGTTCCATTTGAGGGCTGCTTTGAGCGCGGCTTCCGCCTTCTCGGAATCGCTGGGGGCGAAGGCGCGGGCCAGTCCGTAATGGGCAGCCGGATCGCCTACATCGAGCTTGATGGCTTGTTGGAACGCTTCGGCCGCGAGAGCAAAATCGTTTTTTTCCAGTGCTAGTTCACCGCTGGCGAGAAAAGTTTCGACATAGGTTGGCTGCCGCTTTTTGACGACGTTATAGACCGTGTCGAGTACCTTTTTCGGGTCGATTCCCTGACTGAGATAGAAACGCCCGACGACAATCTGGTTGACCGCGTCGCTATAGCGCCACGGGGCCTGCTGAATCATCTGTGTGATCTCGACATCCAGCCGCGCGGCCCGTTCGGGCTGTCGATTGAACTGACAGACTTCGCGGCCGAGCCAGCGAAGCTGCAGGCTATACGGGAAGCGAGCGAGAGCTTCGTCGAACGATTTGAGAGCGGCCTCGTATCGCCCGAGTTCCATCTCGGAGCGAATTTTAAGCAGGCGGTAGTTCTCGCTGAAATCGTTTTCGGCAATCGCCTTTTCGCAAGCGGCGATGCATTCAGCGTATTTGCCACCGCGGAAGAATTGCGAGGTTTCGGAGAGGTCGGCCGCGGCCGCGGAATCCCCGAGAGAGACAATCGCCAACAGAAAAATGGACACGCAAAATAAGCAAAAGAGCGAGCCGCTCGATCCCGCGCTAATGCGACGGGTTGGCAATTGGTGGGACGATCGCTCCAAAACCATTGGCCGAGGTTCTCCTATAGGCAGCGTTAACGAGCACGTCGCCCCCGGCCATGCGTCACGACTATCGCATGACTCCTTCGACACGCACAAGTCGGATCATAGTCTAACGGTGATCGAACCTCCAAATCAATTCTGGAGAAAAACAAACTACGAACCCGAGACAACTTGAGCTTCAGGCATGGTGACGGCGGGGGAACCGCGCCAAGTGGCAACCCAATGCAACGCCGCGCCAAGATCGTCGAGATAAGAATAGATCACGGGGATGGCAAGGAGCGTGAGCAGGAGCGAAAGTGTCTGACCACCGACGGTCAACACGGCGATGGAGCGGCGTTCTTCCGCGCCGGGACCAGTGGCAATGAGCAGCGGCAAGAGACCGGCGACGAACGAAATCGTCGTCATCAAAATGGGGCGCAAGCGGTCGCGATTGGCTTGCAAGATAGCGTCCAGCCGATTGAGCCCGCGAGCGCGCAGGGCGTTCGTGTGATCGATTTGCAAGATTGATGCTTTTTTGACTACGCCGAGGAGCACCAAGATGCCGAGCGCGGAATAAAGATTGAGCGTTTCACCGCCCCAATACAGGCTGACCAGGCCAAACGGCACGGCGAGCGGCAGCGAAAGCAAGATGGTAAATGGGTGGATGAGATGCTCGTATTGAGCGGCGAGCACGATGTACATGAACACGAACGAAAGTCCGAAAGTCCAGACAAAGTCGGTGAGCGTCCGTTCGAGCTCGCGG
This sequence comes from Anatilimnocola sp., assembly GCA_031394445.1. GTDB lineage: Bacteria > Planctomycetota > Planctomycetia > Pirellulales > Pirellulaceae > CAYLLN01. Next base: position 26,459 of record JANNTN010000072.1, read on the forward strand.
CCGCGCCCCAACACTCTTGTGTCAAAGCCTGGCGGCTTGCCGATTTCGTCCACAAGTGCGTTCAAAGCATCCAGCCGGTTGGCCAGCGCAAAGCCAGGAGCGATATTGGCACGCACGGCGACCATTCGCTGGCGGTCAAGCCGGTCGATCCGCGCCGGGGCGACGCCTGCTTCAAAGGACACGACATTGTCGATCCGCGTAAGCTGCTGTCGTTCGTCGCCTGCTTCACTGGCGCGCGTGCGACGCGTTCGCTGAGGACTCGTCCGCACGTAGAGTTGCGAGATCGATTCAATATCGCGGCGATCGAGCCCAATCAATCGCAGCTCAACGTCATAAGCATCATCGACCGTGGCATCGCGATAGCGCGACACCCGATCGTCGCCACCGACGGCCACGCGCAGCGTTTCGGCAATTTCGCGGGCATCCACACCGAGCGCCGCGGCTCGCGGACGATCGATATGCACCAACAATTCCGGCTTGTCCAGACGCAGCGTCGTATCGACATCGACGAAACCTTGAACCTTGCAGTTGGGCGAGTTGGGGTCGATCGCGTCGCGCAGCTTGTCGGTGAATGTTTTCAGGATGGCTATGTCTGGCCCGGTGACGGAGAAGTCCACATCGACTGGCGCGCCTTGTCGTAGCGATGTCAGGTTTCGCACCGAGGCCCGCAGGTCGGGATATTGCTTAAAGAGCTTGCGGACCTCGGCCATTTTGTCGCGCTGCGTGAAATTGCCCTCAAACGCGGCTTGCTTATTGCCGTGCCGCAAGCCGTCCCACCAGCGACGCAGTGAGAACGTGCGGGTCGTGATGTCTTGCAGCCGGACATACATTTCGGCCCGGTTCACGCCGCCAAAGCCGCGTGTGCCGACGGTTGTGAGCAACAACTCGATCCCGGGAATTTCACGGATTTGGGCTTCGAGTCGCTGGAGAATTTCATCCATGGAAGACAGGCTCGCGCCTTCGGGCGCGGTAATGCTCACTTCAAACTCAGATTCATCAACATTGGTCGGGATGTAATCTTGCTTGACCAGATCGTACAGCCACCAGTTGGTGGCGATCGTCGCGACGGAGAGCAACAAAACGGCCCAGCGAAATCTCATCGACAGGCGCAACAACCACAGGTAGGCACCTTCCATCAGCCCATACCAGCCGCGACGCGACGACGGCGAGTTGGGATTCGCCGTCCCGCGGGTGAGCAGTTTGCTGCACATCATGGGCGTGAGCGTAAAGCTCACAAGCATCGAAACCAAAATTGCAACCGTGGCCGTGATGCCAAATTGAAAGAGCATTCGGCCGGTGACGCTGGACAGGAACGACACCGGCAAAAATACGATGACCAGCGAGATCGTGGTGGCTAATACGGCCGGACCGATTTCCCGAGTGCCTTCGATCGACGCCGCGAAAGGGTCCATTCCCTTTTCTTCGATGCAGTGAAAAACATTTTCGAGCACAACGATGGCATCGTCGATCACGACACCGACCAACAACACCAGCGCCAGCATCGTCACATTGTTCAGCGTGAAGCCAAACAATTTCATGAAGGCGAACGTCGAGATCAAGGACGCGGGAATGGCGACGGCGGCAATAAAGGTCGAACGCCACGATTTCATGAATAAAAGGACCGTGATGCTGGCCAGAATGCTGCCGACAACCAGGTGCCCTTCAATCTCGTGCAGAGCGGCCAGAATGTAACGCGATTGGTCTTGAATCACGGTGACTTCAATGTCACTGGGCAACAAGTCATTGCAACGTGGCAGGCGGCTTTTGATTCCTTCGATCACGCGGACCGTGTTCTCGCCGCTTTGGCGTTGAACTTGCAGGACGACGGCCGGTTTGCTGTCGAGCCGCCCAAGCGTGCGGACTTCTTTCGTGGCGTCGCGAACTTCGCCCAGGTCTTCGAGCCGAATTGCCGAGGAGCCGACCGTGGCGATCGTTAAGTCGGGGAAATCGCGAGCGCGATCGACCCGCCCCGCGGTTCGCAAGGTTAACTCCCGAATGCCCGCATCGACGCGACCCCCGGGAATTTCCGCATTTTGCTGGGCCAGAGCGTCACGGACTTGCAAAATCGACAAGCGATGAGCCGCCAACCGCCGCGCGTCGATATTCACCTGCACGGCGCGATCGGCCGCGCCTGCGATCATCACCTGGCCCACACCTGGCGCCGACTCGATGACATTCTTTACATAACGATCGGCATACAGGAACAACTCGCTCGCAGAGCGGGGACCAGAAACAGCGAGCGTGATGATCGGGGACGAATCCGTATCCTGTTTTTGCACAACGGGCGGATCGAGGCCCGGCGGCAGGCGATTGGCAACGCTGGCCACAGCATCACGCACGTCTTGAGCGGCCGCATCCAGATTGCGGCTGAGGTTAAACGTCACCATCACGATCGACATGCCGTCACTGGAAATTGAGCGTAATTCATCAATGTGGCCCACGGTTGCCACGGCGTCTTCGATAACTGTCGAAACCTCTGACTCGACCTCTTGCGATGCCGCACCCGGATAGACCGTGCGGATATACATGCTCGGCAAATCCATGTTCGGATAGCGATCGACTCCCAAGTTGGGAAACGACACGACACCAGCAACGACGAGCGCCATGATGATCATCATGGCGAAGACTGGCCGACGAACGCAGACCTCTGCTAACCAATACACGCTATCGCCCCTTGCAACTGTTCGCGACTCTGTCCCTGTTCGATTTTGCTATCTGCTAATCCCTGTCCAGCCGCGCGAGACGGCCGGTAGATCGGCCTCGTCGGGCCCGAGTTCCTCTCCCGCGGTGACTTCCCCCACTTCGCTCGCGCTATTGGGCTGTGGCATGAAGATGGCATCAATGCGGGCCAAGCGACCCTCGTTGGCGTTAACCAGAATGAGATCGCCCGAGGCGAGGCCCGATACGATTTCAACACCGCGATCTCCATGCCGGGCAGTACGCACGATTGTTTCTCGAGCGACACCATCCACCAATTTCCAGACCTTTTCCGCGCCTGCGAATTCCATGATGGCGGTTCTGGGAACGACCAAGGACTGAGCGAGCGGATCGACTTCAACTTCCGCCTCGGCAAACAGACCGATTCGCAACTCACCGTCGCGGTTATCGACCAGAGCCTCAAACGCCAGCGAACGGCTGGCTTCCTCAACTGTGGGACTAATCCGCGTAATGTGTGCCACGCGCGGCTTAGCGACACCTTCGATCTTGAGCGTAACTTGTTGTCCCAACTCCAGACGATGAGCGTGGCGTTCGGGCACGGTTCCATGAAAACGCACGACGCTGCTGCGGACCACGGTTGCAATGGGTTCGCCCAATTGGACGAACGACCCATGCGACACATGGCGTTCTTGAATGATGCCGTCGAACGGAGTGAGAATCACTGTATCGGTCAATCGCTGCTTGGCAACTTCCAGCTCCGAAGCGCGAATGCTGACTTGGGCAACCTTCTCACGAACGGCGTTAACTGCCGCATTGCGACGGGCTTCAGCCGCGCCTTCGGCAGCAACTGCCTGATCGATTTCTTCCTGCGTCACGGTATTTCGAGAATGCAACTGGAGCTGACGAATACGAGCGATGCGGGCGCGAGTTTCGTCCCAAACTGCCTTGGCTTCGCGCACAGGCGGGGCATTGTCTGGGTCGAGACTATCCAGTGGATCCGTTGGTTTTAACCCTATAGCTGCACGCGATTGCAGCAACTGGGCCTCGGACAAAATGACTTGCAGCTTGTAGTCGTTCTGGTCAAGCGTGGCCAAAACTGTGCCGGCCTTGATTTCATCACCCAAATCAAAATTCACAGAATTCACGCGACCGGCAACCTTGGCCCCTACCACCGCGACTTCATCGGCGATAAGGCTGCCCTGGGTCCGCACGAGTGCTGGCCAGTTAGCGTTGTGAACTTCCAATACGGACGCGGCAAGCACGGGCAATTCGGGTGCTTTGGGTTTCGCGACTGGCTCTGCGTGAGAAGACTTGCCACAGCCGCAAATGAACGCGCACGCCAGCACAATCAGCAAGCAACCAATTGCACGATTCCGCGCCAAACAACCAGTGCTGTCGGGCATGAACGATTTCCAAGGAGTCTAGCGGTGGGAAGGGGACTCCATTCGGAGAGGAGGGCAGCTCCGCTGCCCTTACCATTCTTTATACCACTGCCAGCATTTCATTGCGACTGTTTTCGTGCAGTCCTAGCAACACATGGCTGGCAGCCAACGCGGTTTAGAGGCAAGCATTTATAACGAATGGTTCATGTTCGGCAAATTTTTTTCCACAACACCAAGATTGTCTCTTTTTTCTAAAGTTCTGACGACGAAATGCCGTTTTTCGCAGCGGAGACGGCTATCGTGCATACAACTCAAATCTGGCCGTCTGACACGAACATCATCGAGTTCGATCCGCCCGATGATCAGCTAGCTAAGCAGCTTGAACAAAACGGCTGCCGGCGTTTTTTGGCCGTGGTGTCGAAAAAACGCCCAGACAACTTTCTGGCTGGTCTTCAGAGGAGTGATCGCGTCGTACGGGCGACAGGCAAGCTACCCGTCTCGCGAAATAATGCCGATGCCTTGGTGCTGTGCGGCACCTCCGCCTGTTCCGTCTGGCGTTTTCGCAACTTTCGCCAAGCCCGTTTCGTCGCATTTCGCAATTTAAACTTGTTCGTCGCTGCTATTGTCGCCCTCGGCTGCTGCATTCAGTTCCTTCTCGGCCGACTGCGGTGGCACAAGCTTGTCTCGCTTGCCGGCAAGGGCGGTGGCCGAAGTCTGTATATTTTTGAGGTTCGCCAACGACGAGAAAATACATCAGCGAGGAAGTACATTCCGCATTCGCTGCAGATCAGCGGTTTTTTGCGGGAACTGTCCCAGGCTGAACTCAAACATGTTGTGCTGCGCTGGTTTGAGCAGTTGCCAGAGCTACCGCCTGGCGAAGACTTGGACCTGTTGGTAGCCGACGAGCATCTATCCGCCGTTTGCTCTTTACTGAATCAAGGGCCTGGGCTGACCCCTTGCGACTTGTATTCCGTGACAGGGTTGCCTGGCAGCGACTTCCGCGGCTTGCCCTATTTCCCACCGCATTTGGCGACGACACTGCTGACAAACGCTCAAAGGCACCGCAGCCACGCCCGAATTCCATCGCCCGTGGATCATTTTTTCAGCCTGGCCTATCACGCGATCTATCACAAAGGGAAGAGTTCTGGCCTGCCCAGCCGGGGACAACCCGTCGCGCGGGCAGCGAAGGCCGAACACGACTATGCGGCAGTTCTGAGTTCACTCGCGCAAGCAGCAGGCCTGAACCCTGAAATGACGTTCGAGGGGCTGGACGAATGTCTGCAGGCTGCTGGCTGGCGGCCACCACGAGATATGCTGGTTCGGCTGGCAAAAAAGCGTCGAGACCTGGCGCGGTTGATCGGTAAAGTCGAGGACAGCGGAGCGGACCCGGGGCTGGCGGTCTTTTTGATTCGACAAGCTGCCGCGGCACCCGAAAGCCTCGCTCGATTGGTTGGTGAGATCGAGAGGGAGGGCTTTCAGATTCTTCGCACAAAAGTGTTTACGGAAGCCGAATCGCACGCCATCGGCCGGACCATTCGTGGCGGCAATTGGGGCCGTGGACCTTGGCCTGCCTGCGGCGGTCTGCCTGCAGCAGCCATTATTGTTTATGACAGCGAACCGATTCCGGTGACCCGGCGAGAAAAGAAGTGGTATCCCGAGCTCTGCAACGCGCGCCTGCTTTGCAAGAGCAAAATTCGCGACAGCTTCAATCGAACACTGCCAACCGACCAGCACATCAACGCACTTCATTCGAGCGACAACGGAATTGAAGCGCTCGAATACATCCAAGTCGTCATGCCCGAGGCGCTGGAAGCAATTCAAGCACAAGTCGCGGGAATCAAGAGCAGCTTTCAGACACAAGAGCCGGTTGTGCTGCAACTAAGTGCATTTCGCCGCCGCGCGAAGACGGAGGTCATTCGGTTTGACGAGCGGCTGGCGGTAAAAAAAACTTTCAAATCGCACCAGCGCAGCTACTGCCAACGCGAAGCCTGGGCCATGGCCCATCTCAGTCGTGTCGTTTCCGCCGTGCCTCCGCTACTGGCGACCGAAGGCGAATCAGTTATCTATCCCTACTACAACGATGTGCTCCGGTTTCGCCGGTCGTCGGGCCAGCTGCTGCCGCTGGCCGTGGCGAAAGAGGCGATTGCCGCGCTGCGGCAGGTCTATGACGCCGGCTATGCCTTAATTGACGCACATCCTGAAAATGTCATCGTCGATCGGGAGCATGGCGTAAAACTGATCGACTTTGAATTTCTCCATCAATATGACGAGAAGCCAACTCGGTTCGAAGAGTCGTTCGATGTCATTGGCTGCCCGGCCGATTTTAGCGGCAGCCAGCCGGACGGCGGGGCCAAGTCTTATGCGCGTCACTGGCAACCCTATATTGGACTGAGCCTCGACAGCCTGCTGCACGACCCTCCGTGGCTACAGCACTTGAAACGGGCAGTTTATTTGCTAATTTCTTCGCCCCGAATGGTGCCACGCCGGCTGCGCGAAGTCGCGCGTGTCGGCTGGAAGCGGCTGTTACGCAAACCGATTCATCCCAATTTTCCAACCGCTCCAGCACCTCTGGATAAACAGCCCGTGCGGCGGCGAGTCGCGGCGTAGTTGGTCGTCATTAGCCAGCCGCTTTTTTGGAACCGGCTACATCATCTTGCGAATCGTTAACAACTCCGTCGTCGTAACTGCGGCGGTCGGAGGGATGCCATAGCGGCAGCCCTAGCTTTAAGCGCTCGGCGAGGACATCCAGTTTTTCGGTCGTACCGGGTAGCGCGGCGGTGGCCTTGAGGTTGACAACCTGTTGGCCGCTGGGTTCGAAATTCCAATCACCATGTTTGATGGCTTCTAAGACGGAACGAGACACGGCGAGTATCCTCCATCAAAAATGGGACGAGGCGCTGGTGTCGAGCGAATGCTCACGAGAAATCTGCTGAAAGGTGTTGAGCCTAGGCTCAAGCCTGCTCGCCCATCAGCGGCAGGGCAGTATTGGCGTCGCGCTAGTCGCCGTCAAGCAGCAAGAGGCTGCGTTTTGCGCGGAGCCGCGAATTAGATTCGCGAGGGACTTGACACGAGCCAAATCGATCGCTCCGTCACGCCCACCGCTGCAAGCAGCGCCGCGAACGCCGATGTATGCTGGCGCGAGCGGTAAGAGTTTTTCAATGTCACCGAGTTGCAAGGAACCGGCCAGGGCGAGTTGCACGTTGAGTTCCTCGGCTTGGTGGAGCAACGAAGTTAAAACTTTGTAGCTGAGATGGTCAGTTAAGCAGCCGCTGCTTTTATTGAAAGTATCGATCAACAGCAGTTTTGCCGGCGAGTCAGCAGCAAGATGCAGCACTTCGCCAATCTTCGGGCTGTCCGCGGATATGTGATCGGCGTACGCCACTGGCACAGCCAACACGTTCCTTGGCAAAGCATTCACGGCACGGTCCCACTTCGCTCGCCAGTGGGGGTACGACTTACAGCCTCCTAGACCGATTTTCGCAAACGCGAATCCGATTGCCTGAGCGGCGAGGGCCTCGACCGGGTCTTGCAGCAATTCACCCAAAGCAGCACTGGTGATGGTTGCGTTTCCGACAACACTTTGAATCTCTCGCCACACAGCGGGATCAGCCGGTCCGAGCGGTCCTCGCCTTGGCTCTTTGACATCAATCACGTCCGCGCCGCCCCGCAGCGCCACTGCCGCCTCTTCTGCATTCCTTGCGCTCACCAACAACTTCGTCATCGAAACGCTGACTCCTGATCCCTGACTCCTGATCCCTGACTCCTGATCCCTGACCACTACGCCTTCTGGCTTTCTGCCTTCCGCTCCCGCTGCACTTCAATCAGCCGGCGATTCAACTGCTTCATGACCTCGGGAGTGATCGGCTCGCACCAACTTCCGCGAATCGTGATGTAACCTTCACACCAATGCCCAAGGGCCGGCTTAACGTCGCGATGCTTCCAATCGGCTGCCGATTCAGCCAGGCGAATGACGATATTTTGCGTTTCCGGCTCACATCCGGCGATTTTTGGCAGCTCGCTTGGCCCTTGCCCAAGAAAGAAGACCTCCACAATGTCGATCGGCACCCGTGTTGCTTTGGTCGGCTCTAAAAACACCAGTAGCTGTCCCGATTCATATCCGACGCGGGGCCGCGATGCGGCGTAAAGCAACTCGCCGATCATCCAAAAAGGAATCACCATCAACAAAACCAACGGCAATTGCCAAATCCAATGCCAGCCAGCCATGATGCCCCAGGCCAATGCCGACCAGCAGACAAGCAGCACTAGCCCTGGCACGATCAGCCCCAGCACGAGTGCTCGTCGATTCGTTTTTAACCACACTTCACTCATACCGCCGTTGTAGCAAACGCCACCCGTGGCGATAAGGCGACCAGGAGCCGTAACAGGAGGGCTGTCACTCGCGGAGCGCGGCGGGCTCGCTTATCATCAGCTCTCGGGATTGTTGGCATCGAATTATTGAGGACAACCTCATGCGCCGGCTTGTATGCTTCGTGATCTGCTTCGTCGCCATTCTGGCTTGCCGAACCTTGGCATTCGCCGCCGAGCCGGCCTGGAAAGAGGTCGTCGCCACGGACGATTGGAAAAAAGCCCCCGCAGGCGAGAAAGGTCGCCTCTGGTATCGCGCGAAGGTCGCCGTGCCCGCTGCGTGGCAAGGCCGCAAGCTGGAACTTGTAGTAGAAGCCATCGACGATGCTCGCGAGGTTTATTTTGGCGGGCAGCTCGTCGGCAGTCTCGGGGATTTCCCGCCGAACTATCGCAGCGCCTTGGGCGAAACGCAGCGGTTCGCGATACCGGCAGACGCTGTCAAACTCGGCGCGGATAATGTAGTGGCAATTCGCGTTTGCAATATCGAAGGACGGACGGGATTCAATGTCGCCGCACCGGTGCTGTTTGGCGGCGATGCCGCAATCCGGCTGGCAGGAAAATGGGAAACGGCTAGCGGCGACGATGTAGCCTGGGCCAAGTCCGATCCGGCAACCATCAAGGCCCCGGTTTTTGCAAAAACCGAAGAAGCCGCGGTTGTTGAGCGCGAGCTGAAAAAGCTTTCTGGCGATGATGGCCCACTCTCTCCCGCTGAATCACTCGCCCGAATGAAGACTCCGGAAGACTTGACGGTCGATCTGGTCCTCGCGGAGCCCCACATCGGCCAGCCGCTCTCCATGAAATGGGATTCACGCGGCCGGCTGTGGGTCGTGAACTATCTGCAATATCCCAATCCGGCTGGTTTGAAGATGGTCAGCCAGGACAAGTTCCTCCGCAGCGTTTATGACCAGCTTCCGCAAGCACCGCCGAATCATTTTCGCGGGGCTGACAAGATTACCATCCACGAAGACACCGACGGCGACGGCAAATACGACCAGCACAAGACATTCCTCGAAGGCTTGAGCCTCTGCACCTCGTTTGAGTTCGGCCGCGGCGGAGTCTGGGTGCTCCAGCCGCCTTACTTGCTGTTCTATCCCGATGCCAACCGCGACGACGTGCCCGATGGCGACCCCGTCGTCCATCTCGAAGGCTTCAACTTCGAAGATTCTCACAGCGTCACGAACAACCTCCGCTGGGGCCCGGACGGCTGGCTCTACTCCTCACAAGGCAGCACCGTCACCGCCAACGTCAAACGCCCCGGCGACAAAACCTCCATCCACTCGGAAGGCCAGCTCATCTGGCGTTATCACCCCGAGCTGAAAAAGTACGAAATCTTCGCCGAAGGGGGCGGCAATTCCTTCGGCCTCGAATTCGACTCCAAAGGCCGCATCTACAGCGGCCACAACGGCGGCAACACTCGCGGCTTTCACTACGTCCAAGGCGGCTACTACCAAAAAAGCTTCGGCAAGCACGGCGATCTGTCGAATCCGTTTTCGTTCGGCTACTTCGAAGCCATGGCCTCCGCCCCGTCGCAGCGTTTTACGCACACCTTCATCATCTACGACGGCGGTGCCCTCCCCGACCGCTACAACGGCCGCCTCTTCGGCGTTCACCCCATGGGCAGCCACGTCGTCATGAGCGACCTCCTCCCCGACCGTTCCTCCTTCAAAACCGTGGACATCGGCCACGCCCTCGACTCCACCGACACCTGGTTCCGCCCCGTCGATATCCAACTCGGCCCCGACGGCAGCATCTACGTCGCCGACTTCTACGAGCAACGCATCGACCACGCCAGCCACTATCAAGGCCGCATCCACAAAGAGAGCGGCCGAATCTATCGCCTGTCACGTAGGGTAAGCGTCTCGCCTGCCCAACCAGCCCGAAGCGCAAGCGAGGGTAAGCGATTTGACCTCACGAAAGAGTCCCCAATCGAACTTATCGGCCGTTTGTCATCGAGCAACAAATGGTTCCGTGAAGCTTCTCGACGCGAACTTTTGATTAGGAATGACCGTCAACTCCTGTTCCAACTCGGCGCAACGTGGGTCGACGACGCACAATTAGGACTCGAAGTTAGGTGGGCCGTTGAGGCGGCGGTCTCGCACGATCATCGCGGAAAACTGATTCTTCTCGACGTCGCACGCGACCCCCATGTCCGCCTCTGGATCATCCGTCTGGCCTGCGATCATAACACCATCTCCGATGAACTTGCCGCGCGCTTCGCCGACCTCGCCTATCGCGAACCCAACCTCGAAGTCCGCAGCCAACTCGCTGCCTCCGCCCGCCGCCTCCCCGCTGCGCAAGCGCTGCCGATTATCAAAAACCTCGCCCAGCGGAGCCAAGATGCCGACGATATTCACATCCCGCTCCTCCTCTGGTGGGCCATTGAATCCAAAGCCGACGCCGATCGCGACGCCGTCCTCGCCCTCTTCAGCGACAAGGCCTTCTGGGACCAACCCATCGTCAGCAAGCACCTGAGCGAGCGTCTCATGCGCCGCTACGCCGCCACCGGGCAGCGGAAAGACCTACTCACCGCGGCTCAGCTTCTCGAACTCGCGCCGACCAAAGAACACGCCACCCGCCTCATGGCCGGCCTCGAAGCCGCCTACGAAGGCCGCACGATTGCCAATCTTCCCGTCGAACTCGCCACGGCGATGGCCAAAGCCGGGGCTTCATCTCCAACGATTCGCCTCCGGCAGGGGGAACAGGCCGCTGTCGCCGAAGCCTTAACCATGATCGCCGATGACAAAGCCGACGCCTCCAAGCGCCAGCAACTCGTCGCCATCTTTGGCACGATCAATCAACCAACCTGCGTGCCGGTGTTGCTCAAGATCGTCGCCAATTCTCGGAACGACGGCCTCAAATCCGCCGCGCTCGGCGCTTTGCAATCGTATAGCGATCCCAGCATCGGCAGCACCGTCATCGACCTTTACAACAATCTCCCCGACCAGGTCCGCGATGTGGCCCAATCGCTCATCGCCAGCCGCAAGAGTTGGACCGAACAGTTTCTCACGCGAATCGATACGGCAAAGATCGACGCGAAAACCGTCAGTGAACCCACCGTCCGCCGGCTGCTGCTCCATGATTCACCACAAATCGCTACGCTCTGCAAAAAACACTTCGGCGATCTCTCTGGTGCCTCGCCCGAAGAACTCCGCGCCCAAATCGAAAAACTGATCGGGACGATCGGCCAGGCCAAGGGCAATCCCTACTCTGGCCACAAGCTCTACAACGAAACCTGCGGCAAATGCCACACGCTGTTTGGCAAAGGGGGCAAAATCGGCCCCGACCTGACAACCTACAAGCGCGACGACCTTCGCGGCATGTTGCTCAACGTCGTCAATCCCAGCGCCGAAATCCGCGAAGGCTTCGAAAACTTCGTCGCTCGCACATCCGACGGCCGCTTGATTACTGGCCTCCTTGCCGACCAAGACCCTAGCATCGTCGTCATCCGCGGTGCCGACGGTCAAAACATCTCCCTCTCCCGCCCCGATATCGAAGACCTCCGCGCCATCCGCACCTCCCTCATGCCCGAAGGCCAACTCAAAACCCTCACCGACCAACAAATCCGCGACCTCTTCGCCTACCTCCGCTCCACACAGCCTCTCGCTGATCGCAATTAAGCACACTATCAACTGCCTTTAACGCAGGGTCGCAGAGGCGCAGATAGGAGAAGCAAGACAGCAGGGCGTAGTAATGCTTCTGTTTAATCTCTGCGCCTCCGCGTCTTTGCGTCTCTGCGTTAATTACAATTCGCGTGGCTGCTCACAAGACGCCATATTTTCGGAAAGCTTCCCCCGCCCCCATCCCAGCAGCGATGGCGTCGCGCACGACGTTTTCGGCATTCACCTTTTCCCAAGCGGCGTCGATGGCCTCGGCCTCCACGGCTTGCGGCACGACGACGATTCCATCGATGTCGGCAATCACCAAATCGCCCGGCGAGAACCGCACGCCGTCGATCTCAACGGGTACATCGACATCGATTACTCGGTTACGGTTCAAACTGTCGTAGGGCGAAGTGCCGCGGGCAAATACGGAGAAGCTCATATCAGTCATTTTCGAGACATCGCGGACTGCGCCATCGACGATGGCACCGGCGCAGCCGCTACGGCTGGCGGCAGTGGAAAGCAATTCTCCCCAGAGCCCGGAGCGCATCGATCCGCCAGCAGCGGCTATTATGACGTCATCGGGCTGACAGCTATCGACGGCCTTCAATTCCAGCTCGTAAGGGCGCGGGTCTTCGTGCGCCATGTCGGCCCAGAGCGTGGTTTTGCAGCGGCCGACGAGAACTCCCTGTACCGTTAAGGGGCGGATGGACAACCGCGGCGATTGATTTCTGAATCCGAGTTTATCCAGGGCATCGCACACGACCGCCGAGTAGAACCGTTCGCGCATCTGAGCCAGAGTTATTTGCATGGCAAAGCTTAATCGGGAAATTTGTATCCAAAGCACTCAATTTCTTCATGAAAGCGAGTTGCAACAAGTTCGATCGTTTCGTCGTCGTAGTAATCCCGGAAAGCGGCTTTGCCGGAAGCGTTGTAATGCGGCAGCGGTGTATGCGGGAGGGCCAGTTTGTCGCAAACCGTGTCGAAATCGGCCTGCAGACTGTCGAAGCGCATCACGAAGTCGATATTTTTGAGTGCCTGCGGCAGATCGCTGGCTTCGTTAGGATTCGCCAGAAGAAAGTGTTTCACGAGTTTTACTTTCGCTGGCACGAACTGAATGAAGCGTTGCTTATCCCACATTACGGGGCCTCGGTGCGGCGAGAAGTAGTCGGACAGGGCTCGTTCCCAGGGGTTACGCACGCAGCAGAACTTGAACAATTGGCCCAGCATGGCTTCACCATACTCACGGCGGTAATCGGCGATCGTGGAGTGTTTTGCCGTTCGATAGCGGGCCGAGCGCACCTCGAACCGATTGACACCATCCTGGTACGGCGCTGCTCGCACAATCGAGTCGTCGGAGAAGGGCTCTAGGACGGACTGAACGGAGTTGCCTCCGGTCTTGGGAATATGCACAAACAGGAAACGATGCTTGGTCGATAACATTGAGACGTCGGTTGGCGGAATGCGACGGTACTACCACACCACTGCTGCAACGGCGTAAACTTTTATTGTGATCTGGATGCAATCCGCGTACAGATGGAACTTTCGCAATCCCTGGCCTCGCAAGTGGAAGCTATCTCGCATGGTCCGCGTCGTGTTGCCTTATCATTTGCGTGTCTTGGCCAAGGTTGGTGGCGAAGTGGAAGTCGAAGCGGCGGCACCCGTGTCGCAAAAAACGATTTTGGACGCCGTCGAGGCCAAGTATCCGATGCTGCAAGGGACGATCCGCGATCATATCACGCTGAAGCGGCGGGCGTTTTTACGGTATTACGCCTGCCAGCAGGATTTGTCACTGGACGAGATCGATGCTCCCGTTCCCGAGGCCGTGGCGGAGGGGAAGGAACCGTATTTGGTGATTAGCGCAATTGCCGGCGGTTAATTCCTACGCAAGCACTGGCGGGCTATTCGGTTTCGGCCTGCCACTCGTCGGCGCGGATGTTTGGTGGCTTGAGGTCGTAGCGGCGGATTTTGCGGTCGAGGGTGGAGCGTTCGACGCCGAGAATCGCGGCGGTGCGGCTTTTGTTCCAGCCGGTGGCGCGGAGCGTGGCGTGGATATGCCGGCGTTCGATCTCGTCGAGCGACATGGGCTCGAACGTCGATTTGCTTGATGCGACCTCGGCCGATTCTCCCGCGGTAGTAACGCTGGACAGATTCAGATCGTCGGTGTCGAGAAAGTCGCCACGGGCAAGCACGACGGCGCGCTCAATAACATTCTTGAGCTCGCGGACATTGCCCGGCCAGCGATACTTCT